>NZ_QODJ01000001.1:0-365151 GCF_009935965.1 Pseudomonas sp. L13
GGCTTCGCGGCTGGTTTGGCAGCAGCAGTTTTAGCAGTTGGCTTGGCGGCTACTTTTGCAGGCGTACGAGCACCCAGTGCTTTAGCTACGGCTTCCTTCACACGGCCAACGCCCTGGGCCAGTTTCAGGCTTTCTTGAGCGTCTTTTTTGAGTTGGGAAATGTAGCTGCGGGTTTCAGCTTGGCGATCCTTGAGAGCATCCAGCAGCTCTTCAAGTTCTTTGACCGCGCCTTTGGCTTTGGCTTGTGCCTTGGACTTGCCGGCAGTGGCGGCGTCTTGCAGTTTGGTACGGGACTTGTGCAGTTTTTCTTGCGCTTTACCGCGTTGCTTTTCCAGTTTGGCGAGCAGTTTTTCTGCATCAGCCAAGGCTTGGGAGCACGCGCTTTCCAGATGTTCGAGCAGGCTGCCCGAAAGTTGTTGGAGCAAGTGCAACGGGGTATTTACAGGCTTCTGTTTGGCCGACATGGTTTACCTCCTGGCTGACGTGGGTGCGGCTCATACTAGCCCTCTGCTCTTACCGCCGCTAGGGCATGTTGACAGTATCCTTTGCGTTGCGTTGCAACGTGCGAAAATTCTTATCGATATAACGGAAAACCGCGCCACTTTTTACGCACTCGCACTGGCATAATCCGTCGCACTTTCGCCGGGAGAATGCCCATGTCGCGTTACCTTTTTCTAGTGTTCGGCTTGGCGATCTGCGTGGCCGATGCCAGCGAGCAGCCCTCGTCAAACACCACCGCCATAGCCCCGCACGACCTTGCCTATAGCCTGGGCGCAAGCCTTGGCGAACGGTTGCGCCAGGAAGTCCCCGACCTGCAGATACAGGCCCTGCTCGACGGGCTCAAACAAGCCTACCAAGGCAAGCCACTGGCGCTGGATAACGCGCGCATCGAACAGATCCTCGCGCAGCACGAAGCGCAGAACGCCGCCGACGCCCAGCTGCCGCAAAGCGAAAAAGCACTGGCCGCCGAACAGCAATTTCTCTCTCGGGAAAAAGCCGCCGCCGGCGTTCGGCAGTTAGCCGACGGCATCCTGCTCACCGAACTGGCTCCGGGCACTGGCAACAAGCCGTTGGCCAGCGATGAAGTGCGGGTGAAATACGTGGGCCGACTGCCTGACGGAACTGTCTTCGACAAAAGTACGCAACCGCAATGGTTTCGCCTGAACAGCGTGATCAGCGGTTGGAGCAGTGCATTGCAACAGATGCCGGTGGGTGCGAAATGGCGCCTGGTGATTCCTTCGGCCCAGGCCTATGGCGCAGACGGCGCAGGTGAGTTGATCCCACCCTATACGCCGCTGGTATTCGAGATCGAACTGCTCGACACTCGCCACTGACCCATAAAAAAACGGTGCGACATGCGCACCGTTTTTTATCTCGCCATCAGGTTCAAGCCTGGGTGGCAGGTTCTTCTTTATGAGCGTTGTGCAGCACTTCGATCAAGCAATCTTCCAGCTCGAAACGCTCATGCAACAGCGCGCCCAATTCTTTGAATTTTTCCGCAACACATTTCCCGGCATCACACAGGTCGGTGAACGCCAGCAGCTTTTCAGTAATCACATCGATGCGCGGATAAATCGTCTCGGCCAACTCCAGGCCACGCTGATCATCGAAGGCTTCGGCCTCCTTGGTCAGTTGCTCGTAGACGCCGAAATGGCCGGCAGACACGTAGTCCACCAACACCTCACAGAACTCCTGCAACGGCTTGCGATTCTCACCCAACGCTTCGGGCTTGGCGCCGAGAGCATCAAAGGCCCGAACCAGTTCGTGACGTGCCTTCAACCAGCTGTCGATCAGCTTGTGCACCCCACCCCAGCGTTCCTGAGCATTCTGACAACTTTCCAACATGATGATCTCTCTTCCCTATTGGGGCGCCGCAGCTCTGTACCTGCGCAACACTTCAAGGATGAAGCAGCAGACGGACAAGGCCGCGTCTGACAAGCGGTTTGGATAACGCGTGCGGGCCAGATTATGCCCGCATGACTATGGCTTCAAGGTACGCAGGAGAGAATGTTCATACAAGCGTTTAATCCGCTCCTACAACCTGAGTCTCGTTTTCAAGGCACTGCGAGGCGCAAATGCCTGCCGAACAACAACCGTGACACCTGCATGAGCCCCAGGATCAGCATCGCCACGAAGAACAACAGACTCCACTCAGGCAGGCTCAGGTCAAACAGCGTCCAGTTGATTTCGACACAATCGACCGTGCCATTGAACACCGAGCGCATTGCCTGCCACACAGACAGGTTTTCAAGCATGTGCTGCAGACTGGGCCAGCAATCCCCCACCTGACTTGTCGGCCTGTTCTGCAACAGCACTTGCCGGCCTGCGGTGATGGCGCCCAGCAAGGCACAGCCCATGCTCGCCAGCCCGTAAAGGCAAAGGCCGGAACGCCCAGGCTTGTGGAGCACGGCAATCAGGTTGATCAATGCAAAAGACGCGAGGAACAGGCGCTGTACCTGGCATAGAAAACACGGTCGTAGCAGCGCGCCGTATTGAAGGTAGAAAGACGCGCCCAACGTCAGCGCACCCGCCATGAACGCCAGGAAAAACAAAGAGCGTAAAGGGGCCAAAGACATTGTTTATCCGCACTGCAAGAGATAGGTCGCTACGGTAGAGGAAAGGCCCGACCCCTTTCAATACGCCCTAGAGCAGACATTTCCTCGAAAACATAAGGACATCCCGCCACGAGCCCGAGGAAATTCAGTTACAACAAGTAGGAGTTAGCAACAAGGCCAGTTAAACCGAGTGTTTGCAGGGTTTGAAGGATCGGGGGGCGGATCGGTCCGAGCCAATCCACTCGCCCTTTCCTACTTCAAACTCGCGCAGGCACTGGTAGCGGCGAGGACAGCAGGCGATTGTCGAGCAACCCCAAGCCTTCCTGAAACAACTGGTTGCTGCGTTCGGTGTCGCCCAATTGGGCCAGCAGGCGAGCCAACTCGGCGCAGGCTTCGGGATTGCGCTGTACTTGCAGGCTGCTTTCCAGATAATCGCGCGCCTTGCCCCACAGACTGTTTTGCAGGCACAGACGGCCCAACGTCAGCAGCAGACTGGCATCCCCTGGATGGTCCTTGAGCCAGCCTTCGGCAAACTTCAATTGGCGCGCAGGATCACTGCCGCGCAGCAGGCCATACAACCGAATCAGGTGACTGTCATAACCGCGTTTAAGGGCACCACGCAGCACTTCTTCGGCCTTGGCATCCGCGCCCAATCGACGCAGTTGGTCGGCATACGCCAATACCAGTTGGGGCTGTTGGCGCTGGGCAGCGGTCAGTTGCTCCCATGCGCGCTCCAAGGACTGCAACCCCGCCTCGCCTTGCTCTTCACGCTGAGCCGCCAGGCTCAGGTTCTCGCCCCAGGCGCGGCGTTCCAGCTCGGCCAGCTCATTGGCGGGCAAGACTTTGTCCTTGCGCAGTTCCGGCAGCAGGCGAATCACCGACGACCAATCGCCACGCTGCTGATGCAGGCGTTGCAACTGTCGCAGCACTTGCGCGTTATGCGGGTGACGCTCATGCATCGCCTGAAGAGTGACCAGGGCGCCTTCAGTATCGCCACGATCCATCTGCAATTGCGCATGGCTCAGTGCTATGGCCAGTTCGGCCTGGGGCTGGCGTTCCAGCGCGCGCTCCAGCAAGCCGTCGGATTCCTCATAACGCCCCTGTTCATTGGCCGCACGGGCGGCACCGATGTAATACAGCAGGGGTTGACGCTCTGCTTCGGCGGCGCGGTGCAGGTGGCGTTCGGCGCTGGCCCAGCGGCCCTCGGCGAGGTCCATCTGGCCTTGCTCGATAGCAATCTGCACACGACGGCTGCGGTTGCGTCGTGACCAAGGGTTGACCACGCCACCGGATGTGGTGACCAGGCTCCACAACACACGGACCAGGTAAATCGCCAGGCCAATGGCGAACAGCGCCACCAATGTCGCCCACAGGCTTGATTCGTAATGCAGCAGGTGAGGATAGGTAATCAACACGTAGCCGGTGTGCTTGGAAATGCCCACGCCCAGGGCCAGGGCGACCGCAATCGCGAGCACCAGGATCACATAGAAACGCTTCATCAGCTCTACTCCTGGGTCGCCGGTTTGCCAGCCGAGGCCTTGGCTTCGTCGGCAGACTGATGACGACGTTCGAGGTACGCCTGCACAGCGGCCAGGCTCGCGGCCAGGTCAGGCGTGACCACCGACACGGCCTTGGGCTCGAGCTCGGCAATACGCGCCAGCATCGCCTTGCTCTGCGGGTTGTCCTGGTTGAAGTTGTCCTGCAACACGCTGCGCGCTTCTCCCAGCGAGCGGCTGTACACCGCCGCCTCGCCGTTAAGCGCAGCCCACTGGGCTTGCTCCAGCGCCAGGCTCAAGGCCAGCCGCACTTGGTTCAGACCTTGGCCTGCCAACAATGGGCGGATGTTGTCATCCGGGTTGAAGTCGATGCGGAAGTAACGGGAAATCTGCTCCCACCATTGGCTCAACTGGTTCTGCGTATCGCTGGTGGGACGCCCCTGGGAAGCGGGCTCGGTGAGCTGATACTCCGGGGCAATCGCCGCCAGTTGCACCACTTGGTCACGCAAGGCGGCCAGTTGCAGGTACAGGCCGGTACGGTCCGGTTGCTCGGTGCTGCGCAGCGCGGCCAGGCTCTTGGCCAGTTGCTCGCGTGCGGCGAAAGACCCTGGGTCGCTCTGCTCGCGAAGAATCTCGTCGGCACCCTGGACCAGCGACTGAGCGCTGTTGATGTCTTGCAAGGCGGACAAACGCAAGCTGGCCAGACGGATCAGATGCTCGGCCTCGGCCAGGCGCCAATCCTTGCGGCTGGCACCCAACACGGTTTCCAGACGCTGGTTGAGGCGCTGCTGATCACCCTGCAACTGAGTGACCAGGCGGCGGCGTTCTTCCAGCTCATCCGCACCCGGCAACTGCGCCAGGCGGGCGGCCAATTGTTGCTGGCCTTGCTTGAGGCTCTGGGACTGGTCATCCAGGGTCTGCACTTGGCCCAGTTGGTGCTGGCTGCTGGCTTGCAGAGCACGGACCTGCCAGATCCCCCAACCGCCGGCGGCTACGCCCGCAGCGCCCAGCAACAAGGCGACGATGGCCAGGCCATTACCACGGCGTGGCGCGCTGACCGGTGTCTCGACCGGCGCATCAAGCGCGGGCTGAGCTTCATCTTTAGGCAAGGCTGTTTCGCTCACGTATCCGTCCTTTGCGTATCAGAGAGTGGGAACGGGATAGCTCCCTAACGCCACTAACAAAGCCGCGGCACTCGCGCCGCGACAATCCACAACTTTTTCTGCACCCGCGGCCCGCGCCATTTCATATACACGCGGGCTGGGCACGAACAAAGGCAGTTGTGCCACCTCTGGCCAATCGGGGCCGGCCAACGCGTGCAAGTGTAAAAAACCCTGCCCACTGCTGACCACCAGGCCGTTCAAGCGTTCCAACTGGATGCGTTGCATCAGCGCGCCCTTCTCATACACCGGAAGAAAACGTCGATACAATTCCAGGTAGTCGACACTAGCACCTTGCTCGCGTAAACGCTCTGCCAGCAACTCGCGCCCGCCCTCGCCACGCAGGATCAACACCCGGGCGCCCGGCAGTGCAATAGCCTCGCGCAAGGCAGGCAGTTCAAGCAAGGCCTCGCTGTCATCGCCCGTGACAGGATAGTGAACCTGGAGGCCATGATCGGCCAGTATCCGGGCCGTGGCCGCGCCGACACTGAACCAGGGCATTGGCGGCACACTGCCCCCCAACTGCTGCAACGCCAGGCGCGCGGCCGGCTTGCTCACCACGATGACAGCGCAATAGCGCGGCAGCGCGCCGAACACCGCGTGTTGCTCAGCGGTCACCGGCAAGGCTTCAGTCTCCAGCAAAGGCAGGCAACTGCTGTAAATACCGCTTTGGGCCAATACTGCCGCCAGGGCCGTCGACTCCTCGGCAGGCCGCGTCAGCAGCACTCGCCAGTCGGTCACTGCGGGCCGGCCTCGCCATAGACTTTCTGCAAAATGGCACCCGCGCCTTTTTCCAACAGCTCCTCGGCGACCTGAATCCCCAAGGCCGTGGCATCACGTTGCGGCCCACGCACCTCGGCAGTTAGCAGGTTACCGCCGTCCGGATCACCGACCAAACCACGCAGCCACAGGTTCTCACCGTCGAGTACGGCATAGCAGGCGATGGGCACTTGGCAGCCACCGTTGAGGTGTTTGTTCAAGGCACGCTCGGCGGTGACACGCACTTCGGTGTCTGCGTGATCGAGAGGTTTTAGCAGTGCGTGAATTTCGCTGTCGGCGGTGCGGCATTCGATGCCGACTGCGCCTTGCCCGCCAGCGGGCAAGCTGTCCTCGACGCTGATAGCCGAGGTGATGCGGTCTTCAAAGCCCAGGCGGATCAGGCCGGCAGCGGCAAGGATGATCGCGTCATATTCGCCGGCATCCAGCTTGGCCAGGCGTGTGTTGACGTTGCCACGCAAAAAGCGGATCTGCAGGTCAGGACGCCGCGTCAGCAACTGGGCCTGGCGACGCAGGCTGGAGGTGCCGACGATACTGCCCAGCGGCAATTCGTCCAGGGACGCGAAGGTGTTGGAAACAAAGGCGTCGCGCGGGTCTTCGCGCTCGCAGATGCAAAAAAGGCCCAGGCCTTCAGGGAAGTCCATGGGCACATCTTTCATCGAATGCACGGCGATATCGGCTTCGTTGTCCAGCAGCGCGGTTTCCAGCTCCTTGACGAACAGGCCCTTGCCGCCGATTTTCGACAGTGGCGAGTCCAGCAGCTTGTCGCCGCGACTGACCATGGGCACCAGGGATACCTTGAGGCCGGGATGGGCCTGCTCAAGGCGTGCTTTGACATATTCGGCCTGCCACAAGGCCAAGGCGCTTTTACGGGTGGCGATGCGGATTTCGCGAGAGGACATGGATCAATCCGTACTGAATAGATACGGCGGATAATAACAGCTCAGGCAAATACGCTTTGATTTGAATCAGCAAGTGCGGGGCCTCCCTGGCCACGTCGCACCGGGATTAGGAATGCAGACCGCGCCGCAGCCCTTGGGCTAAAGCTGCTGCATCATCTTGCGCACGCCGGCGACATGGCGTCGGCTGACGATCAAGGCATCGCCATTGAGCCCCTTCAGGAATAGCTGAAAGTGCCCCAGGGGCGTGCGCTGCAGGCGCTCGATGCGTTCACGGGCGACCAGCGCATTGCGATGAATGCGCACGAAACGCTCGCCAAACTCGTCTTCAAGGGCCTTGAGCGGTTCGTCGAGCAACACTTCACCGGTCTCGTGGCGCAAGGTCACGTATTTGTGATCGGCAATAAAGTAGACCACTTGGCCGAGTGGGATCAGCTCGATGCCCTTGCGGGTACGCGCACTGATATGGCTGCGTGGCCCGTTACCACTTTGCGCAGCCGGTTGCGTCAAGGCTGCCAGTTGGGCGCGACTGGGGCGCTCAGCTTTTTTCAGGGCCTTGAGCAAGGCTTCGGCAGTGGCCGGCTTGACGAGAAAACTGACACCGCTGTCTTCCAGCGTCTGTGCAGAAAACTCATCCTGCGCCGCACACAACACCACGGCGGGCGGCGATTCGCGTTCGCTCAAGCGGGCGGCGACTTGCAGGCCGTCGAAGCCCGGCATGCGGATATCGAGCAGCACGACGTCCGGCTTGTGGCTGTCGATCAGCGTCAACGCCTCTTCGCCGCTGGTGGCACTCGGTTCAAGGACTGTATAACCCTCGAGTTCACTGACCAGACGGCTCAGTCGCTCGCGGGCTTGGGGTTCGTCATCAACGATCAGGACATTCATATTGCGCTGGATTCCTGCGTGAGTCTCGCACAAGGATAGCGTAGACAGGTGCGGTGACTGACGTCACAGCGATCCACGCTAAGACTAGCGCGAGCGGCAAAAAGTGCCCTGAGAGTGGCACCCAAATTTACCCGGACCTGTTCAATAGCGCCCAAGACCCGCTGCCTTCGGGCATCGTCGTAGGGTTCACTGATAAACAATCCGAATACCCCCCTGTTTAATGGATAGTCTGGTTATGACCGCATCACCCGACTTTGGTGCATTCACACACTATCAGTCCAACTGTAGACGCTCACTGAGGCGACATTGCTCAATCGTCAAATATCGTTTCAATAAGTACCTGCCTCCAGTCTCGTCCCGGATGCGGTCGGCGGCAAGGCACTTAGCCATCTCCTGCACAAATAAAATTGCCGACCACCCGCAGCACCGCCTCCACGGGCAACCCTGTTATGATCGCCGGCACACCTTCATGCCTCTTTTAAGCACATCACGAGCGAATCCATGAGCACCGACAAGACCAACCAGTCCTGGGGCGGCCGCTTCAGTGAACCCGTCGACGCCTTCGTCGCGCGCTTCACCGCCTCCGTCACCTTCGATCAACGCCTGTACCGCCACGACATCATGGGCTCCATCGCCCACGCCACGATGCTGGCCAAGGTCGGCGTGCTGACCGACGCCGAGCGCGACAGCATCATCGACGGCCTGACCACCATCCGCGGTGAGATCGAGGCAGGGACGTTCGACTGGCGCGTCGACCTGGAAGACGTGCACATGAACATCGAGGCACGCCTGACCGATCGCATCGGCGTGACCGGCAAAAAATTGCACACTGGCCGTAGCCGTAACGATCAGGTCGCCACCGATATCCGCCTGTGGCTGCGCGATGAGATCGACCTGATCCTGGGCGAAATCACCCGCCTGCAAAAAGGTTTGCTGGAGCAGGCCGAGCGTGAATCGGACACCATCATGCCCGGCTTCACTCACCTGCAGACCGCACAGCCTGTGACCTTCGGCCACCACCTGCTGGCCTGGTTCGAAATGCTCAGCCGCGACTACGAGCGCCTGGTCGATTGCCGCAAGCGTGCCAACCGCATGCCGCTGGGCAGCGCTGCACTGGCCGGCACCACCTACCCGATTGACCGTGAGTACACCGCACAGCTGCTGGGCTTTGACGCCGTGGGCGGCAACTCCCTGGACGGCGTGTCGGACCGGGACTTCGCCATCGAATTCTGCGCCGCGGCCAGCATCGCGATGATGCACCTGTCGCGCTTCTCCGAAGAGCTGGTGCTATGGACCAGCGCGCAATTCCAGTTCATCGACCTGCCGGACCGCTTCTGCACCGGCAGCTCGATCATGCCGCAAAAGAAAAACCCCGACGTGCCAGAGCTGGTGCGTGGCAAGAGCGGCCGTGTATTCGGCGCACTGATGGGCCTGCTGACCCTGATGAAAGGCCAGCCACTGGCTTACAACAAGGACAACCAGGAAGACAAGGAGCCGCTGTTCGACGCCGCCGACACCCTGCGCGACTCGCTGCGTGCCTTTGCCGACATGATCCCGGCGATCAAGCCCAAGCACGCGATCATGCGTGAAGCGGCCCTGCGTGGTTTCTCCACCGCGACCGACCTGGCGGACTATCTGGTGCGCCGTGGCCTGCCGTTCCGTGACTGCCACGAAATCGTTGGCCACGCCGTGAAGTACGGTGTGGACACCGGCAAGGACCTGGCGGAAATGAGCCTGGAAGAACTGCGCCAGTTCAGCGACCAGATCGAGCAGGATGTGTTTGCCGTGCTGACCCTGGAAGGCTCGGTGAATGCCCGTAACCATGTGGGCGGCACTGCGCCGGCACAGGTCAAGGCAGCGGTCGTGCGCGGCCAGGCATTGCTCGCCAGCCGCTAAAAGCATCGCAGGCAAGCCAGCTCCCACACTTGATTGGGTTCACACATCAAAATGTGGGAGCGGGCTTGCCCGCGATGGTGCCCTTAAAGCTGCCAAAGATTTATTTCTTGGCCGCAATCATCGCCATAAACGCCGGCATCGCCGCCTGCCTGTCCGCCTCTACCTTCTGCGCATTGGGCATGTCATTCAGGCGCGCCAGCAATGCCTTCGCCTTCGGCAACTGCGCCAGCAGGTCCAGCCCAAACAGCTTCTCGCCCACACCGCAGGCCAGGTTCAAGCTGTACATGAAATACAGGTCCGCGAGGGTGAAGCTCTCCCCCGCCACGTAAGGCGCGAACTTACCGTGCCGGCCTAACGTACCGATCCCAAGCAGCAGCTCGGCCCTGGACTTTTCCTTGATCGCCTCCGGCACCGTCATGCCGAAAAAAGCCTCGGCGTAACACGCCCGCGCAGGCAGCTCGATGTACAGCTCGATCTCACGGCACAGCGCCAGCACCTGTGCCCGCGCAAACGGGTCGGCGGGCAGTAGCGCCGGGCCTTCCTGGGTCTGTTCGATGTACTCGAGGATGACGCTGGTTTCGTTGATGAACCCTTGCTTCACCCCCAGCACCGGCACTTTGCCGCGGGGGCTGACCGCCAAGGCTTCGGGGGTTTGCCCGGCGTAAAAAGGCACTTCTTCGAAGGGCAGTCCTTTCTCCAACAGCGCCAGCTTGACCATGTTGTAGTAGTTGCTGACCGAAAATCCGTAAAGCTTGAGCATCGCAAAGCCTCCAGGCCGGGTGTGGGGTTGGCTGCAAGAGTTATAGATCCTCGAGGGCACTCTGACCAGCAGCATCACCCACCTGAATGGGGGTAGACTGACGCCCTTTCCTTGAGGAGCCTGCCATGAGCGAGCCGACCGATATCGACAACGACGAAGAAGAATTCACCGAAACCACGCTGATCGAAGCCATCGAGAACCAGATCGAGAGCGATAACCCGCCAGCGGCCAAGGCTACGTTCAATAAACTGACCCTGGTGGGTTACGAGCGCGACGATATCCTCAATCTGATGGCTCACGTGCTGGCCTTCGAGATCGACGCCATGCTGGACGAGGACCGCGCCTTCAATACCCAGTGGTATGAAACGGCACTGCGGGCACTGCCCGAGCTGCCGCCGGAAAAGCAATAACCCCGGCACGCAGCAACACGCTGGACAGTTCGGCAAAGTGCGTTCACCTTATGGCCTGCTAGCATCTAATAAATTTTAGAAAGTCTGGAGTCCTTATGTCGTATACCCCTGAGTTGGTTGCCGAACTGGAAATCCTTGTACTCTTCCCCTTGGACAGCACCAAGGAAGGTTTGAAAGTCCATCAGACTGCCGCCCCTACTGCCATCGCCGCTGCCAAGCGCCTCCATGCCAAAGGGCTGATCGACCAACCGGACGGGGGCTACCTGACGAGCCTTGGCCGGGACGCTGCCGAGCAAGCCCAAACCCTGCTGACCATCCTCACCACTGCCAATACCAAAGAAGCCGCCTGATACCTGATACCGCCCATGGAGTCCGCCGCCTGCGGATTCCGCGGGCGTTGCTGCGCGGCATACAGAATTCTGACGCCAAAAAGCCACTTCCCTCTAAAACTCCTACGCTACTGTCTGTAAACTCCTGCATGGCCGCCCGCGTCGGGCCCTGCGAGCCAACGAGTTCGACATGACCCGCACCCATGAAATCCGCCCCGATCTGGACGAAGGCATCGACCGCAAGGTGCTGACTCAACTGCGCGCGCGTTTCATGACCCTTAATCAAGGCCGCATGGCCCGGGCCGTCGAGGGGCTGACGCCACGCCAGCAAAGCGTGCTGGCCTTGTTGCCGCTGTTTTTCCACGTCAATCACCCGCTGCTGCCAGGCTACGTCTCCAGCAGCACGCCGGCCGGGTTGTCGAATTTTGAACCGGACGCCCAGGCCCTGGCCGATGCCCAGCGCCTGACCCGGTCGTTCTCCTATAAACCGCGCCACGGCAACCCGCCTACGCCGATCCACGGTTTGTTTCTGATGGGCAGCCTTGGCACGCTGGCCCAGGCCGATCAGAGCGATATGGACGTGTGGGTGTGCCACGCCCCCGACCTGAGCGAGACCGAGCTGGCCGAGCTGCGCAAAAAGTGCCAACTGCTGGAAACCTGGGCCTCGGGCATGGGCGCCGAGGCGCATTTCTTCCTGATCGACCCGACGCGCTTTGTGTTGGGTGATCGCGATACGCAATTGAGTTCCGATGACTGCGGCACCACCCAGCACTACCTGCTGTTGGATGAGTTCTATCGCACCGCGATCTGGCTGGCCGGACGCACGCCCATCTGGTGGCTGGTGCCGGTCTACGAAGAGAACCGTTACGCCGAGTTTACTCACGCCCTGATTTCCAAGCGCTTTATCCGCGCCGATGAAACCCTCGACCTCGGCCACCTGGCTCATATTCCTCCGGGGGAATTTATTGGTGCCGGGCTGTGGCAACTGTTCAAGGGCATCGAGTCGCCCTACAAGTCGGTGCTCAAGCTGCTGCTGACCGAGGTCTACGCCAGCGAACACCCGAGCGTGCAGTGCCTGAGCCTGCGCTTCAAACAGGCGGTGTTCAGCCATCAGGTAGACCTGGATGAGCTGGACCCGTACATCATGGTCTACCGCCGCATCGAGGAATACCTCAAGGCCCGCAACGAGCTGGAGCGCCTGGAACTGGTGCGCCGCAGCCTGTACCTGAAGGTCAACCGCAAGCTCAGCGCCGGCCAGCGCACCGCCGGTTGGCAACGGCAGTTGCTGGAACGCCTGGCGCATGAATGGGGTTGGGACCCGCGCCAACTGGCCCTGCTGGACAGCCGCAGCCAATGGAAAGTGCGCCAGGTCGCCTCCGAGCGCCGTGCCCTGGTCAATGAGTTGAACTACAGCTACCGCTTCCTCACCCAGTTCACCCGCAGCGAACAGTCCGCCAGCCCGGTCAATAAACGCGACCTCAATGTATTGGGCCGCCGCTTGTACGCGGCGTTCGAGCGCAAGGCCGGCAAGGTCGAGTTCATCAACCCCGGCATCGCCCCCGACCTGGCCGAAGACACCTTGACCCTGGTGCAGTCGCCCAACCGCAAAGAGCCGGGCCAGCACCATTGGGGCCTGTATAACGGCAACCTTACCGCCCTGGAATGGGAACACTTCGCGCCGATCAAGCGCAGCCGCGACCTGCTGGAAATGCTCACCTGGTGCCATCGCAACGGCGTAATCGACAGCAGTACCCGCCTGGCGCTGCACCCCGGCGCCAGCGACATGACCGAGTTCGAGCTGTTCAACCTGCTGGGCAGCCTGCAACAGACCATCACCCTGCCCCTGGCCAGTGTCGATGAGAGCCGCTTGCTGCGCCCGGCAGTGCCAGAAGAGGTGCTGCTGCTGATCAACGTCGGGGTTGACCCGCTCAAGCATCATCGCGACCTGAATATCCTGATGACCACGGAGCGCACCGACTCCCTGAGCTATGCCGGCGTGCGCGACAACCTGGTGCTGACCCTGGACCAGGTCACGCTCAACAGCTGGAACGAAGTGATGGTCAGCCGCTATGACGGCCCCCACGCCCTGCTCGACTGCCTGCGCGACTACCTCAATCAACTGCCATCGAACCATCTGCCACGCTTGCGAGTGCGTTGCTTTTGCCACAACCGGGCACAGTTCATTGCCCAGCGGGTGGAAGAGGTATTCGACACCGCGCAGCATCTGCTGCTCGGCCAGGGCAATCATCGCTACCTGCTCCAGGTGCAGCAGCATTATCACGTCATGGAACTGGTGCCGGGCCAAGCCACCCATGTGTCACTGCCGACCCTGGACGCGCTGATCGCCTACCTCAGCGAGGAGTTGGCCAGCTACAGCCCGTGGCACCTGGACGCCATGGCTTTGGAAGACCACGACCTGGCGCTGCTGCTGCCCATGGGCCAGGCCGAGTGCGTGCAAGTGTTCTACCGGGTCAATGAAGGCTTCGCCGACGTGTACGTGCTCGATGAATTCAACGCGCTCTGGCAACAGCGCTTGCCGTTTCATGATGAGCAAAGCCTGTTGGCGCCGCTGCAGCGCTTTTTGCAGTCGATCCTGTACCGCCGCGAAGCGCTATCGTCCCTGGACACCCAGCAACCCGCGGGCGAGGTACAGATCCTGTACTACCAACTGTTGCCATCGGGCAGCAGCCGTGCGCGGGGCGTGGAGCCACGGCCTGCCCCGCAAGACCCTGCCAACAAAGCGTTTTATGACGTGCAGGCGATTATCGGCAAAGGCGCGCCAGGCCAGGTAGGGATCACCCTGTACTGCAATCAGCGGGAGTTTTGCGAACTGGAATTTGGCGACCAGCTGTTTGCGGTGGTCGCCCGGGAGATCGTCGGGCAACGTCGGGAAACCGAGCGTTACCGCTGCTATATCACTGACCTGGATCTGTCGGGGCTGCTCGGTGATGTGCAAAGCCCAAGCAATCTGTACCTGCGCTACAAAGCCGAACTGGAACAGTCACTCAATGCGGCCTTGAATCAGGTTTAGAGCGGGAAGGCGCCGCCATCTTTGGGCTGGCCTTCGACGCTGAGCAATTCCAGCTTCAGGGTCTTGCCGCCTGGCGCCGGCCAGTCGATGTGCTGGCCCACTTGCAGGCCGAGCAATGCACTGCCTACCGGCGCCATGATCGAAATCTTGCCTTCGTCGGCGTTCGCGTGCTTGGGGTAGACCAACGTCAGGTGATAATCCTTGCCGCTGCTTTGCTCACGGCAATGCACGCTGGAGTTCATGGTCACGACACCCGCAGGCACCTCATCGTGACCAACCACGTCTTCGGCGCGGTCGAGTTCGGCTTGCAATGCTTCGGCGCCGGGAGAGTCGTCGCCCAAGCGGTCGATCAGTTGCTCCAGACGCTGCACGTCAAGACGGGTAAGAATGATGGACGGTGCGGTGGTCATGATTCAGGCAGACTCCTTTTTTCTGCACAAAAAAGCAAAACCCCGCCAGGAAAAGGCGGGGTTCTCACGGACCTCGATGAATGGAGGTGTATCCGGACACTACCACAGCGACACAAATAAACAAGACGCCGTCAGGTGCTCGCCCTGCGCTGCTCGGCCTCGGCGCAGATCACCCGACGCCGCGCATCGTCGGCAGAGCGCCATTCCCGGATGTCTTCCACATGGCGGAAGCAGCCAAGGCAGACTTTCTGCTCGTCCAGGCGACACAAACTGATACAAGGTGACGGCACCGCCGGGCTGACATTGCTGAACAGCGGCTTGGGCGGGCGTACGGCTACGGGCTCACTCACCATCAGATCTCGTCGAAATCCAGTTCGGTGCCGGTATATTCCTGGACCAGGCGGGCGAGCATCTCACCCAGCAACTCTTCACTCTTGTCGCACTGCCATTTGCCGCTTTCTTCGTCGTAATCGAAGTGAACGCCACCGGAGCGCGCCGCCAGCCAC
Source organism: Pseudomonas sp. L13 (assembly GCF_009935965.1). Lineage (NCBI taxonomy): Bacteria > Pseudomonadati > Pseudomonadota > Gammaproteobacteria > Pseudomonadales > Pseudomonadaceae > Pseudomonas > Pseudomonas sp. L13. The sequence continues at coordinate 15,118 of NZ_QODJ01000001.1, forward strand.
AGCTGACGCAGCGGCTCCTGGCGGCTGAAGATCAGTTGCTGGCCACTCTCGAACTTGACGGTCAGCACACCGGCCGAGTTTTCCAGATCCACGTCCAGGCCGCTGTCGTCGAAAATATCTTCCAGCCCCTGCTGGGTGGTATCCACCAGGTCGTGAAAACGGGCTTCGGTCAAACTCATTGTGGCAACCTCAAAAGTGTCTGGTTTTGCTCAAGCGCCGCACGATACGGGCGAGCTTCGCCGATTGCAAAGGATACTGATTTCATCACGGATGACGGTACGAAATATCCCCAGGCATCGTAGCCTGCTTCCCTACCCTCTCGGCAAACCCCCGCCGGACGGGTGTTGCGGCGCATAGGCAAGCTGGCGGGTGGTCGGTATACTCGGGCGCAATTAATGCATATTCAAGGATTTCGCCATGAAGCGCCTGATCTCTTCCCTTGCTGCGCTCGTCGCGGTCGCTTGCCTCGTTAGTGCCTGTGGCCAGAAAGGCCCGTTGTACCTGCCGGATGACAGCAAAGATCCAAACGAACAGGCGCAATCGTCGCAAAAGCCGTCAAAAGCCCATAAGCACGACACCTACTAAGCCAAGGGAAACTTATGGACGCTTTTAACTACCGGGACGGCGAGCTGTTCGCGGAAGGCGTGGCCTTGTCCGCGATTGCCCAGCGCTTCGGCACCCCGACCTATGTGTACTCGCGTGCGCATATCGAAGCCCAATACCGCTCGTTCACCGACGCCCTCGACGGCGTGCCGCACCTGGTGTGCTACGCAGTCAAGGCCAACTCCAACCTGGGTGTACTCAATGTCCTGGCGCGTCTTGGCGCTGGTTTTGACATCGTGTCCCGTGGCGAGCTGGAACGCGTACTGGCCGCCGGCGGCCAGGCGGAAAAAATCGTCTTCTCCGGTGTCGGCAAGAGCCGCGAAGACATGCGCCGCGCCCTGGAAGTCGGCGTGCATTGCTTCAACGTCGAATCCACCGACGAGCTGGAGCGCCTGCAAGTGGTCGCCGCCGAGATGGGTGTGCGTGCGCCGATCTCCCTGCGCGTCAACCCGGACGTTGACGCCGGCACCCACCCGTACATCTCTACCGGTCTCAAAGAGAACAAGTTCGGCATTGCCATCGCCGACGCCGAAGACGTGTACATCCGCGCCGCGCAACTGCCGAACCTGGAAGTACTGGGTGTCGACTGCCATATCGGCTCGCAACTGACCACCCTGCCACCGTTCCTGGATGCCCTCGACCGCCTGCTGGCGTTGATCGACCGCCTGGGCGAGTGCGGCATCTACCTGCACCACATCGACCTCGGTGGTGGCGTGGGTGTGCGTTATCGCGATGAAGAGCCGCCGCTGATTGCCGACTATATCCAGGCCGTGCGCGAGCGCATCGAAGGCCGCGACCTGACGCTGATGTTCGAGCCAGGCCGCTACATCGTCGCCAACGCTGGCGTGCTGCTGACCCAGGTCGAGTACCTCAAGCACACCGAACACAAGGATTTCGCCATCGTCGATGCGGCGATGAACGACCTGATCCGCCCGGCGCTGTACCAGGCCTGGATGGATGTCACCGCCGTGACGCCGCGCACAAGCGACGCCCGCGCCTATGACATTGTCGGGCCGATCTGCGAGACCGGCGACTTCCTGGCCAAGGATCGCGAGTTGGCGCTTGAGGAAGGTGATCTGCTGGCAGTGCATTCGGCCGGAGCCTACGGGTTTGTCATGAGTTCCAACTACAACACCCGCGGGCGCACCGCCGAGGTGCTGGTGGACGGTGATCAAGCATTTGAAGTGCGTCGCCGCGAGACGGTAGCCCAGTTGTATGCTGGCGAAAGCCTGCTGCCGGAGTAAGCCATGCTGCTGCGTTTTACCAAGATGCACGGGCTGGGTAATGACTTCATGGTCCTCGACCTGGTCAGCCAGCACGCGCACATCCTGCCCAAGCACGCCAAACAGTGGGGCGATCGCCACACCGGGATCGGTTTCGACCAGTTGCTGCTGGTCGAGGCGCCGAGCAACCCGGAGGTGGATTTCCGTTACCGGATCTTCAACTCCGACGGTTCCGAAGTGGAACAGTGCGGCAACGGCGCGCGCTGCTTTGCGCGCTTTGTGCTCGACAAACGCCTGACTGCCAAACGCCAGATTCGCGTCGAAACCAAAGGCGGCGTGATCGAACTGGACATCCGCAACGATGGCCAGATCAGCGTCAACATGGGCGCGCCGCGCCTGGTGCCGGCGGATATTCCGTTCCAGGCCACCGAGCAGGCCCTCAGTTACTCGTTGGACGTGGATGGCAAAACCGTGGAGATCGCCGCCGTGTCCATGGGCAACCCCCATGCAGTGCTGCGGGTCACCGACATCAATAACGCCCCCGTGCACGAACTGGGGCCGAAGATCGAACATCACCCGCGCTTTCCGGCACGGGCCAATGTGGGCTTTTTGCAGGTGATCGACCGTAACCGTGCGCAATTGCGCGTATGGGAACGCGGCGTCGGCGAAACCCAGGCTTGCGGCACCGGTGCTTGCGCCGCTGCCGTGGCCGCGATCAGCCAGGGGTGGATGGATTCGCCGCTGTTGATCGACCTGCCCGGTGGACGTTTGTCCATCGAATGGGCAGGCCCTGGCCACCCGGTGATGATGACCGGGCCGGCCACGCGTGTATACGAAGGACAGGTCCGTCTATGAGTGAGCCAAGCTAATGACCGATAAGCCTCAAGTACCCGCGCACGCAACCCCGAGTGAAAGCCTGGAGGCCGCTGCTGTCGCGGCGTACCTTGAGGCTAATCCGGACTTCTTCGTCGAGCACGAAGAACTGCTGCCAGCCCTGCGCATCCCACACCAGCGCGGCGATACCGTGTCGCTGGTGGAGCGGCAGATGAAGATCCTGCGCGAGCGCAACATTGAAATGCGCCACCGGCTCTCTCATCTGATGGACGTGGCCCGCGACAACGATCGTTTGTTCGACAAGACCCGCCGCCTGATTCTGACCCTGATGGATGCCACCAGCCTGGAAGAAACGGTGATCGCCGTGGAAGACAGCCTGCGTGAAGATTTCCAGGTGCCCTTCGTCAGCCTGATTCTGTTCAGCGACAACCCGATGCCGGTGGGTCGCTGGGTCACAGGTGGCGAGGCGCAGACGGCCATCGGCGGGCTGCTGTCCGAAGGCAAGACTGTCAGCGGCACCTTGCGCGAGCATGAGCTGGACTTCCTGTTTGGCGCCGAACAGCGCAAGCAGATCGGCTCTACGGCCGTCATCGCCCTCAGCCATCAAGGCTTGCACGGGGTACTGGCCATCGCCAGCCGCGACCCGGCGCACTACAAAAGCTCGGTGGGCACGTTGTTCCTCACCTATATCGCCGAAGTGCTGGGCCGCGTCCTGCCACGCCACACTACCACCCTGCGCGCGGTGCGCTGATCATGGAGCGGCAACTGGATGCTTACTGCGCTCACCTGCGCAATGAGCGCCAGGTGTCGCCCCACACGCTGGAAGCTTATCGGCGGGACTTGAACAAGGTCCTGGCCTATTGCGAAAAACAGCACGTCAGCAGTTGGAAAGCCCTGGATATCCAGGCCCTGCGCAGCCTGATCGCCCGGTTGCACCAGCAGGGCCAATCCTCCCGCAGCCTGTCTCGCCTGCTGTCGGCGGTGCGCGGCCTCTATCACTACCTCAATCGCGAAGGCCTGTGCGACCACGACCCGGCCAATGGCCTGTCGCCGCCCAAAGGCGAACGGCGCCTGCCCAAGACCCTGGACACCGACCGCGCCCTGCAACTGCTCGACGGTGCCGTCGAGGATGATTTCCTGGCCCATCGCGACCAGGCAATCCTTGAGCTGTTCTATTCCTCGGGCCTGCGCCTGTCGGAGCTGACGGGCCTGAACCTCGATCAACTGGGCCTCGCCGATGGCCTGGTGCAAGTGCTCGGCAAAGGCAGCAAGACCCGCGTACTGCCCGTGGGCAGGAAAGCCCGCGAAGCCTTGCAGCTATGGCTGCCGCTACGCTTGCTGACCAACCCGGCAGACGATGCCGTATTTGTCAGCCAGCAAGGCCGGCGCCTGGGGCCACGGGCGATTCAGCTGCGGGTCAAGGCCGCTGGCGAGCGGGAGCTGGGGCAGAATCTGCACCCGCACATGTTGCGTCACTCCTTTGCCAGCCATCTGCTCGAATCCTCCCAGGACCTGCGCGCCGTGCAGGAACTGCTTGGGCACTCGGATATCAAGACCACGCAAATCTACACTCACCTCGACTTCCAGCACCTGGCAACGGTGTACGACAGTGCCCATCCACGGGCCAAACGCATCAAGGGCGGCGACTCATGAGTATCAAGCTGATCACCTTCGACCTGGACGACACCCTCTGGGACAACGTACCCGTCATCATCAGCGCCGAAGCGTCGATGCGCGAATGGCTGGCAGTTCACGCATCCAAGGTTGGCGACCTGCCCCTCGAGCATTTTGCCAGCCTGCGCCAGCAGGTGCTGCAGCGTCATCCCGAACTCAAGCACCGTATCAGTCTGCTGCGCCATCGCGTGCTAATGCATGCGTTCGAGGAGGCCGGTTATCCCCAGCCTGAGGCCACAGAGATGGCGGATGTCTGCTTCGAAGCGTTCATTCACGCACGCCACCAACTCACCGTGTTCCCGGAAGCCGAGCCGATGCTCAAGGCGCTGCGCCAGCACTTCCTGCTCGGCGTGATCACCAATGGCAATGCCGATGTGCAGCGCGTGGGCTTGGCGGACTACTTTCACTTTGCCCTGCGCGCTGAAGATATCGGCATCGCCAAGCCGGATGCACGGCTGTTTCAGGAGGCGCTGCAACGTGGCGGTGTGGACGCCAGCGCGGCTGTGCATGTGGGCGATCATCCTGGGGATGACATTGCCGGCGCGCAGCAGGCGGGGCTGCGGGCGGTGTGGTTCAACCCCACGGGCAAGGCCTGGGAGGGTGACAAGCACCCGGATGCGCAGATTCGCAGCCTGACGGAGTTGCCGGAGTTGCTGAGTCGCTGGAGCTAACACTGACCCCAATGTGGGAGCTGGCTTGTCGGGTCGCCGCATCGCTGCGATAGCGGTGGATCAGTCAACACAGGGCTCGCAGATGGACCGCTATCGCAGGCAAGCCAGCTCCCACAGGGTATTGCAGCGAACGGGGTAAATTGCTCCAGGCATGAAAAAGCCCGCAGCGACGGCGGGCTTTTTCTTACAAGCAGGAGGCAGACCTCAGATAGGTCGGCTGCCGTACTTGTTATCCGGCTTCTTCGGTGGATCAGCCACCACGTTGGCCTCGACTTCCTGCACTTTGCCGCCTTTAGCGAGGAACTCTTCCATCGCACGGGCCAGGGCATCGCGCTCTTTGTTCTTGGCTTCAACGCTCGGCAACTCGTCTACCGACACAGCCGCCTTGGCTTTGCCTTTGGCTTTGGGAGCCGCGTCATCGCCCACACCATCATCGGCATCTTCCACAACGTCGTCGGCCGCTACTGCTTCAAGACCTTCTTCGGTGTCGTCGTCATCACCTACTTCAAGGTCGTCGTTTTCCAGATCATCGTCGCTCATGTTCTACCTCATGACTTGCGAAAAGCAGATTAGTTATAGCCCAGCTTCACCCTCTGTCGAGGCCGCTGGAAAAAAATCAACATCCACTGAATAGCCAGTGGCTTATGCCCCTTCACCGTGCAAGGTGGCGAGGACTTTACGAGCACCGCCATGATCACGGTGCTCGCCCAGATAAACACCTTGCCAGGTCCCTATTGCCAAGCGGCCGGCCTTGACCGGCAAACTCAGCTGGCAGCCCAGCAGACTGGCCTTGAAGTGCGCCGGCAGGTCATCCGGACCTTCGTCGTTGTGTTCAAACCCTGTTCGGCCTTGAGGCACCAGCAGGTTGAAAAACCGTTCGAAGTCACGGCGAACCGCCGGGTCGGCATTCTCGTTGATGGTCAACGAGGCCGAGGTGTGCTGCAGCCACAGATGCAACAGGCCCACACGGCACGCCTTCAATTCAGGCAAGCCGGCAAGCAACTCGTCCGTTACCAGGTGAAAGCCCCGGGGCTTGGCCCGCAGGGTAATCAGGGTCTGTTGCCACATACAGTTCTCCGCCCATCGGCGCGCATTCTAGCGCGCTCTGAGAAAAAACAAAGGGCCGAATACGCCTTCATGCCTGTAAGACATTTGCACCCTTAGAAGTGCTGTGTGGATCCCATCACAAAGTCGATAAAAAACCCATGCACCTTTAGCCACAGACAAACGCCAGGCAAAAAAATGCCCGGCAAGCCGGGCATGTTTTTTTCATGTAGTTACAAGTTGTAGCCGCGCTCGTTGTGTTGCGCCAGGTCGAGGCCAACCGCCTCTTCTTCTTCGGTGACACGCAGGCCCATAACCATGTCGAGCACCTTGAGGATGACGTAGGTCACGATCGCCGTGTAGATCACGGTGAAGCCCACCCCTTTGCACTGGATCCATACCTGGGCCGCGATGTCGGTCACGGTGCCGAAGCCGCCCAGTGCCGGGGCGGCGAATACACCGGTGAGGATCGCACCGACGATACCGCCGATACCGTGCACGCCGAATGCGTCCAGGGAGTCGTCATAACCCAGCTTGCGCTTGAGGCTGGTCGCGCAGAAGAAGCACACCACACCGGCGACCAGGCCAATCACCAGGGCGCCCATCGGGCCCACGGTGCCCGCCGCTGGCGTCACGGCGACGAGGCCGGCAACCACGCCCGAGGCGATGCCCAACGCGCTTGGCTTGCCGTGGGTGATCCACTCGGCAAACATCCAGCCCAGGGCCGCGGCGGCGGTGGCGATCTGAGTCACCAGCATCGCCATGCCCGCGGTGCCGTTGGCCGCCGCGGCGGAACCGGCGTTGAAGCCGAACCAGCCGATCCACAGCATGGCCGCGCCCACCAGGGTATAGCCCAGGTTATGCGGGGCCATCGGGGTGGTCGGGAAGCCTTTACGCTTGCCGAGCACGATGCACGCCACCAGGCCAGCCACACCCGCGTTGATGTGCACCACGGTGCCGCCAGCGAAGTCCAGCACGCCCCAGTCCCACATCAGGCCGCCGTTGCCGCTCCAGACCATGTGCGCAATTGGTGCATAGACCAGGGTGAACCAGATAGCCATGAAGATCAGCATCGCGGAGAACTTCATACGCTCAGCGAAAGCACCGACGATCAGCGCCGGGGTGATGATGGCAAAGGTCATCTGGAAGGTGATGAACACGGCTTCCGGAAACAGCGCCGCCGGCCCGGTGATGCTGGCCGGGGTGACACCCGCCAGGAACGCCTTGCCCATGCCGCCGAAGAAGGAATTGAAATTGACCACGCCCTGTTCCATACCGGTGGTATCGAACGCGATGCTGTAGCCGTAGATGACCCAGAGGATGCTGATCAGGCCAGTGATGGCAAAGCACTGCATCATCACCGACAGAATGTTCTTGGAGCGGACCATGCCGCCGTAGAACAGCGCCAGGCCAGGAATGGTCATGAACAGCACCAGCGCGGTGGCAGTGAGCATCCAGGCGGTGTCGCCGGAATTGAGGACTGGAGCAGCCACTTCATCTGCCGCCATGGCCAGGCTTGGCATTACGATGGACAGCAGGGCTCCGAGCCCTGCGAATTTACGCAGAGTCATATTGTTTTCTCCTGGGGCGTTGGGGTTTGGCGGCTTAGATTGCGTCGGTATCGGTTTCGCCGGTACGGATGCGAATAGCCTGTTCCAGATTGACCACGAAGATCTTGCCGTCACCGATCTTGCCGGTGTTGGCCGCCTTGGTTATCGCCTCGATAACCCGGTCAAGATCCTTGTCGTCAATGGCGACATCGATCTTCACCTTCGGCAGGAAATCGACCACGTATTCCGCGCCGCGATACAGCTCGGTATGACCCTTCTGCCGACCGAAGCCCTTGACCTCAGTAACGGTAATGCCCTGCACGCCGATCTCGGACAGTGACTCGCGAACATCGTCCAACTTGAACGGCTTGATGATGGCAGTGACTAGCTTCATGAAAACTCTCTCCCGAATTTGGTGGACTTGCCCCAGGAAAACAAACCCGTCTCAAGTCTAAGCGCAGTGCCTGGCTTTGTAACGCATCGTCGCCTCGGCATTTGCCGTCGCGACGCCAGCGAACCACTGGTGACGAGCCCTGTACCCCGGATCCGTCGGCGCACTGCATTCGTCACAGCGACTGCATCAGTGCATGGGTCATGATCGTCTAAGCAGAAACCTTGCCAGCTCCGTAAAAATCACCGAAATCAATCCTTTGCCCGCCTGTGCTCACCTACGGGGCGCCTGCGCGGCCGCAATGCGCATCAAAACAGTGCGAGGCCGCCCGCCCCAATGCGCGAAAACCGTGCGCAGCAGGGCGTAAAAATGACTATAGACGCTGCGTGATACACTGCCGGCCAACTGTTTTCCGGAATATGTCCAATGCTCGCGCCCAAAGACTTCCTCGACGCCCTGAGCGGCCACGCCTCTCGCCTGTTCAGCGGCGACACCCCGCTGCCCCGCAATGAAATCGAAAGCCAGTTCAAGGCTTTGCTACAGAGTGGTTTCAGCAAGCTCGACCTGGTCAGCCGGGAAGAGTTTGACAGCCAGATGGTGGTGCTGGCCCGCACACGTGCGCGGCTGGAGAGCCTGGAGGCCAAAGTCGCAGAGCTGGAGGCGCGACTGACACCAAATCAGGAATAAACCGGCATACCTGTAGGAGCGAGCTTGCTCGCGAAGAACTCAAGGGCACCGCGTTTATTCTGACTTTACGCGTTATCGTTGACGCTTTTCGCGAGCAAGCTCGCTCCTACAGTGGATACGTTCTGTAAAACCTCCCCCGCCCCGCTCCATTCCACCTCGTCTACCCTTGAAAAAACCGCAGGAAGCGGCCTCCCATTCAAGGAACGAGCATGTCCCTCGCCATCGTCCACAGCCGCGCCCAGGTCGGTGTAGAAGCCCCCGCCGTCACCGTCGAGGTGCACATGGCCAATGGCCTGCCGTCTCTCACTTTGGTGGGTTTGCCCGAAACCGCAGTGAAGGAAAGCAAAGACCGCGTGCGCAGTGCCATCCTCAACTCGGCGCTGCAATATCCGGCCCGCCGCATCACGCTCAATCTCGCGCCCGCCGACCTGCCCAAGGACGGCGGGCGTTTTGATCTGGCGATTGCCCTGGGCATCCTGGCGGCCAGTGTGCAGGTGCCGGCCTTGATGCTCGATGACGTGGAGTGCCTTGGGGAACTGGCGTTGTCCGGCGAGGTGCGCGCGGTGAAAGGGGTATTGCCGGCAGCGTTGGCAGCGCGCAAGGCCGGGCGCACCGTGATAGTGCCGCGCGCCAATGCCGAGGAGGCGTGCCTGGCGTCGGGGTTGAAGGTGATTGCGGTGGATCACTTGCTGCAAGTGGTGGCGCACTTGAATGGGCACGTGCCGATTGAGCCCTACAGGTCCGACGGCTTGCTGTACTTGAACAAGCCTTACCCGGACCTGAGTGAAGTACAGGGCCAACTCGCGGCCAAGCGCGCATTGCTGATCGCGGCGGCGGGCGCGCATAACCTGTTGTTCAGCGGGCCACCAGGCACCGGCAAGACTTTATTGGCCAGCCGGCTACCGGGCTTGCTGCCGCCGTTGAGCGAGCAGGAAGCGCTGGAAGTGGCCGCGATCCAGTCCGTGGTCAGCCTGGCACCGCTGAGCCATTGGCCAAACCGCCCGTTTCGCCAGCCGCACCACTCGGCATCCGGGCCGGCGCTGGTGGGTGGCGGCTCAAAGCCACAACCGGGGGAAATCACCCTGGCCCATCACGGGGTGCTGTTCCTGGATGAGCTGCCAGAGTTCGATCGCAAGGTGCTGGAGGTGCTGCGCGAGCCATTGGAGTCGGGGCATATCGTGATCTCCCGCGCCCGTGACCGTGTGAGCTTCCCGGCGCGCTTTCAACTGGTCGCGGCGATGAACCCCTGCCCTTGCGGCTACATGGGCGAGCCCAGCGGGCGTTGCCGGTGTACACCGGAGCAGATCCAGCGCTATCGCAACAAGCTCTCCGGGCCGTTGCTGGACCGGATTGATTTGCACCTGACCGTCGCGCGGGAGGCCACTGCCCTGAGCCCCACACAACAGGCGGGCGATACCACGGCCGATGCCTCGGCGCGGGTAGCGCAAGCACGCGAGCGTCAACAGCAACGCCAGGGGTGTGCCAATGCTTTTCTGGACCTGCCGGGGCTGCGCCAGCACTGCAAGCTGCCAAAGGTCGACGAGGGTTGGCTGGAGACCGCCTGCGAGCGACTGACACTGTCACTGCGGGCGGCCCATCGGCTGCTGAAGGTGGCGCGCACCTTGGCGGACCTGGACCAGATGGACGCCATCACCCGTGACCATCTGAAGGAGGCCCTGCAGTACCGCCCCACATCCGTGACTTGAGCCTTACGCAATATCAATGTGGGAGCAAGCCCCCACAACTTTATTGGTGGTGCTTCAGCGAAACCGATCCACCTCATGTCGCAAGCCTGCTGCCAAGGTCTCCAGTTCCTTCGCGGTAACCGCCAGGTTGGAAACCACTTCACGCTGCTCGCTGTTGGCCAGCGCAATGCTCTGCAGATTGGCGCTGAGCAAAGTCGCGGTGCTGCTCTGTTCCTGGGTGGCGGTGGTAATCGCCGCGAACTGCTGGCCGGCCGAGCGGCTTTGCTCGTCGATACGCGCCAGGGCCGAGGCCACGTCGGCGTTGCGCGACAGGCCTTCCTGCATCAGCGCATTGCCGTGTTCCATGGTGCTGATGGCGTTGCCGGTTTCCTGCTGGATGCTCTGGATCATGCCGGAGATTTCATCGGTGGCCTGGCGGGTGCGCGAAGCCAGGTTGCGCACTTCGTCGGCGACCACGGCAAAACCACGGCCTTGCTCGCCGGCGCGGGCGGCTTCGATGGCGGCGTTGAGCGCCAGCAGGTTGGTCTGTTCGGCGATGGCGGTAATCACGCCGACGATCCCGCCGATTTCCTGGGAGCGCTGGCCCAGGGTGTTGATCACGGCAGCGGTGCTGTTCAGCGCATTGGCGATATGTTCCAGGGACGATGACGCCTCTTGCATCGAGGTGCGGCCGATACGGGTTTGCTGGGCATTCTCTTGAGCCAGGCGTTCGGTATTGCCCATGTTGTCGGCGATGTTCAGCGAGGTAGCACTGAACTCTTCCACCGCGCCGGCCATGCTGGTGATCTCGCCGGACTGCTGCTCCATGCCTTCATAGGCACCACCAGACAAGCCCGACAGGGCCTGCGCGCGGCTGTTGACCTGTTCGGCGGCCGTACGGATATGCGACACCATGGTCGACAGCGCTTCACCCATCTGGTTGAAACTGCGCGCCAACTGGCCGATTTCGTCATGGCTGGACACGTTGAGGCGCGCACTCAAATCGCCCGCACCCAGCGCCTGAGCCTGGCGTACCAGCTCGCTCAATGGCGCCAGCTTGCTGCGCAACAGCCACACCGTGGCGCCCACTGCCAGCAACATCGCCAGCACACTGCCGATCACCAGGCGGATGCCGACCTCCCAGGTCACGGCGCGAATCTCAGCCTTGGGCATGCTCGCTATGACCGCCCAAGGGCCGCCTTCGAACGGCACCGAGACGCTATAGAAATCTTCGTTCTTGTCGCTCCAGAAACGGCCTGCACCCGGCTTTTTCGCCAGGTCGAGCATCACGGCAATCGCCTGATCCGGCGCTTGCACGCCAGCCGGCGGCACCAACCAGTGCTTTTGCTCATCCAGCAGTGCAAGTGAGCCGGTCTGGCCGATGCGGAAGCGTTTGAGGTTTTCAAACTGAGCGTTCTGGGCATCGGTGTAATCGAAACCGATGAACAGCACGGCGATGACTTGCCCACTGCTGTCACGTACGGGGCTGTATTGGGTCATGTAGGAGCGGTCGAACAACACGGCACGCCCGATGTAGGTCTGGCCGCTCACAACGCGCTGGTAGGCCGCGCCCTGACGGTCAAGTACGGTGCCAATGGCGCGATTGCCATCCTGCTTGGTCAGGGAGGTGCTGACGCGGATAAAGTCGTCGCCGCTGCGCACGAACACCGTGGCCACGCCGCCGGACATCTGCTTGAACTCATCCACTTCTTCGAAGTTGTTGTTCAGCACCTCGTTGCCCAGGTAGAGGCTCGGCGTCTGCACGCCGGCCACGGCAACGGGCTGGTCCGCACGCACACTCAAGCCTGCGCCGAAACGCTTTTCAAACAGCCCGCTCAAACGCTGGGTGCTTTCGCGCAAGGTGCTGTGGAAGGTGTTGAGTTGGTCGGCGAGTAAACGCGCCTCGCTGGCCAGGTGCTCCTCGCGGGTGGCGAGGTTGGCGGAGTCGAGGGTACGCAAGGCAAAGACCGTACTGCCGCTGATGACGACAGCGAGAATCACGGCGAGTGCGAGGCCTAACTGGGAGGCAATCCGGGCACGGGGTTGAGACATGACAGCTCCTGGCCGAGGCCAGGATCATCCTGATCTCATAGCGTTGCTCGGCAAATTATCTAGTGGGAAACGATGATGCACGATGGTTCCAACCCCCTTCTTCGGCGGCATTTGGCAATACTTGAGCGAATCACAGGGGTATCCCGCAAACGATTGCACTAACAACTCGCCGCTACTCAATCGAGGCGTTCGACCTGGGGCAATTCCATCGCCATGACTTCCCCCTGAAGAAATTCCGCCAGCCGTCGCAAGCGCTCACCACCGGGGCGGGTTTTCGGCCACACCAGGTAATAGCTTTCCCCACTGGCGACCGCCGTGGGCCACGGCAGGCTCAAGCGCCCCTGTGCTACATCTTCGGCCACCATCAGCAAATCACCCATGGACACGCCATAGCCTCGGGCGGCGGCGATCATGCCCAGCTCAAGCGTGTCGAACACCTGCCCACCCTTGAGTGAAACCTGAGACGACAGCCCCATGCGCTGCAGCCAGTAACGCCAGTCGCGGCGGTCCGGGGTCGGGTGCAGCAGTTCGGCGGTTGCCAACCGCGTCACGTCCCAGGGACCGTCGTCCAGCAGATTGGGCGCTCCCACCGGGATGAGCATTTCCGCAAACAGATAACTGGCCTCCCAGTCCGCCGGAAAGTGCCCGTTGCTAAGCAACACCGCGCAGTCGAAGGGTTCTTGGTTGAAGTCCACTTCATCGATGCTCATCCACGCACTGGTGAGCTGCACCTCATTGCCTGGCTGCAAGGCGCGGAAGCGACTCAACCGCGCCAGCAGCCAGCGCATGGTCAAGGTGGACGGCGCCTTCATACGCAGGATGTCATCTTCGGCATTCAAGGTATGGCAAGCACGCTCCAGGGCAGCGAAGCCTTCCCGTACGCCAGGCAGCAACAAACGCGCCGCTTCCGTGAGCTGCAACGTGCGACCGCTGCGCTGGAACAATCGGCAGGCGAAATATTCTTCGAGCGTACGGATATGCCGGCTGATCGCACTTTGGGTAATCGACAATTCCTCAGCCGCACGGGTAAAGGAGTGGTGGCGGGAGGCGGCTTCAAATGCCCGCAAGGCGTAAAGAGGAGGAAGACGACGGGACATGCTGAAAGCTCCGACTGCGCAATTCGGAAACCCTACCAGAATCGCTCAAGCATGAGTTTTAATCATGCCAACGATCGCTATTATCCTTTTGTGCAATGGGCTGAATGCGCCGAGAATCAACCCTTCCCCACCTTCCTGACCATTCGAGTGTGATGATCATGCAACATCCGGCACGTACCGAACTCTGGGCCATTCTGCGGCTATCAGGGCCGTTGATTGCCTCACAGTTGGCGCACATGCTGATGGTGCTGACCGACACCTTGATGATGGCGCGGCTGAGCCCCGAGGCCCTGGCCGGCGGCGGCCTGGGCGCGGCGAGCTATTCGTTCATGGCAATCTTTTGCATCGGCGTGATCGCGGCCGTGGGCACCCTGGTCGCCATTCGTCATGGCGCGGGCGATATCGATGGCGCCACCCGCCTCACCCAGGCCGGGCTGTGGCTGGCGTGGTTGATGGCCCTGGCGGCGGCGCTGCTGTTATGGAACTTGAAGCCGGTGCTGCTGATGTTCGGGCAGACCGAAACCAACGTGCAGGCAGCCGGGCAATTCCTGACGATCCTGCCCTTTGCCCTGCCCGGCTACCTGAGCTTCATGGCCCTGCGCGGCTTTACCAGCGCCATCGGCAAGGCCACCCCGGTGATGGTGATCAGCCTGTGCGGCACCGTGGTCAACTACCTGCTCAACCATGCGCTGATCGAAGGCATGTTCGGCCTGCCGAAGCTGGGCCTGATGGGCATTGGCCTGGTGACCGCCATTGTCGCCAATGGCATGGCGCTGGCCTTGATGTGGTACATCCGCAGCAACCGCGCCTACGCCGCCTACCCGCTGGGCACCGGCCTGCTGCGTCTGAATACCCACTATCTGCGCGAACTGTGGCGCCTGGGCCTGCCGATTGGCGGCACCTATGCGGTAGAGGTCGGATTGTTTGCCTTTGCGGCGTTGTGCATGGGCACCATGGGCAGCACGCAGTTGGCGGCACACCAGATCGCTCTGCAGATCGTCTCGGTGGCCTTCATGGTGCCGGCGGGGATGTCCTACGCGGTGACCATGCGCATCGGCCAGCATTACGGCGCCGGGCAGTTGCTGATGGCACGCCTGGCCGGGCGGGTCGGCATAGGGTTCGGCGCCATGGTGATGCTGGGATTTGCGGCGGTGCTGTGGCTGTTTTCCGACCCGCTGATAGGGTTGTTCCTCGACCATGACGACCCGGCGTTCCATGACGTTATCGTGCTGGCGGTGAGCCTGCTGGCCGTCGCCGCCTGGTTCGAATTGTTCGACGGTGTGCAGACCATCGCCATGGGCTGTATCCGTGGCTTGAAGGACGCCAAGACCACCTTTCTGGTGGGGTTGGGTTGCTATTGGCTGATTGGTGCACCGTCGGCCTGGTTGATGGCGTTCACCCTGGACTGGGGGCCAACCGGCGTCTGGTGGGGCCTGGCACTGGGCCTGGCGTGTGCGGCGGTGAGCCTGACCTGGGCGTTTGAGGCGAAGATGAAGCGGATGATTCGGCAGGAGCCGGATGCTCCTGTTGGATTCCAGACGGCACTGCCTGAGTAGCGACTGTGGGAGCTGGCTTGCCTGCGATAGCGGTGTGTCAGGCTAATCATTTTTAGCTGAACGACCGCTATCGCAGGCAAGCCAGCTCCCACATTTGAACCACCTTGAAGGCTTAGCCCAACAGCGCCTGCTGGCTTTGCCCGAACATCAGGTATTCCACCAGTTCGGGCAACGGCAACGGCTTGCTGATCAGGTAACCCTGGACTTGGTCGCACCCAAACAAGCGCAAAAGCTCAAGCTGCTCAGGGGTTTCCACGCCTTCGGCGACCACTTCCAGGTTGAGGTTGTGGGCCAGGTTGATCATGGCGTGCACCAGCTTGCGGTTTTCTTCGCGCTCTTCCATGCCGCCGACAAAGCTCTTGTCGATCTTCAACAAGGCAATCGGCAGGCTGTTGAGGTGCACAAACGACGAAAAACCGGTGCCAAAATCATCCAGGGAAAACCGCACACCCAACCGGCCAAGGGCGTCCATGGTCTGTTTGACCAGGTCGCTGCGGCGCATCACTGCGGTTTCGGTCAATTCGAACTCCAGCCATTGCGCTTCCACGCCGCGCTCGGCAATCAGGCGGCTGAGGGTGGACAGCAACTGGCTGTCCTGAAACTGGCGAAACGACAGGTTGACCGCCATGTGCAGTGGCGGCAGGCCGCGTTCGCGCAGGTCTTGCATGTCGCGCAGGGCTCGGGAGATCACCCAGTAGCCCAATGGCACGATCAGGCCACTCTGTTCGGCCAGCGGCACGAATTCGCTGGGCGGCAACAAGCCGCGCTCGCCGTGACGCCAGCGCACCAGGGCTTCGAGGCCAACGATATGACCGTCGTCCAGGTCCAGGCGCGGCTGGTAATGCAGCTCCAACTCATCGCGGCGCAACGCCCGGCGCAGTTCACTTTCCAGGTCGGCCAGGCTGCGGGCGTTGCGGTTGATGCGTTCATTGAAGATATGGAAGGTGCAGCCCTGGGTGCTTTTGGCCTGCTGCATGGCGATATGGGCGTGCCACATCAACGGGTCGGCGCCAGCGCGGGCTCGAGCATGGGCCATGCCCAGGCTGCAACCGATCAACAGGCTTTCGCCGTCCACCCAGTAGGGCTCGGCCATCACTTCGGTGATGCGCTCGGCCATCCATTCGGCGCGCTGGGGCGCCCGGCGGGTATCGATCAACAAGGCAAACTCATCGCTGCCCAGGCGCGCCAGTTGGTCCCCGGCTTCGAGCTGGCTCTTGAGCCGCGACACCACTTGCAGGATCAACCGGTCGCCCGCCTGATGGCCGAGGGCATCGTTGGCGTGACGAAAGTTGTCCAGGTCCAGGTGACCGAGGGCCAGGCCGCGGCCGTCGTTGTCCGCCAAGCGCGCGGCCAGCAAGGTCTGGAAGCCCTGACGGTTGGCAATACCGGTGAGCGGGTCTTGCTCGGCCAGGCGCTGCAAAGTGTTTTCCAGCACACCGCGCTCGCGCACATGGCGCAGGCAGCGGCGCAGTGTGTCGGCGTCCAATGCCTCCAACACCAACCAATCGCTGACACCCAGCGGCGACACCAGTGGCTCCTGCTCCAGCAACAATACACACGGCAGGCTGCACCGGCCGGGGCCGGGCTGCAGGCTGGGCGTGGTCAATAACACAGCACCCTGGTCGTCATCGAACAGGCGGCTCACCGAGTCCCAGCTGGGCGCACTGATCAGCACAGCCCCTTCGCCCATCGGCGCCAGGCACTCGCGCAACAACGCTGCCCACTCGGGCTCATCGGCCAGCAGCAGCAAACGCAAGGGTTCGACAGGCGTAGACACGCTAACTCCCTAGACTCTGCAAAATTTCATTAGCGGTGCCATTATGACGTGCGGCCTGACAATGACAAAGGATGACAAATGATAGGTGTTATCAAATACGCAGACTGTAAATAATCGTCTCGGATATTCCTCCACATCCTGCGGCAAAGTAGCAAAACCGGCAAATTTAGATCGAGTGGTACGTCACACCGTCGTTCTATGGCAGCAGAATCTTTCCAGCCTGTTAAAATGCCCGCCCTTTTGAACAACGACCCCTAAAATTCCGTATGTCCCGACTCAATCCCCGGCAGCAAGAAGCCGTGAACTACGTCGGCGGCCCTCTATTGGTGCTCGCCGGTGCAGGCTCCGGCAAGACCAGCGTGATCACGCGCAAGATCGCGCACTTGATCCAGAACTGCGGCATCCGCGCCCAGTACATCGTCGCCATGACCTTCACCAACAAGGCGGCACGGGAAATGAAAGAGCGGGTCGGCACCCTGCTCAAAGGCGGCGAAGGCCGCGGCCTCACCGTGTGCACCTTCCACAACCTGGGCTTGAACATCATCCGCAAGGAGCATGTGCGGCTGGGCTATAAGCCGGGCTTCTCGATCTTCGACGAGACCGACGTCAAGGCCTTGATGACCGACATCATGCAGAAGGAATACGCGGGCGACGACGGCGTCGACGAGATCAAGAACATGATCGGCGCCTGGAAAAACGACCTGATCCTGCCCGCCGAAGCCCTGGAAGCCGCGCGCAACCCCAAGGAGCAGACCGCCGCCATCGTCTACACCCACTACCAGCGCACGCTCAAGGCGTTCAACGCCGTGGACTTCGACGACCTGATCCTGCTACCGGTCAAGCTATTCCAGGAGCACAAGGACATCCTGGAGAAGTGGCAAAACAAGGTGCGCTACCTGCTGGTGGACGAATACCAGGACACCAACGCCAGCCAATACCTGCTGGTGAAGTTGCTGATCGGCACGCGCAACCAATTCACCGTGGTAGGCGACGACGACCAGTCGATCTACGCCTGGCGCGGCGCCCGCCCGGAAAACCTGATGCTGCTCAAGGAAGACTACCCCTCCTTGAAAGTGGTGATGCTGGAGCAGAACTACCGCTCCACCAGCCGCATCCTGCGCTGCGCCAACGTGCTGATCTCCAACAACCCCCACGAGTTTGAAAAACAACTGTGGAGCGAGATGGGTCATGGCGACGAGATCCGTGTGATCCGCTGCCGCAACGAAGACGCCGAAGCCGAGCGCGTGGCCGTGGAAATCCTCAGCCTGCACTTGCGCACCGACAGGCCCTACAGCGACTTTGCGATCCTGTATCGCGGCAACTACCAGGCCAAGCTGATCGAGCTGAAATTGCAGCACCACCAGGTGCCGTATCGCCTGTCGGGCGGCAACAGCTTTTTCGGACGTCAGGAAGTCAAAGACCTGATGGCCTACTTCCGGCTGATCGTGAACCCGGACGACGACAACGCCTTCCTGCGCGTGATCAACGTGCCGCGCCGGGAAATCGGCTCGACGACCCTGGAAAAGCTCGGTAACTACGCCACCGAACGCAAGATCTCGATGTACGCCGCCACCGACGAAATCGGCCTGGGCGAACACCTGGACACGCGCTTCACTGATCGCCTGTCCCGCTTCAAGCGCTTCATGGACAAGGTGCGCGAGCAGTGCGCCGGCGAAGACCCGATCAGCGCCCTGCGCAGCATGGTCATGGACATCGACTATGAAAACTGGCTGCGCACCAACAGTTCCAGCGACAAGGCCGCCGATTACCGCATGGGCAACGTCTGGTTCCTGATCGAGGCGTTGAAGAACACCCTGGAAAAAGACGAAGACGGCGAGATGACCGTCGAGGACGCCATCGGCAAGCTGGTGTTGCGCGACATGCTCGAGCGCCAGCAAGAAGAGGAAGACGGTGCCGAAGGCGTGCAGATGATGACCTTGCATGCGTCCAAGGGCCTGGAATTTCCCTACGTGTTCATCATGGGCATGGAAGAGGAAATCCTCCCGCACCGCTCCAGCATCGAAGCCGACACCATTGAGGAAGAACGCCGCCTGGCCTACGTGGGCATTACCCGCGCACGTCAGACCCTGGCCTTCACCTTTGCCGCCAAGCGCAAGCAATACGGTGAAATCATCGATTGTGCCCCCAGCCGGTTCCTGGATGAACTGCCGCCGGACGACCTGGCCTGGGAAGGCAATGACGACACCCCCACCGAGGTGAAGGCCGTTCGCGGCAACACCGCCTTGGCGGATATACGCGCGATGCTAAAGCGCTAGAATCGACTACTTTTTAATCTACTTTCGGCGCACAACGCGCCATTAGAGGAAGCTTTCCGTGGAAGCACTGCACAAGAAAATTCGCGAAGAAGGCATCGTGCTTTCCGATCAGGTCCTCAAGGTTGACGCCTTTTTGAACCACCAGATCGACCCGGCGCTGATGAAACTGATCGGCGACGAGTTCGCCGCACTGTTCAAGGATTCGGGCATCACCAAGATCGTCACCATCGAAGCCTCGGGCATTGCCCCGGCCATCATGACCGGGCTGAACCTGGGCGTGCCGGTGATCTTCGCCCGCAAGCAGCAATCCTTGACCCTCACGGAAAACCTGCTGTCAGCCACGGTGTATTCCTTCACCAAGAAAACCGAAAGCACCGTGGCGATCTCCCCGCGCCACCTGACCAGCAGCGACCGCGTGCTGGTGATCGATGACTTTTTGGCCAACGGCAAGGCGTCCCAGGCGCTGATCTCGATCATCAAGCAGGCCGGCGCGACCGTCGCCGGCCTGGGGATCGTGATCGAGAAGTCGTTCCAGGGCGGACGTGCAGAACTGGACGCCCAGGGTTATCGGGTTGAGTCGCTGGCGCGCGTGAAGTCGCTGGCTGGTGGTGTCGTGACTTTTATCGAGTAATCACTGTGTGGGAGCTGGCTTGCCTGCCATAGCGGTGTGTCAGGCGACAGAGATGTCGACTGAAAGGACCTCATCGCAGGCAAGCCAGCTCCCACATTGGGTTTTGCGTTGGTCCGTCAGTGGGCGGTGGCCTGTAGGCCGGCCAGCAGCAAGCGTTGATACAGGTCTTCCTTGATGCCCTCCGGCTTATCCAGGCGCATCCGCTTCAAATGCTCGGGAAACGCCTCCGGCTCCGGCGCGTCGAGTGCCGCCTTGCCCAACTCCAGAATTTCCGTGAGCTTGAATTTGCTCTTGAGCCAGTTCAGCGCCCGCAACAAATCTCGCTCTTCATCCGTGAAGTCGCTGCCCAGGGGGTATTCCGGGAACAAGCGACGGTGCCTGGCCTGAATCGCCTGAAGCCGCTCTGGCGTGTTGTCGGCGAAACGGGGATCCAACTGGAAATCCTTGGGCAGTTTGCCGGCCTTTTGCGCCTGCTCAATCAAGTCGTGCTGGAACCTTGAGTCAGTGATGTTCAGCAACGCTTCGATCACCTTGGCATCCGTCTGACCGCGCAAGTCGGCAATGCCGTATTCGGTAATGACGATATCCCGCAGGTGCCGGGGAATGGTGCAGTGGCCGTATTCCCAGACGATATTGGAACTGACCTCCCCCGCCGACTCACGCCAGCTGCGCAAAATCAGGATTGAGCGTGCGCCTTCCAGCGCATGCCCCTGGGCCACGAAATTGTATTGCCCGCCGACGCCACTGAGCACGCGACCGTCTTCCAACTGATCGGCCACGCCCGCGCCGAGCAAGGTGACCATGATGGCGCTGTTGATAAACCGCGCATCCAGGCGCTGCAAGCGCTTGAGCTCTTCCTGGCCGTACAGCTCGTTGATGTAACTGATGCGGGTCATGTTGAATGCCTGGCGCTTGGCGTGGGGCATTTCCTGCAGACGCTGGTAAAAGCTGCGCGGCCCCAGGAAGAAACCGCCATGGATCGACACGCCATCGGGCTGCGCCGCGTCGTCCAGGGTGCCCGCGTTGGCCTGCATCTGGGTCGCCACATCCGGGTAGACCTTGCGCCGTACAATCCCGGCATCGGCCAATACCAGCAGACCGTTGACGAACATCTCGCTGCAACCGTAAAGGCCACGGGCAAACGGCTCGACGCCACCTTCGCGGCTGATCAACGGCGCCCACTGGTACACATCCAGGTCGGTGAGCAACAGGCGATAGGCCTCGTTGTCGGCCTGACGCGCCAGCAAGGCAGCGGTCAGCGCATCGCCCATGGAGCCGATACCAATCTGCAACGTACCGCCATCACGCACCAGGGTGCTGGCATGCAGGCCGATAAAATGATCTTGGAAGCCCACTGGCATGTTCGGGGTGGAGAACAACGTGGTGCTGTCTTTTTCATCCAGCAGGTAGTCGAACTCGTCCATGCCCAACTCGGCATCGCCAGGCATGTAGGGCAAATCGCTATGGACTTGCCCGACGACCAGGATGGTCTCCCCGGCCGCGCGCCGCTTGGCGATCATGGGCATCAGGTCGAGGGTGATATCCGGGTTGCAACTCAGGCTCAGACGGTCGGGATGCTCGCTGCTACTGGCAACCAATTGCGCCACCAGGTTCAGGCCGGCGGCATTGATGTCGCGGGCCGCATGGCTGTAGTTGCTGCTGACGTAATCCTGTTGCGCCGCGGCGCTGTGGAGCAAGCTGCCGGGCTGCATGAAGAATTGCTGCACACGGATATTCTTCGGCAGGCTGCTCTTGTGCAGGTCGGCGAGAAAGTCTAGTTCGGGGTAGTCGCCAAACACCCGTTCGATAAAGGGTTCGAGAAAGCGTTTCTGCAAGCCATCCCCCATAGTCGGGCGACCCAGGCTCAACGCGGTGTAGATAGTCAGCGCCCGCTCCGGCAACTTGGCGATGCGCCGGTACAGCGCGTTGACGAACAAATTGGGCTTGCCCAGGCCCAAGGGCATGCCCATGTGGATATGCGCCGGCAACCGCGCCAGTACGTCGTCAACTGCTTGCTCGATTGAACACAACTGCACCATCCGACTGCTCCCGAACATTCCATGAATTGGAGTTGGACCGAGCTTGCCGGGTCTTTGCTGCAATGAACAGCCTCAATACATAAATTGCGGGCACAAAAAAGCCGCTCGTAAGCGGCATTTTTGGCGAAGATCGGCCGATTACAGCCCGGACATCTTCTTGATCGCACCCTTGAGGTCGTCATCCGAGCAATCAGCGCAGGTGCCTTTGGGCGGCATGGCGTTGATACCGGTGATGGCCTTAGCCAGGATGCCATCGAGGCCACCTTGATGGTCGGCGCGTTCTTTCCATGCGGCGGTGTCGCCAATTTTCGGCGCACCCAAAAGGCCGCTGCCGTGGCACGCGTTACAGTGCTTGGCGATGATTTCATCGGGGGTTTTCGCGCCGCCGCCGCCGGCTGCCACGGCAACTTCCATGCCCTTGCATTCCTGGCCCTGGACGCAAACCTGGCCCACAGGCTCCAGGCGCTTGGCAATGTCATCATTGGTCGCAGCTTGAGCGCTGACAGCCCATAAGGCCAGTACGGTTGCTGGTGCAGCCAGCATTTTCATAATTAGGTTCACGCGTTCACCCTCAATGGTGGCTATTCACGCCTGCGGCCACGGTTTCGCAGGCGGCGAAAGTATAACGGTTAGCCCGCCTGGCCGAAACAACCCTATTAAATAAAGGGAGATTCGGCCTCACGGTGTACAGCTGCGGGAACCTCTGCAACGCTGGCAGGGCGCCTCTATTCTTAAAAGTTCGCGGGTGTGGCTGCGCTGATTAGTCGCGCCGGCACGTCGAACGGATTGCGAAAACGATGGGGCCTGGTACTTTCAAAGTAGTAGCTATCGCCCGCTTCGAGCACAAAAGTTTCAAGGCCGACCACCAACTCCAGGCGACCTTCCACCAGAATTCCGGTTTCTTCGCCTTCATGGGTGAGCATTTCTTCGCCCGTGTCGGCACCTGGCGGGTAGATCTCGGTGAGAAAAGCGATGGCCCGGCTCGGGCGCGCCCGCCCTACCAGTTTCATGGTGACGGCACCGTCGGAGATGTCGATCAGCTCATTGGCTTTATAGACGATCTGCGTCGGTATTTCCTGGAGGACTTCTTCGGAGAAGAACTCGACCATGGACATGGGGATACCGCCCAGCACCTTGCGCAGGGAGCTGATCGAGGGGCTGACGCTGTTTTTCTCGATCATCGAAATGGTGCTGTTGGTGACGCCCGCACGCTTGGCGAGCTCACGCTGGGAAAGACCTTTGAGTTTACGGATGGATTGCAGTCGTTCGCCGACGTCCAATGCAGGAGCCTCCTAGGATTCAGGCTTTGTTGTAATTGAGCGTTATCATGGCGACAGCGTTCAGTATTTACAACACTTGGGCCTAAATCCCGGCCTGCTCGGTTCGTTGCCGGCGCCTAAGCGCCGCAATAGAGCCTTGGCACTCGGCGCAGGTTGCAGAAAATCTGATAGGGGATGGTCTCGGCGGCCACGGCAACGTCACTGGCGAGGATATGCTTGCCCCATAGCTCCACAGTGGAACCAAGGCCCGCTTGGGGCACGTCGGTGAGGTCGACACACAGCATGTCCATGGACACGCGGCCCAGCAGCCGGCTGCGCTGGCCAGCCACCAACACCGGTGTGCCGGTCGGCGCATGACGCGGGTAACCGTCGGCATAGCCCATGGCAACCACACCGATGCGCATCGGCTTGGGCGTGACGAACCTGGCGCCATAGCCCACCGGCTCACCGGCCGGCAATTCGCGCACGCAGATCACTTTGGACTCCAGGGTCATCACCGGCTGCAAGCGCGCGGCGAGGGCCTGGTCTTCGCCAAAGGGCGTTGCGCCGTACAGCATGATGCCGGGGCGCACCCAGTCGCTGGACACGCTTGGCCAGCCCAATACAGAAGGCGAGTTACGCAGGCTGACCTCAGCGGCCAACCCTTGGCGTGCCGCCTCGAAGACCGTTACTTGTTCGTTGCTGCTGACGCAATCGAGCTCATCGGCGCGGGCAAAATGGCTCATCAATACGATCTTCGCCACGTTGCCGCTGGCGAGCAGGCGCTGATACGCCTCCTGGTAATCCTTGGGGTGCAGGCCCACACGGTGCATGCCCGAGTCCAGCTTGAGCCACACCGTCAGCGGTTTGCTCAGGCGCGCCTGTTCGATGGCCTCCAACTGCCACAACGAATGCACCACGCACCACAAATCCTGCTCGATGATCAGGGGCAACTCGTCGGCTTCGAAAAAACCTTCCAGCAGCAACACCGGCGCAAAAATGCCGGCAGCGCGCAGTTCCAGTGCTTCCTCGATGCACGCCACGGCAAAACCGTCGGCTTCGGCTTCCAGCGCCTGGGCCACGGGCACCGCACCATGGCCGTAGGCATCGGCCTTAATCACGGCAAGGGCCTTGGCCCCGGTGACTTCTCGGGCCAATTGGTAGTTATGGCGCAGGGCTTGGAGGTCGATCAGAGCACGGGCTGGACGCATGGCGGCAGGCTTCTAGGCAGCAAAGTAAAAAAAACCGGTGCCGACCAACAACCTCGGCACCGGGAGAGGGATCGTTGTTACGGCAGCGCAGCCACGACAGACAGTTCTACCAGAATCTCGGGTTCGCACAGCTTGGCTTGCACGGTGGCGCGGGCCGGGGCGACGCCTTTAGGCAGCCACTTGTCCCATACCGCGTTCATGCTGGCGAAGTCGGCGTCGATGTCCTTCAGGTAGATCGTCACCGACAGCAACTTGGTCTTGTCGGTACCGGCCAGGTCCAGCAAGCGCTCGATATTGGCCAGGGTTTCGCGGGTCTGCTGCTCAATCTCGGCGCTCATGTCGTCACCGACTTGCCCTGCCAGGTACACGGTACCGCTGTGGACAACGATCTGGCTCATGCGCTCATTGGTGAGCTGGCGCTGGATTGACATGTTGTGCGGACTCCTGGTGGTTGCCATAACGGGAAATATCGAGACCTGCGGCGCTGATCTGCGGCGTTTTTTTCGCCATCAGGTCGGCCAGCAAGCGACCCGAACCACAGGCCATGGTCCAGCCGAGGGTACCGTGGCCGGTGTTCAGGAACAGGTTCTTGAACGGCGTAGCACCCACAATCGGCGTACCGTCTGGGGTGGTCGGGCGCAGGCCGGTCCAGAAACTGGCTTGGGCCAGATCGCCGCCCTGAGGATAAAGGTCGTTGACGATCATCTCCAGGGTTTCACGTCGCCGCGGGTTCAGCGACAGGTCAAAACCGGCTATTTCAGCCATGCCACCGACGCGAATGCGGTTGTCGAAACGGGTGATCGCGACTTTGTAGGTCTCATCGAGAATGGTCGAGGTCGGCGCCATTGCCGGGTTGGTGATCGGCACGGTCAGCGAATAACCCTTGAGCGGGTACACCGGCGCCTTGATACCCAACGGTTTGAGCAGCTGGGGCGAGTAACTGCCGAGGGCCAGGACATAGCGGTCGGCAGTTTCCAGCTTGCCGTCGATCAACACGCCGTTGATGCGGTCGCCTGCGTAGTCCAGGCGCTGGATGTCTTGTTCGAAGCGAAATTCCACGCCCAATTGTTTGCACATGTCGACCAGGCGCGTGGTGAATATCTGGCAATCGCCCGTCTGGTCGTTGGGCAGGCGCAAGGCACCCGCGAGGATATCGGTGACGCTGCCCAGAGCCGGTTCAACCCGGGCAATGCCGGCTCGGTCGAGCAATTCGAACGGCACACCGGACTCTTTCAGCACGGCGATGTCCTTGGCGGCGCCATCGAGCTGGGCCTGGGTGCGGAACAGTTGGGTAGTCCCGAGGCTGCGCCCTTCGTAGGCAATGCCGGTCTCGGCGCGCAATTCGTCGAGGCAGTCGCGGCTGTACTCGGACAGGCGCACCATGCGCTCCTTGTTCACCGCGTAGCGGCTGGCCGTGCAGTTGCGCAGCATCTGCGCCATCCACAGGTATTGGTCGATATCAGCAGTGGCCTTGATTGCCAACGGCGCGTGGCGTTGCAACAGCCACTTGATTGCCTTGAGTGGCACACCCGGCGCGGCCCAGGGCGAAGCATACCCAGGGGAGACCTGGCCGGCGTTGGCGAAACTGGTTTCCATGGCAGCGGCAGGCTGACGATCAACCACCACGACATCAAAGCCGGCCCGCGCCAAATAATAGGCACTGGTCACCCCAATGACGCCGCTACCCAAGACCAGAACGCGCATTTTTATATCCTCATCGCGGGCTTGGCCGCTGACGTGTGTTATTCGAGCAATGATGGGCGCAGTGTAAAAAACAATCGGCAGTGCATTTCACTATATAAATGCCTATATTTGGCGACAATTCTTGGCAAAAACCCTTTTGACAGAGGCGTATCCCCTATGCGTACCAACACCCAGACCAAGCGGGAGCTGGACAAGATCGACCGCAATATCCTGCGCATCCTGCAAACCGACGGGCGCATCTCGTTCACGGAGCTGGGGGAAAAGGTCGGGCTGTCCACCACGCCCTGCACCGAGCGCGTGCGGCGCCTGGAGCGCGAAGGGATCATCATGGGCTACAACGCACGGCTCAATCCCCAGCATTTGAAGGGAAGTTTGCTGGTATTTGTCGAGATCAGCCTGGATTACAAGTCGGGGGACACCTTTGAAGAATTTCGCCGGGCCGTGCTGAAACTGCCCCATGTGCTGGAGTGCCATCTGGTGTCGGGGGATTTCGACTACCTGGTGAAAGCGCGGATCTCGGAGATGGCGTCGTACCGCAAGTTGCTGGGCGATATCCTGCTCAAACTCCCCCATGTGCGCGAGTCCAAGAGCTATATCGTGATGGAAGAGGTGAAAGAGAGCCTGAACCTGCCGATCCCGGACTGACACACTGACACAACACGCTCAAATGTGGGAGCTGGCTTGCCTGCGATAGCGTCGGTTCAGAGGCATAGGTGCTAGCTGACCCACCGCTATCGCAGGCAAGCCAGCTCCCACATTTTTGACCGCGTACCTTCGTTACACCAGCACCTGCCGGGTACTCGCCATGTATTCATGAATCTGCTTCTCCACCCGCGGATGAATCAGCTCCACCGGCCGCCGGCCATTGGGGCACGGCAAGGTCTTGGTGGTGCCGAACAGGCGACAGATCAGCGGCCGCTCGTCATACACCGTGCAGCCCTTGGGCCCCAGGTGCACGCAGTTCAGCTCGTCCATCGCCGCCTCTTGCTCGGCGGCGGTCTTGCGCGGCAGGCGCGACATTTCTTCGGGTGAAGTGGTCACCGGCCCACAGCAGTCGTGGCAACCGGGGACGCACTCGAACGAAGGAATCTGGCGACGCAGCGCGCTGATTTTCTGACTGTTGCAACTCATCGAAACTCATACCGAACGGCGAATAGACGTGAATTCTGACGCAAAACGCCCCGCGCAGACAGCGTCGTGCGACCCCTGTATCCTGCGTCAAATTTTCCAGACAGGGAGGTTCCCCATGACCGCCAGCGCCCGGCACACCGCTTCCTACTACGCTGCCAGCAGCGTGCCGCAACCGGATTACCCGACGTTGATGGGTGAGGTGAACGCCGATGTCTGTGTGATCGGCGGGGGGTTCTCCGGTCTCAACACCGCTCTGGAACTGGCCGAGCGCGGCTTTCGCGTGGTGTTGCTGGAAGCACGCAAAATCGGCTGGGGCGCCAGCGGGCGCAATGGCGGCCAGTTGATTCGCGGTGTCGGCCACGGGCTGGATCAGTTCACCCAGGTGATCGGCAGCGACGGTGTGCGCCAGATGAAGCTGATGGGCCTGGAAGCCGTGGAGATCGTGCGCGAGCGTGTGGAGCGCTTCCAGATCCCCTGTGACCTGACCTGGGGCTACTGCGACCTGGCCAACAAACCCCGCGAGCTGCAGGGCCTGGCCGAGGATGCCGAAGAGCTGCACAGCCTGGGTTACCGCCACGAAGTGCGCCTGTTGCAAGCCAGCGAGATGGGCACGGTCATCGGCTCTGATCGTTACGTAGGCGGCATGATCGACATGGGTTCCGGCCACCTGCACCCGCTGAACCTGGCACTGGGTGAGGCCGCAGTCGCCCAGCAGTTGGGCGTGGCGCTGTACGAGCAATCCCAAGTGACCCGCATCGACTATGGCCCTGAGGTCAAGGTGCATACCGCCCAAGGCACTGTGCGCGCCAAGACCCTGGTACTGGCCTGCAACGCCTACCTGAACGGCCTCAACCCGCAACTGAGCGGCAAGGTGCTGCCTGCCGGCAGCTACATCATTGCCACCGAGCCCTTGAGCCAAGCGCAAGCCACCAGCCTGTTGCCGCAGAACATGGCCGTGTGTGACCAGCGCGTGACGGTGGATTACTTCCGTCTGTCCGCCGACCGTCGCCTGTTATTCGGCGGCGCTTGCCACTACTCCGGTCGAGACCCCAAGGATATCGGCGCCTACATGCGGCCGAAGATGCTGCAGGTATTCCCCCAATTGGCTGACGTGAAAATCGACTACCAATGGGGCGGCATGATCGGCATCGGCGCCAACCGCCTGCCGCAGATTGGCCGTCTGGCCGATCAGCCCAACGTGTATTACGCCCAGGCCTATGCCGGCCATGGCCTCAACGCCACGCACCTGGCGGGCAAGCTGCTGGCCGAGGCCATCAGCGGCCAGCAACAGGGGCGCTTCGATCTGTTCGCCCAAGTGCCACACATCACCTTCCCCGGCGGCAAACACCTGCGTTCGCCACTGCTGGCCCTGGGGATGCTCTGGCACCGCCTCAAAGAACTGCTCTGATCAATCGCGCCAGAAGGGTTTCAAACCCTCACGGCGCGCCTGTTCGGCGGTCAGCCCGATGTCGCGTAACTGCTCGCAGGTCAGGTCCAGCAAGGCCTTGCGCGTATGACGACGGCGCCAGAACAGACTCCAGCGGCCAGGCGCCGAGGCAGTGATCACCTGCTCCTGCCCCGCTTCCAGTTCCTGACTGCGTAACGCCAGCCGTACATCGCTCATGCCGCTCATTTGACTGCCCCTCATTGGCCTGTTGCCTTGAGTGACCAGCATGCGCGGGCGGCCAGAACCATGACAGATTCAGCCAACTTTTATTAAACCCATACAGATACTGCCGCTGGGTGGCTGAATCCTGTATTTTCCCCCTATCTGTACTGGTCTCTCGGGAGTGAGCACCATGACCCTTTACGTCAACCTTGCCGAATTGCTCGGCACCCGCATTGAACAGGGCTTTTATCGGCCGGGCGATCGGCTGCCTTCAGTGCGGGCCTTGAGTGTGGAACATGGGGTGAGCCTGAGCACCGTGCAGCAGGCGTATCGGTTGCTTGAAGACAACGGCCTGGCGATGCCCAAGCCCAAGTCGGGCTATTTTGTGCCGGTGGGCCGTGAACTGCCGGCGCTGCCCGAGATAGGCCGCCCGGCCCAACGGCCAGTGGAAATCTCCCAGTGGGACCTGGTGCTGGAACTGATTCGTGCGGTGCCGCGCAAAGACGTCATACAGATGGGCCGCGGCATGCCGGATGTATTGTCGCCCACCTTGAAGCCGCTGCTGCGTAGCCTCGCCCGTGTCAGCCGCCGCCAAGACCTGCCGGGGCTGTATTACGACAACATCCTCGGCTGTATGGAACTGCGTGAGCAAATCGCCCGGCTGTCATTGGATTCCGGCTGCCAACTGAGCGCCGAAGACATCGTGATCACCACCGGTTGCCACGAAGCCCTCTCCGCCAGCATTCACGCGATTTGTGAGCCCGGCGATATCGTCGCAGTGGATTCGCCCAGCTTCCACGGTGCCATGCAGACTCTCAAGGGCCTGGGCATGAAAGCCCTGGAAATCCCCACCGACCCGCTCACCGGCATCAGCCTCGAAGCCCTGGAACTGGCGCTGGAACAGTGGCCGATCAAAGTCATCCAGCTCACCCCGAACTGCAACAACCCCTTGGGCTACATCATGCCGGAAGCGCGTAAACGCGCCTTGCTGACCCTGGCCCAGCGCTTTGACGTGGCGATTATCGAAGACGACGTGTATGGCGAACTGGCCTACAGCTACCCACGCCCGCGCACCATCAAATCCTTCGATGAAGATGGCCGTGTGCTGCTGTGCAGCTCGTTCTCCAAGACTCTGGCGCCCGGCCTGCGCATTGGCTGGGTCGCACCGGGACGCTATCTGGAACGGGTGCTGCACATGAAATACATCAGCACCGGTTCTACGGCCACACAGCCGCAGATCGCCATTGCCGAATTCCTCAAAGGCGGGCATTTCGAGCCGCATTTACGCAGGATGCGCGCCCAATACCAGCGTAATCGCGACCTGATGCTTGATTGGGTCAGCCGCTACTTCCCCGCTGGCACGCGCGCCAGCCGGCCCCAGGGCAGTTTCATGCTGTGGATCGAACTGCCTGAAGGGTTCGACACCTTGAAGCTCAACCGCGTGCTGGTGGAACAAGGCGTACAGGTGGCGGTGGGCAGTATCTTCTCCGCCTCCGGCAAGTACCGTAACTGCTTGCGCATGAACTACGCTGCCAAGCCAACGGCGCAGATTGAAGAGGCTGTGCGTAAGGTAGGTGCTGCCGCTGGCAAGATGCTGGAAGAGACGGCGGACTGACCTTTCCCGAGCAATTGCCGTCATATGCCACAACCGCCCTGACCTGGAAGCAGTTTACTTGATGATTCGACGGCTTTTACCGTTTTGCCTGCTGGGCGCCCTGGCCCTGGGCGGCTGCGCCACGGTCAACACCCCGCGCATCCCCAGCGATGCCCTGCCAGCGATGGACTCCTCGTTCGGTCGCTCGATCCAGGCCCAGGCCGCCCCCTACCAAGGGCGCTCGGGCTTTCGTTTGCTGCCCAACAGCAGTGAAGCCTTCATGGCCCGCGCCGAGTTGATCCGCAACGCGCAGAGCAGCCTCGACTTGCAGTACTACATCGTGCACGACGGCATCAGCACACGCATGCTCGTGGACGAATTGCTCAAGGCCGCCGACCGCGGGGTGCGCGTACGCATTCTGTTGGACGACACCACCAGCGATGGCCTCGACCAGATCATCGCCACCCTCGCCGCCCATCCCAAGGTGCAGATACGCCTGTTCAACCCCTTGCACCTGGGGCGTAGCACCGGCGTCACGCGGGCCATGGGCCGGGTATTCAACCTGTCACTGCAACACCGGCGCATGCATAACAAGCTGTGGCTGGCCGATAACAGCGTGGCCATCGTGGGCGGGCGCAATCTGGGCGACGAGTATTTCGACGCCGAACCCAACCTGAACTTCACCGACATCGATATGCTCAGCGTCGGGCCGGTGGCCGAGCAATTGGGTCACAGCTTCGACCAGTACTGGAACAGTGCCCTGAGCAAGCCGATCGATGACTTCGTCTCGAACAAACCCTCCAAGGTCGACCTCGCCGTCGCCCGTGGACGCCTTGAGGCCTCACTGGCCCAGTCCCGTCAGCAGAACCACGCGCTGTATAACCGCCTGCGCACGTACCAGACCCAGCCCCGCATGGACATCTGGCGCCGCGAGTTGATCTGGGCCTGGAACCAGGCGCTGTGGGACGCACCGAGCAAGGTACTGGCCAAGGCCGACCCCGACCCACGACTGCTGCTGACCACTCAGCTGGCGCCAGAACTTGCGGGGGTCAGCCATGAGCTGATCATGATTTCGGCTTACTTCGTGCCGGGCCAACCTGGGCTGGTTTACCTCACAGGGCGCGCCGATGCGGGTGTTTCGGTGCGTCTGCTGACCAACGCCCTCGAAGCCACCGACGTGCCGGCTGTGCATGGCGGTTACGCACCGTATCGCAAAGCGTTGCTGGAGCACGGGGTGAAGCTCTATGAACTGCGCAGGCAACCCGGCGACCCCAGCGCAAGCAGCGGCCCGCACCTGTTTCGGCATGGCAGCTGGCGCGGCTCGGACTCCAGCCTGCACAGCAAGGCGATGATTTTTGATCGAGAAAAGTCGTTTATCGGCTCTTTCAATTTCGACCCGCGCTCAGTGTTGTGGAACACCGAAGTCGGCGTACTGGTGGACAGCCCCGAGCTGGCCGAACACGTACGCAACCTCGCGCTGGAAGGTATGGCGCCGGCGTTGAGCTATGAGGCCAGACTGCAGGACGGCCAGGTGGTGTGGGTAACAGAAGACAACGGCCAGATGCACACCTTGACCCGCGAACCGGGCAGTTGGTGGCGACGGTTCAACGCCTGGTTCGCCACCAGCGTCGGCCTGGAACGCATGCTCTAAAACCCCTGCAAATCACCTGTGGGAGCCGGGCTTGCCCGCGATAGCGGTGTGCCAGGCAACACATAAGCGACTGACAAACCGTTATCGCAGGCAAGCCAGCTCCCACAATTGATTGCATTTCCAGGTCAGGCGGGCTGTGTGGCACCGAATGCACCCTGGCGCAGCAACAGCACCACCAACCCCAACGCCCCCGCCGCCATCAACAGCGGCAGCGCATGCCCGCTGATCCACTGGCTGCCCGCTCCCGCCACCAGCGGCCCGATCAAGCAGCCAATGCCCCACAGCTGCGCCACATGAGCGTTGGCACGCACCAACGCATCGTCGCGGTAGCGCTCGCCAATCAAAATCAGCGACAAGGTAAACAATCCGCCGGCACTGGCGCCGAACAGCACCCACACCGGCCAGATCAGCACGGTGTGCATCAATAACGGCACCGCCAGGCTCGACGCCAGCAACAGCAGCGCACAGGCCAGGAACAGGGTACGTCGCGGCAGATAGTCGGCCAGCGCG
Source organism: Pseudomonas sp. L13 (assembly GCF_009935965.1). Taxonomy (NCBI): domain Bacteria; kingdom Pseudomonadati; phylum Pseudomonadota; class Gammaproteobacteria; order Pseudomonadales; family Pseudomonadaceae; genus Pseudomonas; species Pseudomonas sp. L13. The sequence goes on from NZ_QODJ01000001.1 coordinate 47,577, forward strand.
CCAATGGGCAATTGCAGCAACGCATCGCCCACCACCACCGTGCTGACCATCGCCAAGGCGATCTCGGCGGTAAAGCCCTGTTGCAGGCAGTACACCGGCAACAGCGTAAGAATCATCGCTTCGAAGGCAGCGAACAACGCCACGGCCCAGGCAATCGCTGGCAGGCCCAGGCAAAAGCGCCACAGGTCGCCAAACGTCACGCTGAACGAATCCGCCGTCGGCGCCCCGGTACGTCCCAGCAACAGCAGCGGCGCCACCACCAAAAGGCCCGCGCCGACCCAGAAACCGTAGTCATGGTCGGTGCCAATCAGGCCCAGTAGCAACGGCCCCGACAGTTGGCTCAAGGCATAACTGCAGCCATAGAGCGCCACCAGTCGGCCACGCCACTGCTCGACCACCAGTTGGTTGATCCAGCTTTCGCCAAGGATGAAGACGATGGTCAGGATCACCCCGATCATCAGCCTAAGTACCAGCCACACCGGGTAACTGGGCAGGATTGCCAGCAAGCCGATGGACACCGCACCGGCCCACAAGCACAGGCGCATCAGGTTGGCAGTGCCGAGCCAGGACGCCATACGGCTGGAGACCTTGGCCCCCAGCAGCACGCCGAACGCCGGCATCGCCGCCATCACGCCAATGGCGAAACTGCCATAACCCCAGCCTTCAAGACGCAGGGATACCAACGGCATGCTGACACCCAGGGCCAGGCCAACGCTGAGTACCGAGGCCAGCACGGCGAAATAAGTCGCCCAACGCATTGCCACGCTCCTGTGGATTATTCTGGTTTGCAAAACGAACTGTAGGAGCGGACCTGTGTGGGAGCTGGCTTGCCTGCGATGCAGACGCCTCGGTGTGTCAGCCACACCTCGGTGATGCTATCGCAGGCAAGCCAGCTCCCACACAAGCTCGCTCCTACAGGAGGATCAGCAGTGTTGCTTAGAGCTTGATCCAGGTCGCTTTCAGTTCGGTGTACTTGTCGAACGCATGCAGCGACTTGTCACGGCCATTACCCGACTGCTTGAAACCACCGAACGGCGCGGTCATGTCGCCGCCGTCGTACTGGTTAACCCACACGCTGCCGGCACGCAGAGCCTTGGCCGTCAGATGTGCCTTGGAGATATCCGCCGTCCACACCGCTGCGGCCAGGCCGTATTGGGTGTCGTTGGCGATGGCGATGGCTTCTTCGGCGCTGTCGAAGGTGATCACCGACAGGACTGGGCCAAAGATCTCTTCCTGGGCGATCTTCATGGCATTGGTCACGCCGTCGAAAATCGTCGGCTCGACGTAGGTGCCGCCGGACTCTTCCAGGGTGCGCTTGCCACCTGCGACCAGCTTGGCGCCATCGGCGTGGCCGGCTTCAATGTACGAAAGCACGGTGTTCATCTGCTGCGTATCCACCAAGGCACCGACAGTGGTGGCTGGGTCCAGCGGGTTGCCTGGCTTCCAGCCCTTGAGGGCCTCGATCACCAGCGGCAGGAAGGTGTCCTTGATCGAGCGTTCGACCAGCAGGCGCGAGCCGGCGGTGCAGACTTCGCCCTGGTTGAAGGCAATGGCGCTGGCGGCGGATTCGGCGGCCGCTTGCAGGTTCGGCGCATCGGCGAACACGATGTTCGGGCTCTTGCCACCGGCTTCCAGCCAGACACGCTTCATGTTCGACTCGCCGGAGCGGATCAACAGTTGCTTGGCGATCTTGGTGGAGCCCGTGAACACCAGGGTGTCGACGTCCATATGTACGGCCAGGGCGTTACCCACGGTGTGGCCATAGCCAGGCAGCACGTTGAACACGCCTTTTGGAATACCGGCCTCTACGGCCAGCGCGGCAATGCGGATGGCAGTCAGCGGGGATTTTTCGGACGGCTTCAGGATGACAGAGTTGCCGGTGGACAGCGCCGGGCCGAGTTTCCAGCAGGCCATCATCAGCGGGAAGTTCCACGGCACGATGGCGCCCACGACACCAACGGGCTCGCGGGTCACCAGGCCCAATTGGTCGTGAGGTGTGGCGGCGACTTCGTCGTAGATCTTGTCGATCGCCTCGCCGCTCCAGCTCAGGGCTTGCGCCGCGCCGGGAACGTCGATGTTCAGGGAATCGCTGATGGGCTTGCCCATGTCCAGAGTTTCAAGCAGTGCCAGCTCTTCGGCGTTGGCCTTGAGCAGCGCGGCGAAACGGATCATGACGGACTTGCGCTTGGCCGGCGCCAGGCGCGACCACACGCCGGAATTGAAAGTGGCACGCGCATTTTCTACGGCGCGCTGGGCGTCGCTGGCATCACAGCTGGCGACAGTGGCCAGCAAGCGCCCATCCACCGGGCTGATGCATTCGAAGGTGTCGCCGGAAACGGCGGCGGTGTATTCGCCATTGATATAGGCGCGGCCTTCGATCTTCAGAGCCTTGGCGCGTTGTTCCCAGTCGGCACGGGTCAGGGTGGTCATGCGAGTGTCCTCCTCTTATTGAATACAAGGGCCTGGGAGGTTTATCCCGGCGCCATCACGAATGCTTGCCCGAGCAGCCTGCTGTTCGGCTCAAGGCAGCTGCCACCCTAAACCAGCGGCTGGGGATGTTTCAATATATTTGACATAACGGTGGCAAACGCCCTTGCGATGTTCATTTTAATAAACATAGACTTTGGGCTCTCCAACCGCAGGCCAGACGGGAAATGCACATGAGCATCCAGAACATCGTCGATTTCAGCCAAGCCAACACCGCCCCCGAACGCTACCGCCCTGCCGCCGAGAAAATCCTCAAGGGCGATCCCGAGCAGACACTCTACAACCACTACAACAGCCCATGCGGCCAGATGAACGCTGGCGTCTGGGAAGGTGAAGTGGGCCAGTGGAAGGTCAACTACACCGAGCATGAATACTGCGAGATCGTGCAAGGCGTCTCGGTATTGCGCGATACCGAGGGGAATGCCAAGACCCTGCGAGCCGGCGACCGCTTTGTGATCCCTGCCGGTTTCAGCGGTACCTGGGAAGTGCTGGAAGCGTGCCGCAAGATCTACGTGGTGTTTGAAGAGAAAGCCTGATCACCAAACCCCAGGCAAAAAAAAGCCCGCATCGTGAGATACGGGCTTTTTTTCACAAGGAAGAAAATCAATTACTTGATTTTGCCTTCTTTGTAGATCACGTGCTTGCGAACGCGCGGGTCGAACATTTTCTTTTCGAGCTTGTCCGGGGTAGTACGCTTGTTCTTGTCGGTAGTGTAGAAGTGACCAGTACCGGCGCTAGAGATCATTCGAATCAATTCACGCATGATAGAGCTCCTTAGATCTTGCCAGCGGCACGGATTTCGGCCAGCACGACAGTGATGCCACGCTTGTCGATAATACGCATGCCTTTAGCAGATACACGCAGGCGAACAAAACGTTTCTCTTCTTCAACCCAGAAGCGGTGATGCTGCAGGTTCGGCAGGAAACGACGACGGGTTTTGTTATTTGCGTGGGAAATGTTATTCCCAGTCACCGGACCCTTACCGGTAACTTGACAGACTCTCGACATGCCTCAGCCCTCTAAAACCACATGCCCAACCCGGCATGGGTTGGCCGCTTAATCTCTCAGTCATTTGGCGCCAGGCGCCGCGTTTCTTTAGGGTCTTACCGGCTACACCTACAGTGAAGGAACCGGGCCCCTAGAAAAGAGCGCTGCTTTATACCAGAAAGACCCCAGTGCAACAACAACCTGTGTACTTTTAGCAGCGTAAATCGTGATCACAACTGCCTGAACCGCTGCCAGGATGGGCCGCTGTAACAACCGACCGCTCGTCGCACAGAATGATTTACAACGCCTGCGGTCACAGGGAAGTGCACGGCGCAACACGCGCAGGCGCCATCAAAACAGCATTTGCGCCAAAAGCACAGGCAAAAATGGGCTAGTCATTTATCAATCAGACCTCTACGGTAGGCTTTTTCCAGACTGCACTCGCAGATGGGCCTTCGATCTGCACAGGAAACCGAATATGCGCCTCGCTGCCCTACCGCTATTGCTTGCCCCTCTCTTTATTGCGCCGATGGCCGTTGCGGCCACCAATTTGAGCGTTTGCACCGAGGCCAGCCCCGAAGGGTTCGATGTGGTGCAGTACAATTCGCTGACCACCACCAACGCCTCGGCCGATGTGCTGATGAACCGTTTGGTGGAATTCGACGCGGCCAGTGGCAAGTTGGTACCGAGCCTTGCAGACAGCTGGGAAGTGTCGCCCGATGGGCTGACGTACACCTTCAAACTGCACCCCGATGTGAAATTTCATCGCACCAGCTATTTCAGCCCTAGCCGCACCCTGACCGCCGAAGACGTGCGTTTCAGCTTCGAGCGCATGCTCGACCCGGCCAACCCGTGGCACAAGATCGCCCAGAGCGGCTTTCCTCACGCTCAATCCCTGCAATTGCCCACACTGGTCAAGAAAATCGACGCCCTTGACCCGCTGACCGTGCGCTTCACCCTCGACCACGCCGACTCCACCTTCCTGCCGGCGCTGAGCATGGGCTTTGCCTCGATCTACCCGGCCGAATATGCCGACAAACTGCTCAAGGCCGGCACACCCGAGAAGCTCAACAGCCAGCCGATCGGCACCGGCCCGTTTGTGTTCGTGCGTTTCCAGAAAGACGCCGTGGTGCGCTACAAGGCCAACCCGGACTACTTCGCCGGCAAACCGGCGGTGGATAACCTGATTTTCGCCATCACCCCAGACGCCAACGTACGCCTGCAGAAGCTGCACCGCGATGAATGCCAGATCGCCCTGTCGCCCAAGCCCCTGGATGTGGGCGAGGCCGAAAAAGACCCGGCGCTGAAGGTGGAAAAAACCGCCGCGTTCATGACCGCATTCGTCGCCATCAACAGCCAGCACCCACCGCTGGACAAGCCCGAAGTACGCCAGGCGATCAACCTGGCCTTTGATAAGGGCAGCTACCTCAAGGCCGTGTTCGAAGGCACCGCCGAAGCGGCCAACGGTGTCTACCCGCCGAACACTTGGAGCTATGCCAAAGAGCTGCCAGGCTACCCGCAGGACCTCGCCAAAGCCAAGGCGCTGCTGGGCCGCGCCGGGCTCAAGGACGGCTTCAAAACCACGATATGGACCCGCCCTACCGGCAGCCTGCTCAACCCCAACCCGAACCTCGGCGCCCAACTGTTGCAGGCCGACCTGGCCAAGGTTGGCATCCAGGCCGAGATTCGCGTGATCGAATGGGGCGAGTTGATCCGCCGCGCCAAGGCCGGCGAGCACGACTTGCTGTTCATGGGCTGGGCCGGGGACAACGGCGACCCGGATAACTTCCTGACGCCGCAGTTCTCCTGCGCCGCGGTGAAGTCCGGCACCAACTTCGCCCGCTATTGCGACCCCACTCTGGATAAGTTGATCAGTGCCGGCAAAACCACCAGCGAGCAAGGCGTGCGCAGCAAGCTGTATCAGCAGGCCCAGGCGCAGATCCAGCAACAAGCGCTGTGGTTACCGCTGGCGCACCCAACGGCGTTTGCCTTGACCCGCAAGAACATCGATGGGTACCAGGTAAGCCCGTTCGGCCGCCAGGACTACTCGAAGGTCAGCCTCAAACCCTAAGGAACACTCCCACCTGTAGGAGCGAGCTTCGCGAAAATCGTCAACGATGACGCGGCAAACCTGAAGCCCCGCGGGGTTCTCAGGTTTTTCGCGAGCAAGCTCGCTCCTACAGCGGCAGGGCCACTACAGCCAACCGTATTCAGCCATCGACAACGGATCACCATCGCCCACGATGATGTGGTCCAGCACCCGCACATCCACCACATCCAGCGCCTTTTGCAGCAGCTTGGTCAATTTTCGATCAGCCGCGCTGGGCTCCGCACTCCCCGACGGGTGGTTGTGGCACAGGATCAACGCCGCCGCGTTGTACGCCAAGGCGCGCTTGACCACTTGTCGCGGATAGACAATCGCAGCGTCGATGGTGCCTTGGAACATGGCCTCGAACCCCAGCACCCGATGCTTGGAATCCAGGAACAGGCAGCCGAAGATCTCATGGGGCTCATGGCGCAGCAGTGCCTTGAGGTACTCGCGCACGGCCAACGGGCTCTCCAGCACCGAGTCAGCTCGCAAGCGCTCGGCCAGGTGGCGCCGGGACATTTCCAGCACCGCCTGCAGTTGGGCGAACTTCGCCGGCCCCAGCCCCAGATGCTGGCTGAACAGCGTCTGGCTGGCCTCCAGTAACGGGCGCAGGCCACCGAATTGCGCCAACAGATGGCGCGCCAGGTCGACCGCACTTCGGCCGGCAACTCCCGTACGCAGGAAGATCGCCAACAGCTCGGCATCGGACAGGCTCGCCGCGCCACCGTCCAATAACTTCTCCCGCGGACGCTCCGCCACGGGCCAATCACGAATACTCATCCCACCTCCCTGTATCTGCTCCGCTGTTGCCCGGCGGGCGCTGTGTTATCGTAGGGCCCTCTTTTTTGCCGGCGATTTCACCTGGGGAGGGGTCATCGCAGGCGTCACTGAACTGGCATCACTGAACTGGAAAGGCAAACCAATGCAGCGTCTGTATCGGAAACGCATCGTTCTCGGCGTCGGCGGCGGCATTGCCGCCTACAAGAGCGCAGAGTTGGTTCGCAGGCTCCTGGACCAGGGCGCCGAAGTGCGCGTGGTCATGACCCGTGGCGGCAGTGAGTTCATCACCCCGCTGACCATGCAGGCCCTGTCCGGCCACCCGGTTCACCTCGACCTGCTGGACCCGGCAGCAGAAGCCGCCATGGGCCATATCGAACTGGCCAAATGGGCCGACCTGGTGCTGATCGCCCCGGCCACCGCCGACCTGATCGCCCGCCTGGCCCAGGGCATTGCCGATGACCTGCTCACCACCCTGGTATTGGCCACCGACGCCACCGTCGCTATCGCACCGGCCATGAACCAGGCCATGTGGCGCGACCCGGCCACCCAGGCCAATACCCAACTCCTGCAAACCCGCGGCCTCAAGGTGTTCGGCCCGGCGTCCGGCAGCCAGGCCTGCGGCGACGTCGGCCTGGGCCGCATGCTCGAAGCCACCGACCTCGCGCAGTGCGCCGCCGAGTGCTTCCAGCACCTGGCCCTGACCGGCAAGCACGTGCTGATCACCGCCGGCCCAACCCAGGAAAACATCGACCCGGTGCGCTACATCACCAACCATAGCTCAGGAAAAATGGGCTTTGCGTTGGCAGAAGCTGCGGTCGAGGCAGGCGCACGCGTCACACTGATCACAGGCCCCGTGCATTTGCCGACTCCTGATCGCGTCACGCGGATCGACGTAGTCAGCGCCCGGGACATGTTGGCGGCCTGCGAAGCCGCCATTCCCTGCGACCTGTTTATCGCCTCGGCAGCGGTTGCGGATTACCGCCCGGAGGTCGTCGCCCCGCAGAAGCTCAAGAAAGACCCTACGAGCGGCGACGGCCTGCTCCTGCAAATGGTGCGCAACCCAGACATCCTGGCCACCATCGCTACCCGTCCGGATCGCCCGTTCAGCGTCGGCTTCGCTGCCGAGACCGAGCACCTGCTGGACTACGCCGCACGCAAACTGAAAGACAAAAACCTCGACCTGATCGTTGCCAATGATGTCGCCAACCCGAGCATCGGCTTCAACAGCGAGGAAAATGCGTGCAGCGTGATCGACCGCGAACTGCACGCCACCCTTTTCGCCCAGACCAGCAAGGGCAAGATTGCCCGCCAACTGATCTCTTTTATCGCCCAACGGCTGAACCAGGTTTAATCTCCATGCACGCTTTGCAAGCCAAGATCCTCGATCCACGCCTCGGCAACGAATTTCCCCTGCCGGCCTACGCCACGCCGGGCTCCGCCGGCCTGGACCTGCGCGCCATGCTCAAGGAGGACACCGTCCTTGAGCCGGGCCAGACCATCCTGATTCCCACTGGCCTGTCGATCTATGTCGGCGATCCTGGCTTGGCGGCGCTGATCCTGCCGCGCTCCGGCCTGGGCCACAAACATGGCATCGTGCTCGGCAACCTGGTCGGCCTGATCGACTCCGACTACCAGGGCGAGTTGATGGTGTCGTGCTGGAACCGTGGCCAGACTGCTTTCAACATCGCTATTGGCGAGCGCATTGCCCAACTGGTGCTGGTGCCGGTGGTGCAGGCGCATTTTGAATTGGTGCAGGAATTTGACGAAACCCAACGCGGCGCAGGCGGTTTTGGGCATTCCGGCAGTCACTGACTAAGCTGAACGTGGCCGGACGCCATCGTCCGGACACGCGCCACCGCCCGGCTTTTCAGGATGAAGAATGCGCGGAAATAATCATCGAGATTTCTCTAATGAAATCAAAGGACTAGGTAAAAATAATGCTAAAGCCAGAGCGCCGATGGCATTTTTACACCACGAACTCTCTGCCGAAAACGCCGTCATACCCTTCAGTTTGAGCCTGCCGGCCAGCCACATCAGGCCAGCCTTGCCCCCTTTCAGATGGAGTTTCCCCCGCGATGAGTACCGCAGCCCGCGTAGCCCCGACCTTTCCCGACAGCATTTTTCGCGCCTATGACATCCGTGGCGTGGTCCCCAAGACCCTGACCGCCGAAACCGCCTACTGGATCGGCCGCGCCATCGGCTCCCAGAGCCTGGCCCAGGGCGAACCCAACGTTTCGGTAGGCCGTGACGGCCGCTTGTCCGGCCCGGAGCTGGTCGAGCAACTGATCCAGGGCCTGGCTGACAGCGGCTGCCACGTCAGCGACGTCGGCCTGGTGCCAACCCCCGCGCTGTACTACGCCGCTAACGTGCTGGCGGGCAAATCCGGGGTCATGCTCACCGGCAGCCACAACCCGTCGGACTACAACGGCTTCAAGATCGTCATCGCTGGCGACACCCTGGCCAATGAACAGATCCAGGCCCTGCACACCCGCCTGAAGACCAACGACTTGACCAGCGGCACCGGCAGCATCACCAAGGTCGATATCCTCCCGCGCTACTCCGATGAAATCACCCGCGACGTCAAACTCGCCCGCCGCCTGAAAGTCGTGGTGGACTGCGGCAACGGCGCAGCGGGCGTGATTGCCCCGCAACTGCTCGAAGCCCTTAACTGCGACGTGATCCCCCTGTTCTGCGAAGTGGACGGCAACTTCCCCAACCATCACCCAGACCCAGGCAAGCCGGAAAACCTGGTGGACCTGATCGCCAAGGTCAAGGAAGTGGGCGCCGACGTCGGCCTGGCCTTCGATGGCGACGGCGACCGTGTGGGCGTGGTGACCGAAACCGGCGAGATCGTGTTCCCGGACCGCCTGTTGATGCTGTTTGCCCGTGACGTCGTGGCGCGCAACCCCAACGCCGAGATCATCTTCGACGTGAAATGTACTCGCCGCCTCACGCCATTGATCAAGGAATACGGCGGTCGCCCGCTAATGTGGAAGACCGGTCACTCGTTGATCAAAAAGAAAATGAAGGAAACCGGCGCGCTGTTGGCCGGTGAAATGAGCGGCCACGTGTTCTTCAAGGAGCGCTGGTTCGGGTTTGACGACGGTATTTACAGCGCCGCTCGTCTGCTGGAGATCCTCAGCAAGGAGAAATCCACGGCGCAAGAGCTGTTTCAGACCTTCCCGAATGATATTTCTACGCCTGAGATCAATATCCATGTGACCGAGGAGAGCAAATTCAGCATCATTGACGCATTGCACGATGCGCAATGGGGTGAAGGCGCCAACCTGACCACCATTGATGGTGTGCGAGTCGATTACGCCAAAGGCTGGGGCCTGGTTCGCGCGTCCAACACCACACCGGTGCTGGTCCTGCGTTTCGAGGCGGATACCGAGGCCGAGTTGCAGCGCATCAAGGACGTGTTCCACGCCCAGTTGAAACGTGTTGCCCCTGATCTCCAATTACCGTTCTGATTTTTTGCCCGGAGCCCTGAATGACCCTCGAACGCGAAGCCGCTGCCAACACCGCCAAGGTCCTGTCCGAAGCGTTGCCTTATATTCGACGCTACGTCGGCAAGACGCTGGTGATCAAGTACGGCGGCAATGCCATGGAAAGCGATGAGCTGAAAACCGGCTTTGCCCGCGACATCGTGCTGATGAAGGCCGTGGGGATCAACCCGGTGGTCGTTCACGGCGGCGGCCCGCAAATCGGCGACCTGCTCAAGCGGTTGTCGATCGAGAGTCACTTCATCGATGGCATGCGTGTCACTGACGCGCAAACCATGGACGTGGTGGAAATGGTCCTCGGTGGCCAGGTCAACAAAGACATCGTCAACCTGATCAACCGCCACGGCGGCAGCGCCATCGGCCTGACCGGCAAGGATGCGGAGTTGATCCGTGCGAAAAAGCTTACCGTTACCCGCAAGACACCTGAAATGACCCAGCCGGAAATCATCGATATCGGCCAGGTGGGTGAAGTGGTGGGCGTGAACACCGACCTGCTCAACCTGCTGGTCAAGGGTGACTTCATCCCGGTGATCGCGCCGATTGGCGTGGGCGCCAATGGCGAGTCGTACAATATCAACGCCGACCTGGTGGCGGGCAAAGTGGCGGAAGCGTTGAAGGCTGAAAAGCTGATGCTGCTGACCAACATCGCTGGCCTGATGGACAAGGAAGGCAAGGTACTGACCGGCTTGACCACCCAACAGGTGGACGACCTGATCGCCGACGGCACCATCTACGGCGGCATGCTGCCCAAGATCCGCTGCGCGCTGGAAGCGGTGCAAGGCGGCGTCGGCAGCTCGCTGATCATCGATGGCCGCGTGCCGAACGCGGTACTGCTGGAAATCTTCACGGATACCGGCATGGGCACGCTGATCAGTAACCGCAAGCGCTCTTAATCGCCGCAAACAAAAAAGCCCCGCTCAATTGAATTGAGCGGGGCTTTTTGTTTGTACACCGTTCAAATGTGGGAGCTGGCTTGCCTGCGATGACGGCAGTACATGCAAAAATGCACCGCCTGACACACCGCTATCGCGGGCAAGCCCGCTCCCACAGGATTCAGTGTCAGACGCCGAACTGCTCTCGGTATGCACGCACAGCTGGCAAATGCTGCTTGAGCTGCGGGTCATCTTCCAGGAACTGCAACACCTGGTTCAACGATACGATGCTCACCACCGGAATGCCGAAGTCACGCTCCACTTCCTGGATCGCCGACAACTCACCGTTGCCGCGCTCCTGGCGGTTCAAGGCGATCAGCACACCGGCAGCCTTGGCGCCGTCCTGGGAAGCGATGATCTGCATCACTTCACGGATAGCAGTGCCCGCGGTGATCACGTCATCGATGATCAGCACATCGCCGGTCAACGGCGCGCCGACCAGGCTGCCGCCTTCACCATGGGCCTTGGCTTCCTTACGGTTGAAACACCACGGCAGGTCCTGCCCGTGATGCTCCGCCAGGGCGACCGCTGTCGCCGCAGCCAGGGGAATACCCTTGTAGGCCGGACCAAAGAGTACGTCGAAGGAAATACCGCTCTCAACGATGGCTGCCGCATAGAAACGGCCCAGCTGAGCCAGGGCCGAACCTGAGTTGAACAGGCCCGCATTGAAGAAGTACGGGCTGGTGCGCCCGGACTTGAGGGTGAACTCACCGAAGCGTAAAACGCCGCGATCGATGGCAAAACGAATGAAATCGCGCTGATACGCCTGCATGAAAAAAGCCTCAGATACCACGGATTTAGCTAATTGGGTGGACGGCGTGTATCATACACGCACGCGATTTTTGGGGCCATTTATGCGGATCATCAGTGTGAACGTTAATGGTATTCAGGCTGCAGTCGAGCGTGGTTTGCTCAGTTGGCTGCAAGCACAGAATGCCGACGTCATCTGCCTGCAGGACACCCGTGCCTCCGCCTTTGAACTGGACGACCCAGCCTTCCAACTGGATGGCTACTTCCTTTATGCCTGCGATGCCGAAGTGCCCACCCAAGGTGGCGTGGCTTTGTACTCGCGGTTGCAACCCAAGGCGGTCATCAGCGGCCTCGGCTTCGAGACAGCCGACCGCTACGGGCGTTACCTGCAAGCCGATTTCGACAAGGTCAGCATCGCGACCTTGCTGCTTCCTTCCGGGCAGAACGGCGATGAAGACTTGAACCAGAAATTCAAGCTAATGGACGATTTCGCCCGTTACTTGGATAAACAGCGACGCAAACGTCGCGAGTACATTTATTGTGGCTCGCTGTACGTGGCGCAACAGAAGCTGGATATCAAGAACTGGCGCGACAGCCAGCAATCCCCAGGTTTCCTGGCGCCGGAACGCGCCTGGATGGACGAGATTGTCGGCAACATGGGCTATGTCGATGCCCTGCGCGAAGTCAGCCGCGAAGGCGACCAGTACAGCTGGTGGCCGGATAACGAACAGGCCGAGATGCTCAACCTGGGCTGGCGTTTCGACTACCAGCTGCTGACCCCGGGCCTGCGCCGGTTCGTGCGCAGTGCACGCCTGCCGCGCCAGCCGCGCTTCTCGCAGCACGCGCCGCTGATCGTGGACTACGACTGGACATTGACCATCTGAGGTCATTCTCCAGGCACAAAAAAACCGACAGTGATGTCGGTTTTTTTGTGGCCGCTCGGTTACTTGACCAGGCGCCAGGTCCACGGATACCGGTAGGCAATGCCTTTGTTGGCCTTGATACCGGCGATGATCGTCAGTATCAACGCCCCGATCACCAGCACGGTCATCAGCAAGAAGCCGACCACCACAAAGCCCAGCAACAGGCACACCAGCCAGGCGATCGCCACGGTGATCTGGAAATTCAGCGCCTCTTTGCCCTGGTCATCGACGAGCGGGTCCATGTCCTTCTTGAACTGCCACAGGATCAACGGCCCCAGCAAGCTGCCGAAGGGGAATACCAACCCCAGGAATGCCGCGAAATGACACAACATTGCCCACTGGCGTACTTCCTTGGACGGTGCCGGAACCGGCAACTGGCTGTCATTCATGGCACTTCTCCTTGGGGCCGGCTCAGTCAGCCAGCGCGGCGTTCTGCAATTCAAAAATTTCGGTCATGCCCTTCTGGGCCAAGGCCAGCATGGCGTTCAGCTCAGCCGGCTGGAATGGCGCGCCTTCGGCAGTGCCCTGCACTTCGATGAAACCACCGGTGCTGGTCATGACCACGTTGAGGTCGGTCTCGGCGGCCGAGTCTTCCAGGTAGTCCAGGTCCAGCACAGGCTCGCCCTGGTACATGCCAACCGACACAGCGGCGATCATCTGCTTGAGCGGGTCACCCGCTTTCAGGCCGCCGCGTTTCTTGATCACTTTCAAAGCATCAACCAGGGCCACCATGGCGCCGGTGATGGACGCGGTGCGGGTACCGCCGTCAGCCTGGATCACGTCGCAGTCAACATAGAGGGTGACGTCACCCAGCTTGGACATATCCAAAGCGGCACGCAGGGAACGACCGATCAAGCGCTGGATTTCCAGGGTGCGCCCGCCTTGCTTGCCACGGCTGGCTTCACGCTGGTTACGCTCGCCAGTGGCGCGCGGCAGCATGCCGTATTCAGCGGTCAACCAACCCTGGCCCTGGCCCTTGAGGAAGCGCGGCACGCCGTTTTCGACGCTGACAGTGCAGATGACCTTGGTATCGCCAAACTCGACCAGTACAGATCCCTCGGCGTGTTTGGTGTAGTTGCGGGTGATGCGGATCGAGCGGAGCTGATCGGCAGCGCGACCACTTGGACGTTTCATAGGGGATACCTGTACTGAGGACGAAAAACTGCCGAGCATTATAGAGCCGCAAGCCGGTTCGGGGCACTTCTAAAAAATCTGGTTACCAATGCCCATGTTTGGGTGCCCCCCTCCCACTGCGCTACAATCCTGCGCCTCCAGACGGTAGGAGCGAGCTGGCTCGCGAAAAACGTCAACGATTACGGGGCCTTCCTGATTCAACGCGGTGCCCTTGCGTTCTTCGCGAGCCAGCTCGCTCCTACAGGTCGGCCTGGCCAATTTCTATTTATCCAACGCGAGGTACCTCCATGGTGCACAGCATGACCGCCTTCGCCCGTGTCGAAAAAGCCGGGGCCCAAGGCACCCTCAGCTGGGAACTGCGCTCGGTCAACAGCCGTTACCTGGAGCCGCACCTGCGCCTGCCAGAGTCGTTCCGCGACCTCGAAGGAGCGGTGCGTGAAGCGCTGCGCCAGGGCATCTCCCGTGGCAAGCTGGAATGCACCTTGCGCTTTACCGAAGAAACCACCGGCAAGCCGCTGCAGGTTGACCGTGACCGCGCCGCCCAACTGGTGGCTGCGGCCGAAACCATCGCTGGCCTGATCAAGCAGCCGGCCGCATTGAACCCTCTGGAAGTATTGGCCTGGCCCGGCGTGCTGGTGGCCGACGCGGCAGACCCACAGGCCTTGAATGCCGAAGCCCTCGCCCTGTTCAACCAGGGCCTGAAGGAGCTCAAGGCCGGCCGTGAGCGCGAAGGCGCCGAACTGGCGCGCCTGATCAACGAGCGGCTGACGTCGATCGAAGCCGACGTAGTGACCCTGCGCGAACTGGTACCGCAGATGCTCGCCACCCAGCGCCAGAAGGTCCTCGACCGCTTCACCGACATGAAGGCCGACCTCGACCCGACGCGCCTGGAACAGGAAATGGTCCTGCTCGCGCAAAAAAGCGACGTGGCCGAAGAACTCGACCGCCTGAGCACCCACATCCTTGAAGTGCGCCGCGTACTCAAGTCCGGCGGTGCCGCCGGTCGGCGCCTGGACTTCCTGATGCAGGAACTCAACCGCGAAGCCAATACACTGGGCTCCAAGGCGTTCGACCCGCGCAGCACCACGGCGGCGGTCAACCTCAAAGTGTTGATCGAGCAAATGCGCGAACAAGTACAGAACATTGAGTAAGGCACCCTCCATGACCCACAGCACCGGCACCCTTTACATCATTTCCGCCCCTTCGGGCGCGGGCAAGAGCAGCCTGGTCAAGGCGTTGACCGACGCCGACGAGCAGATCCGCATTTCGGTCTCCCACACCACCCGTGCCATGCGCCCGGGCGAAGTGGATGGCGTTCACTATCATTTCGTCGAGCGTACCGAGTTCGTCAAAATGATCGAACACGGTGACTTCCTGGAGCGCGCCGAAGTGTTCGGCAACCTTTACGGCACCTCGCAGAGCCACCTGCAGCAGACCCTGGACGAAGGCCACGACCTGATCCTGGAAATCGACTGGCAGGGCGCCGAACAAGTGCGCCAACTGATGCCCAAGGCACGCTCTATCTTCATCCTGCCGCCCTCGCTCCAAGCCCTGCACCAGCGCCTGACCAACCGCGGCCAGGACAGCGATGAGATTATCGAGGGGCGCATGCGCGAGGCCGTCAGCGAAATGAGCCACTACGTCGACTACGACTACCTGATCATCAATGACAACTTTGCCCACGCACTGGACGATTTGAAGGCGATTTTCCGCGCCAACCAGCTGCAGCAAAAGCGCCAACAGCAACGTTTCGGCAAATTACTCGCCGAATTGCTCGGCTGATTGGCTCTTCCCAAAACAGCTGCAAGGGCCTTACATTGGCACTTGTAGCGGTTTTGCGAAGGCCTGCGAAAAATCAGCGCTTCCCTAAACGCTGGTGATTTTTTAAACTGCTCAGTCCGCTCGCCCAACCGGGCAGCGCGCATCTTGCATTCGCTCCGAGGAATACCATGGCCCGCGTAACCGTTGAAGACTGCCTAGAACACGTGGATAACCGCTTTGAGCTGGTCATGCTCTCTACCAAGCGTGCCCGTCAACTGGCCACTGGCGGCAAAGAGCCCCTGGTCCAGTGGGAAAACGACAAGCCTACCGTTGTAGCGCTGCGTGAAATCGCTGAAGGCCTGATGAGCTACGAGTTCATCGCCAACGCCGAAATCGTTGAAGACGAACCGCTGTTTGCAGCGTTCGAAGGCGAGTCCAACGAGGACGTCTAAGCCTATGCCTGGTCGACGTAGCACGGCGCGGGGTCACAGCCATCGGCAGGAGTTCACACTTTGCCGAGCATAGACGCCCTCGCCGATCGCTTATCGGCCTACCTCGGCGCAGACCAGGTCAACCTGGTTCGCCGAGCGTATTTCTACGCCGAACAAGCCCACGACGGCCAACGCCGCCGTAGCGGCGAGGCGTATGTCACCCATCCTCTTGCGGTGGCCAATATTCTTGCCGACATGCACATGGACCATCAGAGCCTGATGGCCGCGATGCTGCATGACGTGATCGAAGACACCGGCATTGCCAAGGAAGCGCTCAGTGCGCAATTTGGCGAAACCGTGGCCGAACTGGTCGATGGGGTCAGCAAGCTGACCCAGATGAACTTCGAGACCAAGGCCGAAGCCCAGGCGGAAAACTTCCAGAAGATGGCCATGGCCATGGCCCGAGACATTCGGGTGATCCTGGTCAAGCTGGCCGACCGGCTGCACAACATGCGCACGCTGGAAGTGCTGTCCGGCGAAAAACGCCGACGCATCGCCAAGGAAACCCTGGAAATCTACGCGCCCATCGCCAACCGGCTGGGCATGCACGCCATTCGTATCGAATTCGAAGACCTTGGCTTTAAAGCCATGCACCCCATGCGCTCGGCGCGCATCTACCAGGCGGTCAAGCGCGCACGGGGCAACCGCAAGGAAATCGTCAACAAGATCGAAGAGTCCCTGAGCCATTGCCTGGCGATCGACGAGATCGAGGGCGAGGTCAGCGGCCGGCAGAAGCACATCTATGGTATCTACAAGAAGATGCGCGGCAAGCGTCGGGCCTTCAACGAGATCATGGACGTGTATGCATTCCGGATCATCGTCGACAAGGTCGATACCTGCTACCGCGTACTGGGTGCTGTACACAATTTGTACAAACCCCTGCCAGGCCGCTTCAAGGACTACATCGCAATTCCCAAGGCCAACGGCTACCAGTCCCTGCATACCACCCTGTTTGGCATGCACGGGGTGCCGATCGAGATCCAGATCCGCACCCGTGAAATGGAAGAGATGGCCAACAACGGCATCGCCGCCCACTGGCTGTACAAATCCAGCGGCGACGAACAGCCCAAAGGCACCCATGCCCGTGCGCGCCAATGGGTCAAGGGCGTGCTGGAAATGCAGCAACGTGCCGGCAACTCCCTGGAATTTATCGAAAGCGTGAAGATCGACCTGTTCCCGGACGAGGTCTACGTGTTCACGCCCAAAGGCCGCATCATGGAGCTGCCCAAAGGCTCCACGGCGGTCGATTTTGCCTACGCGGTGCACACCGATGTCGGCAACAGCTGCATCGCCTGTCGCATCAACCGGCGCCTGGCCCCGCTGTCCGAACCGCTGCAAAGTGGTTCCACGGTGGAGATCGTCAGCGCACCGGGCGCTCGCCCGAACCCGGCCTGGCTCAACTTCGTGGTCACCGGCAAGGCACGTACGCATATTCGCCACGCGCTGAAATTGCAGCGCCGCTCCGAGTCCATCAGCCTGGGCGAACGCCTGCTGAACAAGGTACTTAACGGCTTCGACAGCGCCCTGGACAAGATCCCGCAAGAGCGCGTGCAAGCGATGCTCCACGAGTACCGCCAGGAAACCATCGAAGACCTGCTGGAAGATATCGGCCTGGGCAACCGCATGGCCTACGTGGTTGCACGCCGCCTGCTGGGCGAAGGCGAACAGCTGCCGAGCCCCGAAGGCCCGCTGGCGATTCGCGGCACCGAGGGCCTGGTACTCAGCTACGCCAAATGTTGCACGCCGATCCCGGGCGACCCGATTGTCGGCCACTTGTCCGCAGGCAAAGGCATGGTGGTGCACCTGGACAACTGCCGCAACATCACCGAAATCCGCCACAACCCGGAAAAATGCATCCAGCTCTCGTGGGCCAAGGATGTCACCGGCGAATTCAACGTCGAGCTGCGGGTGGAGCTGGAACACCAGCGCGGCCTCATCGCCCTGCTGGCCAGCAGCGTCAACGCCGCCGACGGCAATATCGAGAAAATCAGCATGGACGAACGCGATGGTCGCATCAGCGTGGTCCAACTGGTGGTCAGCGTGCACGACCGCGTGCACCTGGCCCGCGTGATCAAAAAGTTGCGCGCCTTGACCGGTGTGATCCGCATCACCCGCATGCGTGCATAACCGATCCATTACAAGGAGTCATTCATGACCAAGACAGTTATCACCAGCGATAAAGCTCCAGCTGCCATCGGCACTTATTCCCAGGCGATCAAGGCGGGCAACACCGTCTACATGTCCGGCCAGATCCCACTGGACCCAAAGACCATGGAGCTGGTTGAGGGCTTCGAAGCCCAGACCGTACAGGTCTTTGAAAACCTCAAGTCCGTGGCTGAAGCTGCCGGTGGTTCGTTCAAGGACATCGTCAAGCTGAACATCTTCCTCACCGACCTCAGTCACTTCGCCAAGGTCAACGAGATCATGGGCAAGTACTTCGAACAACCTTACCCAGCCCGCGCCGCCATCGGCGTTGCCGCCCTGCCAAAGGGCGCACAGGTTGAGATGGACGCCATTCTGGTCATCGAGTAAAACACCCGGCGCAGCCCCAACAGGCTGCGCCGGCTTCGTTTCATAAGGATTTCGTAATGCGCAAAGCGCTTGTAGCCTCTTCGTTGATCGCCCTGTTGCTCGGCGGCTGTGCCAGTAACCCCGCCGACCTGGATGTGAGCGGCACCTGGATCAACCAGGCCGCCATCGACGCGGCGGCCAAGGGCGGCCCTTTGCGTGAAGCCCTGCAGTCCTATGGCCCCAACCTTGAGTGGGAGGTCAACACCAAGGCCTTGCAGGCGCGCTACTACAACGGTTTTGAGGTGGCGGAAGGCAAGTTGTCGGGTGAAAAGCCCGGCGCGTGGAACGTGGATTTCTATGGCAGCTCTGCCACCGAACTCAAGCGCAAAGGCAAGCAACTGCTGCAAGTGGCCAACGACAACGAGCCCGAGCAGCTGTTTGCCCGCGCCAAAGACCCAGCCCCAGAAGGCGCGCCACTGGGCGCCAACTTCGAACGCGCACTGTACGCGGCCTACATGGGCGGCGACTGGAAAATCAGCGACGGCACCGGCAGCGGCGCCACGGTGCAGTTCCAGGCTGACGGCAAGGTCGCCGGCCTGCCGGGGGTTGATCGCTATTCACTCTGCCTGGCAGGCGACTGCGCCTCCATGAGCGGCGGCTACGACAGCATCTGGCTGCAACTGAACGGCCAGGGCAATCCTTGGATCTTCGCGCGCAAGGGTGAGCAACTGGAGATCTTCCAGGCGATCAATACCGCGCAGGCCGATGAAGTGCCTTCGTTTACGCCAGGCCCGCGCCAATGGTTGCTTGAAAAGTAATAACCGCCTCAACATGGATACCAAGCCCAGTGTAGGAGCGAGCTTGCTCGCGAAAAACCCCTAGGCGCCGCGTTGAGTCAGGAAACACGCGCTATCGTTGAAGTTTTTCGCGAGCAAGCTCGCTCCTACATTTTTGATCGCATTCAGCCTTTTAGGATCGCCGCATAGCCTTCCCGGTAAGTCGGGTATGTCGGCGTCCAGCCAAGCGCCTTGATACGTGCATTACTGCACTGCTTGCTCCCCGCACGCCGCACACTGGCGTCCTCGGCCCACTCGGTCACCCCCAGGTACTCGCGCAACCAGGCCACCACCTCGGCCAGCGGTGCCGGTGCATCGTCAACGCCGATATAGACCTTGTCCAGCGAACCGCCCTTTTCCACATGCCGCAGCAAAAAGGCGAGCAGGCCCGCGGCATCATCAGCATGGATACGGTTGCCATACAACGGCGGGTCAACCGCTACGCGATAGCCTTGGCGAACCTGAGTGAGCAGCCATTCACGACCCGGGCCGTAAATCCCGGTCAGTCGCACGATGGTCGCTGGAATACCGCTATTGAGCGCAACCTGTTCAGCCTCCAGCATCACCTGCCCCGAATAGCCCTTCGCTTGCGTCTCGGACGTTTCGTCGACCCACTCGCCGTTTTGCTGCCCATACACACTGCTGCTGGAGACAAACAGCAAATGCTTGGGCGTCTGACCGTAGTCTTCCAGCCACTCCAACACATGCAGCAACCCTTGCACGTAAGCGGCGCGATAGCCGGCTTCGTCGTGGTCAGTGGCAGCGGCGCAGTACACCAGGTAATCCACCCCGCCGATGGGCCAGGTGTCAGGGCAGTCCTTTTTGAACAGGTCGCCGGCGATGCCGATCACCCCGTCGGGCAAGCGCGAAATATCGCGGCGCAGGCCGTGAACCTCCCATTCCGAGGCCAGCAATTGGCTAGCCAGCCGACTACCCACATCACCGCAACCGGCAATCACAACAGAAGGCGCAGACATCATAAAACTCCATTCTTAAAGGCGCAGATTAGCCGCGCGAGTGGATCAACGGCCAGTAAAAAGCGAAATAAAGTAACAGTGCCACTTTAGTTAACAAGAATTACTTGCAATAATAACCGCCCATTTGTCCTCGACCCGAAATGGTCTGGAAGGACGATTACCCATTTTTTCTCTCAGGTCCGGCCAGCATGACACGTCATACAACCCCCGCTTCGCCAACCAAGCTTCGCAGCCCGTCCCGCGCCTGGCGTGCGATTGCTGCGATGCTGTTCAGCGTACTGCTGGCACCGACCGCCGCATTCGCTGACGCCACCGCCCCCGTCGCTCCAGCAGCCGCCGAGCAAAATGCCGCGACCCCGGCAGCGCCTGCCGTCGCGCCAGTGGCCACCGACCCGGCCCAGGCCGCCGGCGCTGCCGCACCTGCCGACGAAACCGGCGTGGTACTGGAAGAAGACAACACCCTGGGCATGGCCCACGACTTGTCCCCATGGGGCATGTACCAGAATGCTGACGTGGTGGTGAAAGCCGTCATGATCGGCCTGGCCATCGCCTCGATCATCACCTGGACCATCTGGATTGCCAAAGGCTTCGAGCTGTTGGGCGCCAAGCGTCGTCTGCGTGCTGAAATCGTCCACCTGAAAAAAGCCACCACCCTCAAGGAAGCGAGCGAAACCGCGACCAAGAAGGGCACCCTGGCCAACCTGCTGGTGCACGACGCGCTGGAAGAAATGCGCCTTTCAGCCAACACCCGCGAAAAAGAAGGCATCAAGGAGCGCGTCAGCTTCCGCCTGGAGCGCCTGGTTGCCGCCTGTGGCCGTAACATGAGCAGCGGCACCGGCGTACTCGCCACCATCGGTTCCACCGCACCCTTCGTCGGCTTGTTCGGTACCGTGTGGGGCATCATGAACAGCTTCATCGGCATCGCCAAAACCCAGACCACCAACCTCGCCGTCGTTGCCCCCGGCATCGCCGAAGCCCTGCTGGCGACCGCCCTGGGCCTGGTTGCCGCGATTCCTGCGGTGGTCATCTACAACGTCTTCGCCCGTTCGATTGCCGGCTACAAGGCCCAGGTGTCGGATGCATCAGCTGAAGTCCTGTTGCTGGTCAGCCGTGACCTCGATCACCTGCCTACCGAGCGCAGCTCGCAACCGCACATGGTGAAAGTGGGGTAATCGGCCATGGGCCTGCATTTGAATCAAGGCGACGACGAACTCGTCGAGAACCACGAAATCAACGTCACGCCGTTTATCGACGTGATGCTGGTGCTGCTGATCATCTTCATGGTGGCCGCACCGCTGGCGACCGTGGACATCAAGGTCGACCTGCCCGCGTCCAGCGCCAAGCCGGCGCCGCGGCCAGAGAAACCGATCTTCCTCAGCGTCAAGGCGGACCAACGCCTGTTCCTGGGCGAAGAAGAAGTCAAGGCTGAGACCCTGGGGCCGGTGCTGGATGCCAAGACCCAAGGCAAGAAAGACACGACGATCTTCTTCCAGGCCGACAAAGGCGTGGACTACGGTGACCTGATGAGCGTGATGGATGCCCTGCGGGCAGCCGGCTACCTCAAGGTAGGCCTGGTCGGACTTGAGACGGCAGCCAAGAAATGATCACGACGCGCCACAAACTGACGCGTTATGGCACCAGCCTCGCCGTCGTGCTGGGCGTGCATGCCGTCGCGATCATCATCGCGCTCCAATGGTCTGCGCCGCAGGCGATCCAGCTGCCACCCGCCGCCATGGTCATCGACCTGGCGCCGCTGCCAGCGCCACCGCCGCCTCCAGCACCGCCCAAGGTCGTTGCGCCGCCGCCGCCACCGGTCGAAGAGCTGCCCCTGCCGAAGCTGGCCGAGGCGCCCAAGCCAACCATCCAGGTGCCCAAGCCGGTCAAGCCCAAGCCTAAGCCACAACCGCCAAAGCCGGTGGAGAAGAAGCCCGAGCCGCCCAAGGAGAAACCTTCCGAGGAGCCACCGAGCGAAACGCCGCCGAGCAACGCACCTGCGCAAAAGTCCGCCCAGCCTGCGCCTGGCCCGTCGGCACAGCAGCTGGCCGCCCAGGCTTCCTGGCAAAGCACGTTGCTGGCGCATCTGCAGAAGTACAAGAAGTACCCGCCTGGCGCCCAACGCAGTGGCAAGGAAGGCATGAACCGCTTGCGCTTCGTGGTCGATGGCGAAGGTAATGTGCTGTCTTACGAACTGGAGGGCCGCTCCGGCAACGCCGACCTGGACCGTGCAACCCTTGAGATGATCCGCAAGGCTCAGCCGCTACCCAAGCCGCCTGCCGACCTGTTGAAAAACGGCAGCGTCGAACTGGTCGCACCGTTTGTTTACAACATCGACAAGCGTCGCCGCTGACAACGCAGTGTGGGAGGGACTTGCTCCCTCCCACATGCGCTTTATTACCTCAGTAAAATTCCGACATTCCCCACTCAATCCCCAGCAAAGTTCTGATAACGTGCGTCTATCGATTGCAGCCGGTATGCTTGGCCCGCAACCTCATGGACGCCCGCTATGACTCTCACAGAATTACGCTACATCGTGACCCTCGCCCAAGAACAGCACTTCGGCCATGCAGCCGAGCGTTGCCACGTCAGCCAGCCGACGCTGTCGGTGGGTGTGAAAAAGCTTGAAGACGAACTCGGTGTGCTGATTTTCGAGCGCAGCAAGAGCGCCGTGCGCCTCACCCCGGTGGGCGAAGGCATCGTTGCCCAGGCTCAGAAGGTCCTGGAACAAGCGCAAAGCATTCGCGAACTGGCCCAGGCCGGCAAGAACCAGCTGACCGCACCACTCAAGGTAGGCGCGATCTACACCGTCGGCCCGTACCTGTTCCCGCATCTGATCCCGCAACTGCACCGCGTCGCGCCGCAGATGCCGCTGTATATCGAAGAGAACTTCACCCACGTGCTGCGCGACAAACTGCGCAACGGCGAGTTGGACGCGATCATCATCGCCCTGCCCTTCAACGAGGCGGACGTGCTGACCCTGCCGCTCTACGACGAGCCGTTCTACGTGCTGATGCCGGCCTCCCACCCGTGGACCAAGAAGGACACCATCGACGCCGGCCTGCTCAACGACAAGAGCCTGCTGCTGCTCGGTGAAGGCCACTGCTTCCGCGACCAGGTGTTGGAAGCCTGCCCGACCCTGACCAAGGGCAACGACGGCGCCAAGCACACCACGGTGGAATCCAGCTCCCTGGAAACCATTCGCCATATGGTCGCGTCCGGCCTGGGCATCTCGATCCTGCCGCTGTCTGCGGTGGACAGCCATCACTACGCCCAGGGCGTGATCGAAGTGCGCCCACTCACGCCGCCGGTGCCGTTCCGTACCGTGGCGATTGCGTGGCGCGCCAGCTTCCCGCGCCCCAAAGCGATTGAGATCCTCGCGGACTCGATCCGCCTGTGTTCGGTGGCCAAGCCGCCCGTTGCGAGCTAAGCCACGGTATGACTGAGCTGTCGCAGGTGTCGGTGACGGCACTCAAGGGTGTCGGTGAGGCCATGGCCGAGAAACTGGCCAAGGTCGGCCTGGAGAACCTTCAGGACGTACTGTTCCACCTACCCCTGCGCTATCAGGACCGCACCCGCGTGGTGCCCATCGGCCATTTGCGCCCTGGGCAGGACGCGGTGATCGAAGGCACCGTCAGTGGCGCCGACGTGGTGATGGGCAAGCGCCGCAGCCTGGTGGTGCGCCTGCAGGACGGCACCGGCGGCTTGAGCCTGCGCTTCTACCACTTCAGCAACGCGCAGAAGGAAGGCCTCAAGCGTGGCACCCGCGTGCGCTGCTACGGCGAGGCACGCCCAGGCGCATCGGGCCTGGAAATCTACCACCCGGAATACCGCGCAATTACCGGCGATGAGCCGCCACCGGTCGACACCACGCTCACGCCGATCTACCCGCTGACCGAGGGCCTGCCCCAGCAACGTCTGCGTCAGTTGTGCATGCAGACCCTGACCATGCTCGGCCCGCAAAGCCTGCCCGATTGGCTGCCCTTGGAGCTGGCCCGCGACTATCAATTGGCGCCGCTGGCCGATGCGATTCGGTATTTGCATCACCCGCCCGCCGATGCCGATGTGGACGAACTCGCCCTCGGCCATCACTGGGCCCAGCATCGCCTGGCCTTTGAAGAACTGCTCACGCACCAGCTGTCCCAGCAACGCCTGCGCGAAAGCATGCGTTCCCTGCGCGCCCCGGCGATGCCCAAGGCCACGCGGCTGCCCGCGCAATACCTGGCCAACCTCGGCTTTGCACCGACCGGCGCGCAACAGCGTGTGGGCAATGAAATCGCCTACGACCTCAGCCAGCAAGAGCCCATGCTGCGGCTCATCCAGGGCGACGTAGGCGCCGGCAAAACCGTGGTTGCCGCCCTCGCCGCCCTGCAAGCCTTGGAAGCTGGCTATCAGGTGGCGTTGATGGCACCGACGGAAATCCTCGCCGAACAACACTTCATCACCTTCAAGCGCTGGCTCGAACCCCTGGGCCTGGAAGTGGCGTGGCTGGCTGGCAAGCTCAAAGGCAAGAACCGCGTGGCCGCCCTGGAACAGATCGCCGCCGGCGCACCGATGGTGGTGGGCACCCATGCACTGTTCCAGGACGAAGTGCAGTTCAAGAACCTTGCGCTGGTGATCATCGACGAACAGCACCGCTTTGGCGTGCAACAGCGCCTGGCCCTGCGCCAGAAAGGCGTGGGCGGGCGCATGAACCCGCACCAGCTGATCATGACCGCCACGCCGATCCCACGCACCCTGGCCATGAGCGCCTACGCCGACCTCGACACCTCGATTCTCGACGAACTGCCGCCGGGGCGTACCCCGGTCAACACCGTGCTGGTCACCGACACGCGGCGCGTCGAAGTGATAGAGCGCGTGCGCGGTGCCTGCGCCGAAGGCCGCCAGGCGTACTGGGTGTGCACCCTGATTGAAGAGTCCGAAGAACTGACCTGCCAGGCCGCCGAAACCACCTATGAAGACCTTACCAGCGCCTTGGGTGAGCTCAAGGTCGGGTTGATCCATGGCCGTATGAAGCCGGCGGAAAAAGCCGCGGTGATGGCCGAGTTCAAGGCCGGCAACCTTCAGTTGCTGGTGGCTACCACCGTGATTGAAGTGGGCGTGGACGTCCCCAACGCCAGCCTGATGATCATCGAAAACCCCGAGCGCCTGGGCCTGGCGCAACTGCACCAGTTGCGCGGGCGGGTTGGCCGGGGCAGCGCCGCCAGCCACTGCGTGCTGCTCTATCACCCGCCACTGTCGCAGATCGGTCGCCAGCGCCTGGGCATCATGCGCGAAACCAATGACGGTTTTGTCATCGCCGAAAAAGACCTCGAACTGCGCGGCCCCGGTGAAATGCTCGGCACGCGCCAGACCGGCCTGCTGCAATTCAAGGTTGCCGACCTGATGCGCGATGCCGACCTGCTGCCCGCCGTGCGCGATGCCGCGCAGGCCCTGCTCGAGCGTTGGCCCGATCACGTCAGCCCATTACTCAACCGCTGGCTGCGCCACGGCCAGCAATACGGCCAAGTCTGACCCCCATCCTGTAGGAGCGAGCTTGCTCGCGAAGAACCCCAACCATAACGCGGACATTCTGGTTGATCGCGCCGTCAGGAAGCTCTTCGCGAGCAAGCTCGCTCCTACAGGGGGATCGGCGCACAGCCAACCTCGTCACAAAGACCACTTATCCGACCAACACCCGTATCAAGCTGGTTATACTCCAATGAATGTAAGAAATTGGATCAGGCCATGTCAGAAGTTGCCCTCGCCACAGCCCCACTGACCGCCCCGCCGGTCATTCGGGCGCTGCTCGCAAAGCTCGCCATCCCCTACACGGAAGTCATCGAACAGCCTGGCCTGAACCCTGCCCGAAAGGTCCAGGCGGTGTTGCTTGAGGATGCGGTTGGCGCGCTCATGGTGCTGTTCCCCCAAAGCCAGTTGCTGGACCTCAACCGCCTCGCCGAACTGACCGGTCGCCGCCTCACGGCCGTAGCCCCCGAGCGTGTCGAGCGGATGTTGGGCAAGCATGACCTGAGCCTGCTGCCAGGCTTGCCGCCCCTGACCAGTTCGCCATGCCTGTACGAAGGCCGCTTGCTCAATGAGCCGAGCCTGCTGGTGCATTCGGGCGAAGCCGGGCTGTTGCTTGAAATCCCCACCGACGCTTTCAAGAGCCTGCTCACCAAGGCCAGTGCCGCGCAGTTTGGCGAACCCTTGAGCAACATCCGCCCGAACCTCGACCGCCCCAATGATGACCGCGAGGAAATCACCCAGGCGATGCAAGCCTTCACCGCGCGCCGTATCCAGCAACGCCTGGAAGCGACCATCGAGATTCCGCCGCTGGCCGACACCGCGCAGAAGATCATCAAGCTGCGGGTCGATCCAAACGCCACCATCGACGACATCACTGGCGTGGTGGAAACCGACCCAGCCCTTGCCGCCCAAGTCGTAAGCTGGGCCGCGTCGCCCTACTACGCCTCGCCGGGCAAGATCCGCTCAGTCGAAGACGCCATCGTGCGCGTGCTGGGTTTTGACCTGGTGATCAACCTGGCGCTGGGCCTGGCCCTGGGCAAAACCCTGAGCCTGCCCAAGGACCGCCCGCACCTGTCCACGCCGTACTGGCACCAGTCGATCTACACCGCCGCCGTGATCGAGGGCCTGACCCGCGCCATGCCCCGCGCCCAGCGCCCGGAAGCCGGCCTGACCTACCTGGCAGGTTTGCTGCACAACTTCGGCTACCTGCTGCTGGCCCACGTGTTTCCGCCGCACTTCTCGCTGATCTGCCGACACCTGGAGATCAACCCGCACCTGTGCCACAGCTACGTCGAGCAACATTTGCTGGGTATCAGCCGCGAACAGATCGGCGCCTGGCTGATGCGCTACTGGGACATGCCGGACGAACTGTGCACCGCCCTGCGCTTCCAGCACGACCCCACGTACGACGGGCAATACGCCGAGTACCCGAACCTGGTGTGCCTGGCGGTGTGCCTGTTGCGCAGCCGGGGGATCGGCTCCGGGCCGGATGAATCCATTCCGGACGCACTGCTTGAGCGCCTGGGCTTGAGCCGCGAGAAGGCCGAGGATGTGGTCGGTAAAGTGCTGGATGCCGAGGTGCTGTTGCGCGAATTGGCTTCGCAGTTCAGCCAGGGGTAAATCTGGCGCTTGTTACACCGCTATCGCAGGCAAGCCAGCTCCCACAATGACCGCGTTCCACCCTTGAAATGCGGTCAACTGTGGGAGCTGGCTTGCCTGCGATGAATTCAACGCGGTCTATCTGAACACCCCCCTCAATGTAGGAGCGAGCTTGCTCGCGAAAAACGTCAACGATGGCGCGGGGTACCTGGTGCCCCGCGCATGTTCTCAGGTTTTTCGCGAGCAAGCTCGCTCCTACGGTCAACCCCTGGAACCAGATCACCAGCGCCGGGTTGCCCTTGACCTGGATCGACTTGTCCTGATTACGATGAACGCGTACTACATAGCCACAGGTAGGGGCAGTGGGAATTAAGTCCATAGCCCACAGACTCAGAACATTCAGAAACATACAAAATGGAACTGTAACGCTTAGTCGGCTCACACAGTATAAGCACGTAATTTGTCCTACTTGACTAACGCGGAGCTTCTTACTATGTCCATGCCCATTAACCAGTTTCGTAACGCGTCACAACGCCCTGACCTTGGCGATCTTTCCTACCCCCTGCCTTCATCAACCGAGAACGTGGGAGGCCCCAACAATAAAATCAGAATAAGTCATTACGGACAAACAACTGTTGTTTCGCACAAAGATCCGGGCGCGGTCTTCAATGAGCGCGGCTTCCACCCGGCCTCGACAGTAAAGATAAATACAGGTAACTCGGATGACCTTATCTATATAAAAAAGATTGATGATCGGCTAACTGCAATTGTGAACGGTGTAGCCATTAAGCTAGATATTGATGAGTCCAATCCCAATGGCAACCAATCCAAGCTCTTTATTACGACCTACGGGGGCAAAGATACAGTAATCGTCGACCCTGACGTCAAAACAGATATACACATTGACACAGGGGCTGGTGACGACCAGGTCGAGACCGGCGGTGGGCATGCTCAAGTCTATCTTGGGAATGGCACAGATATAGGCCAACTCGGCGCGGGGGGAGGAGAGCTATATGGCCAAGACGGCGATGACGAGTTACATGGTGGCACCGCTGGTTCCGCCCACCTTGTCGGTGGTTCAGGAAGTAATACCATGATGAGCAACCTCCAGCGTTCTGACGATCAAGCAACCTGGATAGTGGCCCAAGGAGAGAACGACAAAATAAGGTCGCGCTCCTTTACAACCATTAAAATTGAATCACAATCTGCATACGTCTTGGTAAACCCCGAAGCCCCAACACACATCGACATTGCAGAAAACGCGGGCAACACTGAAACCGTAGCCTTATGGGCAGGCGATGAAGAGGAAAATGTAGACGTCACCTATACCGGCCGGCAGGACGATGAAAAAGATATTAAACGCACTCAACAGGGGCCACGAAATGAGAGCGAAGAAAATGCCGTGTGGCCCAATTAATCCTTAAAGTTGATGCCGCTCCCGGAGCCTTCAGCGCTTCGGGAATCAACAGTAACTAACGTACCTTTTTTTTGCGCGGCTTCAGATACTTGGTCAGCCCCTGGAACCAGATCACCAGTGCCGGGTTGCCCTTGATCTGAATCGACTTGTCCTGAATCCCCGTCATGAACGCCAGTTGCTTGTTCTTCGCCTGCATCGTAGCGAAGCCGTAGGCGGCATCCTTGAAGGCAATCGCGAAGGCCGGCGCCGGGTGTACGCCTGAGCGGCTGGTGATGCGCTGGTCTTTGACGATGAAGTGACGGGCAACCTTGCCGTCGAGGGTCTGCAGCTGGAAGGCCAGGTCTTTGTCACCCAGTTGCTGCTGGAAGGCGGGGTTGGTGCGGCTGGCTTTGCCCATCATCAGGCCCAGCACCCACAGGAGAAGACGAAATTTCATGCACACGGCCTCGGTGTATTTATTGGAGTGGCCGCAGCAGTGTAACGATTTGCAAAAAGAACGCCACCGATCTCGCGCTTTAGGCGCAGATCGGTTGGCGTTTAACGCTTATAGCAACAAGTACTCAAACGTTAGGGCATGGCACTGGCGCCCAGTCGGCCAGGTTTGGATTGCGGCAGGTTGCTTCGATCTGGGTTTTGCCCACAGTGGCCACCTGCTTGCTTTCAGCTTGCTTGGCCTGCACGGTCTGGATGCTGCGCTCAGTAGTTACCGCTTCTTTCGGCACTGTCGGCAGCACCGGCTTCTTGGCCGGTTTGACGGCTTTCTTGCCCTTGGCCGGAGCGACCACTGGCGTGGTGTCGGCGGTGGCCACGGTCACCACATCGCTGCGCTGTACGCCGACCTGTTGCAGGTCTTTCTCGTACGCCTGGGTGTAGTTGTTCAGGTCTTCGCTGGCCTTGCCGTTGACAGTCACGATCAGATCATTGGACTCCTTCAGGCCCGCGACGATTTCCGCCAGGCGCTTGCGGCCTTCGGTGTCGTTGACGGTCTTGGCCTTGCGATCAGCCACCAGCTTGGTGAATGCGCTCTGGTAGCACTGCTGCGAGGCCTTGGCATAGGCGGTGCTGCGGTCGATGTCCGAGGCGCTTTTGTTGAAGTCGGTGGAGTAGGACGCGATGCGCTGGTTGTCATCGGTGATCTGTTTCTGGCGCTCGGTGTAGTAACCCGCTGCGCCGCCAGCCAGGGCGCCGCCTGCGGCACCGATCGCGGCATTGCGGCCGCGGCTGTCCTTGTCGCCGGTCAGCGCGCCCAGCAGGGCACCGCCGGCCGCGCCGATCGCTGCACCGGTGACGACCGACTTGGTCATGTCCGAATCGGTGGCGCGCAGGTGCTGTACCGGCTCGTAGCAGTTGGGGTAGTACTCGACCTTGGTGCTCGACGCCACCTTGGACGCAGGCGACGTAGCGCAACCAGTCAACACGGTGCTGAAACCAGCTGCGATCAGCAGCAGGTGACGCTTGGAAACCGCCTTACGGGAAAAAAGCATAGGTGTGATCTCTGTTAAGTTTGACTTGCCCAGCACGGCCCACCGCCGCCTGAGTCCCTTCCAAGCTCGCTAGACAACCAACGATCAAGACCGCTGACCGCTCGCTGCGAGCAATTCCTTCAAGATCGTTGCCGGGTCGGCCCGCTGTTGCTTGCGGTAGTTGCCGACATGGCGAACGAACAGTGTCGCGCGCGTCACCAGGCTCTTGCCGAGCACTGGCTTGCGATCCAACTCTTCCTTGACCCGTTGAAACTGCGCCTGGATCACCGCATCGGTGTAGCGCGTGCCGGTGGCCAGGTTGTCGATGTAAATCGCCACCGCGCCGTCCAACGCGCTGCGCCCATTGGTGATGGCCATGTCGAACAGCTGCGCGCTGGCCTCGTCCTTGCTGTCCACCGCCTGCTGGCGACTCTTCTGCAGGTTGGCCAGGCGGATGTTGTAGTTGCTGATGGTCTCGGCCACCAACGCCGCCGACTGGATCAAATTGCCCGCGGCTTCTTCGCGTTGCTGGGCGATCAGCGACACATTGCGCTTGAGCTCTTCGTTGACCAGGCCCAGCTCGGCTTGCAGCTTGGGATCGACACTGGCGGCAATGATGCTGTCCAGGCGTTTGGTCGGGTCCTGGGCGTCGTCGATGGCATCAGTCAGCGCGGCCAGGCGGCCTTCCTTCTGCCACTGGGCGAACAATTCCTTGTAGCGTGAGCGCGGCGCCGACAACGCGCCAATCGCCACGCGAAAACCAGTGGTCTCGTTGCTTTGCTCGGTGCCATCAGCGGCAAACAGCGGGTATTCGCGGCGCATGCCGGTGAACAGCGTGCCCTCGCCTTCCAGGTAGTTGCCGCCCTTGACCACAAAACCGCCGTAGGTGCCCTGGCGGCGGCCAGCGTGTACCAGTTGGAAGGATTCCTGGACCATTTCCGCGGCGTTGCCGATCACGTCGAACATGCCGATAGGGTTGGGCAACTTGGTACCGATGGGCATCAACCGCGCCGCCTGGCCGGTGCCGCCGGCCACTTGGTTGAACACCGCGTAATCAGCCAGCGGGCCATCACTTTCACCGCCTTCGGCCCGGCGTGGATACAGGCGGCCTTCGAGGTCCTGCCGGCTCACCGCCTGGCCGCCGCGTGCGGCGTACTCCCACTCCACTTCGGTGGGCAGGCGCACAAAGCCCAGGCCGCCGTCTTCGGCCGACGCACCGCGCCCGCTTACCGGCAACAGTTCGCGGTGATATTTCATCAGCCAGGCGCTGTACACCGCCGAGAAACGCTCGGCTTCAAAGCGCGACAGTTTCACCTTGGGCAAACGCCCGGCCATGCCCGTGGGCGCCTCACATGCGGGAGCCGGTTCACCGCTGGCCAGGGATTGCGCCTGAGCCATCACCTGGGCGTATTGGCGGGCGGTCACTTCGTATTTGCCGATGAAGTACAGCATGGGTTTGAGCGGGGTCTTGGCGTCGGTCTTCGGCATCTGCGGCGCGATGACCTTACTCCAGTCCTTGGGCAAGTCCTTGAGGGTGAACTGGCCGTTGATGAAGTCGCGGCGGTAACCGGAAATAAACGACTGCTGATAACCCGCCTCGCCTTCGGCAAAGGGGTAGCCCAGGCTGATTTCACGGTCATCCAGGGTGCCCTGGGCCAGGATGTAGGCGTAGCGGAACACCATGTTGCCTTCGCAGGGCAGCGGCAGGCTCACGTCGTCCGGCAACGGTTTGGGGTTGTCGAGCTTGTCACTTGCCTCATCGGCCCAGGCCAGGGAGGCCAGGCTCAGCGCCACGCAGGCGCCCAGTAATTTATACATCTCTGATTCCTTCAGAAGCCTGGATACGTGCCACCCGCCAACCGCCACAGGCGGCCGCCACGGCACTGACGCCGAGCACCGCCATCAGGGCCAGGGCGTAATGGCGCGCCAACAGGTGGCTGGCGTACTCGCCCGGCACCTGCACAAAAAGCTTGTTCAACGCGGCTTCAGCCAGGCCATACAGCCCAACGCTGAGCACAGCGGCAAAACCCGCGCTGTAGAGCGCTTGCAGCAGCACAAACAGCAACAAGGCGGCGGTGGAAAACCCCAGCAGGCGCAACACCGAGAGCTCCCGATGCTTGCGCGCCACCGCTGCCAGGGTGCCCGCGAAGATCGCCGCAAACGCCCCGGCCAACGCCAGCCCGGCGATGATCCAGAACACCATCGACAGGTTGCGGCTCAACGATTGCACTTGAGCGATGGTGTGCGCCTGGGTTGAAACCAACAGGTTCTGCCCGGCGAAATACACCCGCAACGGTTCCACATCACTGAGGCTGCGCGCATACAGGCGAAACGCCGGGTAGATACGCTGTTCGCTCACGCTCGCCGCCTCACCGGCCCAACCCAATGCCGGTACCGCACGACCATCGCGGTAATCTTCCGCCGCTTCCAGCAGCGCCAAATCGGCAAACAATCCCTCTCGAGCAAAAGCTTCCAGCGGCAACACCGCCAGCACCTGCAACCGCGTGCGCTGGGCCTCGACGCGCCCCGCCACTTGCCGCGCAAAGCTGGTTTCCAGCCAGTCACCGGGCCTTGCCGCGAGCTTTTCAGCGGCGGTATGGCTGAGCACGATCTGGTCCAGGCCGTGGGGCAGCGGCAAGCCTGCCAACAGCGGGTCCCCGGCCGCAGTCGGCAGCATTTCCAGGGTCAAGGTGCCCACCTGCGCCGTGGCCGCAATCTGCCGCGTGCGCGGTACAACAAAGGCCACATCGCTGCGCTCACCCAGTTGCGCGATAAACGCCGCGCTGAATCGGCCACCGCCCAATGGGATGATTTCACGGCTGGCGGGGTCGGTCTCCAAGCGTTCGGTCAAACTGCTAACCAGTCCAAATTTCAGCCCGAATAACACCAGCAATGGCGCGATAACCGCCACCAATGCCAACACCGAGCAGGCCGACAGCCACCCATCGTTGCGGTAATCCTGCCAGGCGAGCGAGGCAACCAGGCCGATGCGCATCAGCACGCCTCCCCGAGGGTTGCGGTGACGCCGCCGTCTGGATCGCGCTGGCAACTGATACGTCGCACCTGCAAGCCACTGGCGCGGGCCAGCGGTTCGTCATGGGTGGCGATCACACAGGCCGTACGGTGTTCGCGGGCCTGGGCCAGCAGCGCCTGCATCACGCGCTCGGCGTTGAGCGGGTCCAGGGACGCCGTCGGCTCATCGGCCAGCACCAGTTGCGGCCCATGGGCCAGAGCCCGCGCACAGCTGACCCGCTGGCGTTGGCCCACCGACAACGCCGCCGGGCGCTTGGCCAACTGATCGCTAATCTGCAACTGCTCGGCCAGGCGCGCCACGCGGCCGTCGTCCTGCAAGCCCAGCAGTTGACGCGACAGCGCGATATTGCCGCGCACATCCAGAAACCCCAGCAAGCCCCCGGTCTGCGGCACATAGCCCAGGTGCTGGCTGCGCAACGCGGCCAGCGCCGATTGCCGGTCGGCACGCCACAGCGCGCCGATGTCGTGTTGGTTGAATGCAAACTGCCCGACCTGATCCGGCGCCAACACCAGCGCCAGCAGGTCGAGCAAGGTGCTCTTGCCGCAACCGCTGGGGCCAACAATTGCCAGTTGTTCACCCGCGCCCAGCTGCAACGCCGGTATCACCAGGCTGTAACGCTGGCTACCGACGCCCCGGCTCTTGTGCACCGCGCTCAGGTTCAACATTACGGCAGCGTCGACAGTGGCACGCGGTACAACGCATCGCCCGGTTCGGCATCGCCGAACCGGACCCAGTTGGCCACGTCGTTATGGAAGGTTTCATACAGGCGGATTTTCGAATCCAGCTCGTCGATAAAGTCTTCCTGCTCGGCCACGCTCAATGACAACCACAGGTCCTGGGTCATGTTCAGCGACTTGCTGCGGTACGGCAGGCCCTCCAGGTATTCACCGAGCAGGCCGCCGTCAGCCAGGTTGCCGCCCTTGCGCAGGGCCTGCGGGTCGCGGCTCATATACGCCGAGGCGCTGGCGATTTCCTGGAAGAAATCCTTGGGCGAGCTTTGGGTCTTGCGCGCCGCATCCACAATCAACTTCAACGATTGTTGCAGGTCGTTGAGTTGCAGCTTGGTCAACATCACGCACACCTGGAACGCTGGCAGCGCCGGGTTGGTCAGGTCGCGGTCGGCGGTCCAGGCGCTGACCAGTTGCGGTGCCTGGCTCGCGGTTTTGCGTCCGAGAAAGTCCATGTGCATGGCATAGCCGACGGCGGCGGACTTGTCCGCCAGACTCGGCGCGGCACTGAGCAACGGCACTGGCTGCGGCGTGTTGCTGCGCACCTGATGCACCAGGTTGGCGAACACCGTGCCAATCTCATCGACGCGCTCACCCAGCTTGCGCACATCGCCGCCTGGCACTGGCGTGTACAGGTCGCCGATCTGCGGGTTGGCGTCGGCGGTGAGGACGCGATACTGGCTCTCGGCGCCGGCATGGGTTTTCTTGCCGGCGTCGGTGCGCAGGTGCAGCGCGTAGATCTTGATCTGCTTGCCCAGCGCCGCCTGGCGCACCTCGGCTTCGTTCATCTGGGTGGCGGCGAACGGGTCGTTCTTGCGCAGCGCGCCGGCATCGGAAACCAGCAGGATGATGCGCCCGCCGTAGCCGGACCAATCCATGCCGTCCACCGCCTGCATCACCCCGGCAAACGCGTCTTCGTTGAACGAGTGGCTGGACACCGTCGACGCTTTGACCTGGCGCGCCATATCCAGAAAGCGCTGCGGATCGCGGCCTTGGTCGAGGGTAATGAGGGTCTTAGCGACATATTCAAGGCCCGGGGTTTTCTGGATACTGCTGCGAAAGCCGACCATGCCGAAGCTGACGCTGTCCAACTCGCCGCGCTCGGCAATGCGGGTTTGCAGCTCGTGCACCACGTCGCGAATCTGGTCGATGTAGGGCTGCATCGACACGGTGGTGTCTACCACCAGCACCACGGCCGTGCGGAACGCGTCGGCATTGGCACTGGGCGTCGGGCTGGCCGGTTTGGCCGTGGCGCGGCTGCCTGGGTCGATGGAGGCCACGTTGAGCAACTGCACCGGCTGGCCGTTGTCGTCGAAGCTTTCTTTGGAGTCGAAAATCGGCAACAGGTAGAACTGGTTTTGCGGCACCGCGCTGGCGGTCGGTTCCAGGGCCAGGACTTGCTGGTTGTCTTCACGGTTGTTCTGCGCCTTGGCCAAGGCGCTTTTCGCTGCGGCGGGGTCGGCCAGCAGTTTTTCCACCTCTGCGGGCTGGCGCAGGAACATCACGGGCGCACGCCCCGAGCGCTCGGTGAACTTGAGCACCAGGCTTTGCTTCCAGTCGCTGACCTGGGAGGCTGGCAGCCAACCGTCGCTGCGACCATCGGTGGCGGCGCCGACGCGCACCCACGGGCTGCCGTCGACGTCTTTGCGCTGGTACACGTAGAGCACGGAAAACGCCGGCAGCGCTTTACCCGACGGGCTCCCTGCGTCCGCTGAAAGCTGGGCGCCGGGTTTGCTGAGTACGCGCTGGAACAAGGTTTTCTTGCCTGCCATCAGCAACGGGCGTTGACCGCCATCTACTTCAGCGACAGCCACCGGTGGCGTCACCTTGGGCACCACGGCGGCTGGCGGCTGGGCCGGTTCATCGCCGCCGCTCAACCACCAGTAGCTGGCGCCACCAATGGCCAACGCGACGGCGACCGCCACGGCGGCCAAGGCCAATACCGGCCCACGGCGCTGCTCGGACGGAGCATTGTGCTGCGTCGGCGTGACCACCGGTTGACGCACTATTGGCTGCGGCTGCGGTTTATCCGTCGGAATGTCGATGGTGACAGGGGTCATGCCCGCCAGATCAAAACTCAATGGAATCGGCAGCGGCCGCACCAGCGTGGCATCCGATTCATCCGCCGGCAGTTGATCCAGCGCCAACAACAACGCTGCCGCATCCGGATAACGTTCCGCTGGGTCCTTGGCCAACAACTTGCGCAGCACGCCCTGATAGCGCCCATGGTGCACCGGCAATTGCGGCAAGGGTTCGGTCAGGTGCGCCAGCGCGGTGGAGAGCGCATCGGTACCGTTGTAAGGCAGCTTGCCGACGAGGATTTCATACAGCACCACGCCCAGCGCGTAGAGGTCGGCGCGGCCATCGATCTCCTGGCCCCGCGCCTGCTCGGGGCTCATGTAGCTTGGCGTGCCCACGGCAAACCCGGCCTGGGTGAATTGGGTGCGATCGTCCAGCGACTTGGCAATCCCGAAGTCCGACAACACCGCCGTGCCATCGGCGCGAAACAGAATGTTCGCCGGCTTGACGTCGCGGTGCACCAGCCCTTGGGCATGGGCATAGCCCAGGGCCGAGGCAATCTGGCGGATCAGCGTCACGCCCTGCTCCGGGGTCAGCCCAGCGGCAATGCGCTCCTTGAGCGTGCCGTTGGGCAGGTATTCCATGGCCATGTAATACAGCTCACCGACGTTGCCGATGTCATGGATAGTCACCGTGTGCGGGTGCGACAAGCGCGCCAGGGTCTTGCCCTCGCGCAGGAAGCGTTCGCAGAAACTCGGGTCGGCTGCCAGCGCCGCCGCCATCACCTTCAGCGCCACCTTGCGCTCCAGTGAGCGCTGGGTCGCCAGGTACACGCTGGCCATGGCGCCTTCGCCAATCTCGCCTTCGATGTCATAACCCGGGATGACGATGTTCATGACGAAACCTTCACGACGAGGGTGGTGATGTTGTCTGGTGCGCCGCGATTGAGGCCCAAGTGCACCAGGCTGCGCACGATTTCATCCGGTGCGTCATGGCTGAGCACCTCGCGGATTTCGTGGTCTTCGACGGTCTTGTTCAGGCCATCGCTGCACAGCAAATAGCTGTCGCCGGGCGCGATCAACAGGTCCACTGAGGCGACATCCAACTGGGCCTCCACGCCAATGGCGCGGGTGACGATATTGGAGCGCGGGTGTGTACGGGCGTCGGCTTCGCTGAGCAGGCCGCTGTCTTGCAGGTCTTGTACGTAGCTGTGGTCGCGGGAAATGCTTTCCAGCACGCCGTCGCGCAGGCGGTACAGGCGGCTGTCGCCGGCCCACAGGCACACCCCGCGCAAGCCGCGCGCGGCGAACACCACCACGGTGCTGCCCATCATGGTCACGCCACGGTTGGCGGTTTCTTCGCGCACAGCCGCGTTGATGCGCAGCAGGTCATTGCGCAGCGCCGCCGAGTATTCGTCCAGGGAGCGGCCCAGCGGCACAAGGCGCAGGCTGTCGACGATCAAGCTGCTGACATAGTCCCCCGCCGCGTGCCCGCCCATGCCATCGGCCACCACCCACAAGCGGTTTTCCGGCAGGTCCAGAAAGGCATCTTCGTTGACTTGGCGAACCATGCCCACATGGCTTTTGCTCGCGGATTCGTACGTCACGCCCATCTACACCACACCTTCTTGTCCGAGCAAAAACTGCGCAAAATCGCTGGCGGCAGGCAAGCCCTGGCACCGTAATAAACCGGGGGAGATACACTGCGAACCTCGCCCCCACCACAGGCTTGCGCCCTCGCACGCCTGTTCGGCCAGCGCGGTCATACGCTGGTGTGGCACGGTGGCTGCCACCCTTTGCAGGCCGGCGAAACGGCTGTCTACCGCCCGCGGCTCGCTGGCCGGCACGCCCAACTCGTCGAGCCCGGCGTTGAAGCTTTCGAAGGTCGCGCCGTTGTCGAGGGTGCTGAGCAACAAGGTTTCCGCCTGCTCGAACCAGGCGTCCGAACCGCCCACCAGCGACGCCGGGTTGGTGTCGTGATCCAGCAAGGTCACCACCGCCAGCGGAAAGTAACGCCCGACCCGGTCAATGCTCGGCATCACCACGCCCGCCGCCGCGTCCGGCCCGCACACGCCCGGGGCCAGCACAAAGCGCCACAACGGGCTGACCAGGTACGCATTCAGCCAGTCAGCGCCGAGGCTGTTCTGGCTGGCAAGCAAACCCGCCGCCAGCCAGCTGTCCCACGGGCCGATAAAGCTCTGGGGCAAGGCGCGGCTGACAAAGTCGCCGCGGCTGGCCAACTTGCCGTAAAAACCCAGAGCCGTCATAGCCGCTCCGGCAGGCTGAAGCCACTGAGCACGCGGCTCTTGAACGGGTTGAACGCACTGTTGGCGCGCAACTCGTAGGCGATGCTCGCGCCATCGACCCGCAGGCGCAGGTTGAAACGGTCCGGCGAGTTGCCTGCGGTGAGGTCTGATTGCTCCAGTAGGCGGAACCAGGCCCACGGGCCGTCCAGGGTGATGCCGGAGCGACCACTGGCCGACGGCGGCATGATGGAAATACGCACCACCCCAATGCTGCCGGGGTTCGGCCATTGCATCGCCACCGGGCGGCTCGGGCCGTGGTCGTAGCTCAATTGCTGGCCGTCCAGGTCAAGCAGGAACTGGGTGATGGTGGGGTCCATCGACACCGGCTTGAGCTCGAAACGCACGATGGGCTGGGTGCCACCGGAGCGGAAGAACGCGTCCCGAATCGTCGCCGCACGCTGGAAGGTTTGCAGCACGCCCGGGGCAATCCCCAGCTTCTGCGCCGCACCCGGCTGCCAGCGCCAGGTCTGTGCCGAGGTATCCACATAGGGTTGCAGGTATTTGCGGAAGTAGTTATCCATCACCCCGCCCACGCCGAAGAACTGGCCGAAGTCATCCAGGGTGGCGTCCCGCGCACTGCCCGGCGACATCGGGTAACGCCCGGCCAATGACTGGCGATACACGTTGACCACTTCACTGACCCAGGCGGCGTTTAGCTGGTTACGCACCCCGCCCATCATGCTGTTGGTGGTGGAGTTGACCACCGACTTGACCATGCCCTGCACCAGCGGCGGCTGGCGCTCGGCGTTCAGGCTGACCCGCGTGGCCGCAGCCGCCGCCTGGTTCTTGGCCTCGCCGAGCAAGGCATCGCCGCTGGCACCGACCATGGCGCTGACCTGCACATACAGTGCATTCATGTCCGACAGCAGGCCGTCGATGGCCGCGGGTTCGCCTTCGTTTTTGCTGACGATGCTGTTGAGTTCGGCAAAGTGCGCGGTCACGGGATCATCCGCCGGTGCCGGTGCATTCGCCGTCGGTTGCGCCTCGCCCAGCAAGCTGCCGAGGCGCTCCTTGAGCTTGTCCACGCCGCCTTCCACTGGCACGCCTTTGGCGGCCAATTGGCGTTCTTCGGCTTGCAGGTCGGTTTCCCTGGCGACCGCCACCAGCAGTTTTTTCAGCGGCGAGGTGGGACCGGAAATCACCCGCAGCACATCGGCGGCCTGGGCCACGCTGGTGATCGGCACAAAGTCGATGTCGGCGAGCAACGCGTCCCACTGGCGCTGGTAATCCTGGAAGTATAAGCGGCGCACGTCGGCGGCCAGGCTCACCACGTTCTGCTGGTCGGCCTGTTCATGGCCCAGCACCCATTGCTCTTCGGCCAGGGTGCCGGTCTGGTTCAAGCTGCTGAGCAAGAACGCCTGGCGATAGCCCTTGGCGGTAAAGAAGCCACTCAACGGCTCACCCAACGGCTTGCCGCTCTTGCGGCTGAACACCAGCGCGGCATCGCGACCGGCGGCCTCATTGAGGCGAAAGTCCGGGATACCCTCGGGCAGTTTTTGGCGTTTGACGCGGTCGTACACGCGCTGGGCTACCGGCAGTTGCTGCAATTGGCGACGCAGGTCGTCGATCAGGCGTGGGTCCAGGCGCGCACTCGGCGGGTGGCGTTCGAACAGCGCCTGCAAGTGCCCGGCCAGGGCCTGGCGTTGATCGGCCGGCAGGTCGCGGGGCAGGTTGCGGTCCCAGTCCAGGGCGATCCAGGCCTTGATGAAGTCCGGGTCGTAATGCTCGGTGTCGGCGAGCATCAGGTAAGCCTTGAGGCCCTCGTAGAGGAAGTCCGAGTTACCGCCGCCGTGCAGTTGCTCTTCGATACGCGTCGCCAGGCGTGGCGCGAACACGGCGACCAACAGTTTGCGGTACACGCTGGCGGACTCGGCTTCGAGCATATCGCCCTGGTACAGCCCCAGCCCTTCGGACCAGCTCGGCGAATCCCCCGCCAGGTTCTTCACGGCGTTGAGCAACGGCAGCACGGCGAGCACTTCCCGCTGTGCCGGGCTCAGGTTCTGTACGGTCTGGCCCAGGGGCGCGACCTTCTGATCGACCTGGGCGATATACGCCTGGTTGGCGCGATAGCTCACCCACCACAGGCTGCTGACCACCACCACCAGCGCGACGGTGGCCGCCAGTACGCCACGGGCGATCCACTTGCGGCGCCGCTCGACTTTCGGGTTCACCCCCACCAGGCCGCGCTCGGCAAAGGCCACGGCGGTGAAGAGTTTTTCGATGAAGTAACTGCGCCCGGTGCCGCTCTGGCGCGCCAGGTGCTGGCGGTCCAGGTTCATGCTCTGGGCCATGGCACCGATCAGGCGGTCAATCGGGCTGCCTTCCTGGGTGCCGCTAGTGAAGTACACGCCACGCAACAACACGCGCTCTTCAAAAGCATTGGGTTTGAACACGCCTTCGAGGAAGCTTTGCAGGCAATCTTTCAACGCGCCGAACTGTTGCGGGAAGCCGTAGATCAGGTCGCGTCGCGCCGGGTCGCGTTCCTGTTGCAGGCGCTCGACCAAGCGTTCGTTGAGACGCTGCTCCAGGCCCGCGAATTCGCTTTGCAGGTGCGCCAGCGGGCTGTCGCTGTTTTTGCCGTCGTCCAGGGCAAAGGTCATGCCCCACACCTGGGCGCGCTCTTCCTTGCTCAGGTTGTCGAAGAACTCCATGAAGCCTGGCACCAGGTCGAGCTTGGTGAGCATCAGGTAGATCGGGAAACGTACGCCCAGTTGCGTATATAGCTCCTGGATGCGCAGGCGAATCGCGGCGGCATGGGCGGCGCGCTCGGCGTCGGTGCCCAGCAACAAGTCCGAGAGGCTAATGGCGATAAAAGCACCGTCGATAGGCCGGCGCGAACGCTGCTTTTTCAGCAAGTCGAGAAAGCCCAGCCAGGCGGCTTTATCCACTGTGGAGTTGCTGTCCTGAGTGGTATAGCGGCCAGCGGTGTCGAGCAATACGGCCTGGTCGGTAAACCACCAGTCGCAGTTGCGCGTGCCGCCCACACCCCGCACCGCACCGGCGCCCAATTGCGCCGCCAGCGGGAAATGCAGCCCGGAATTGACCAGCGCGGTGGTCTTGCCCGAACCCGGGGGGCCGATGATCACGTACCACGGCAACTCATAGAGGTTGCGGCGCTCATCGCCGCCCAGCTTGGCTTTTTTCAGCAGCGCCAGGGCTTCGTCCATGCGCTGGCGCAGGGTGGACAGCTCTTCGGCAGTCGCAACGCTGTTGGGGTCGACCGGGGTTTCTGCGGCCAGGCTGCGCATCACTTCGGCGGCCTGGCGACGGGCCTGGATGATGCGGAACACGCGGTAGGCCACCCACAGCGCAAACACCAGCACGATCAGCGCCCAACGGCGCCCTTCGGGCACCAGCACGTCCAGCAGCGGGCCAACAAACCAGATGATCAGGCTCAGGGCAATCAGGCCCAGCACGGGGATCACCCAGCGAATCATGAAACTGAAAAACGCCTTCACTCGACGCCCTCCGCCAATACGGTGATTTCAACCCGACGATTGCGGGCACGGCCTTCGGCAGTACTGTTGGTGGCCAACGGCTCGGTGTCGCTGCGACCTTCGGCACTGAAGCGCTCGGCCTGGCCGGTCTTGGCCGCGAGCATTTCCAGCACCGACTTGGCCCGGGCTTCGGACAACGCCCAGTTGGACGGGAAGCGCAACGTGGCAATCGGGCGGTTGTCGCTGTGCCCGGTGACACGCACCTGGCCCTTGACCTTGCGAATGGCGTCAGCGATGCGCAGCATCAGCGGTTGGTAGTCATCGACGATGCTGGAGCTGGCCGAGGCGAACAGCTCATCGCCACGAATGGTCACGACAGAGCGGTCAACCTTGTCTTCCACCGCCACGCGGCCGGCCTTAATGTCATCGGCCAGGAACCCGGCCAGGCGCGGGCGCTCAATCACTTTGGGCTGCACCACCGGACGGTCGATGGCCTGCACGGGAATCTCGCCCAGGGCATGGATGTTCTTGAACACCGGCTCGGCATCCGCCGCCAGTTTCAGGCGCAGGCCGAACAGCAACGCCAATAGCAACGCCAAGCCAATCGCCACGGCGATCCATGGCGGCATGAATTGCGCCAGGCGATCACGGGCTACGGTCACACCGCGCCAGTGCGGCGACAGCTCACGCTCGTGTTCGCCACGGGCGCTGCGAATTGCCGCGGCGGTGCGTTCCCGCAAGGCTTCCAACTGGCTGCGCCCGTCGGTCATCACGCGGTAACGCCCTTCGAAACCCAGACACATGCACAGGTACAACAGCTCCAGCAGGTACAGGCGTTCCCGTGGGCTTTGCAGGCAGTGGTCAAGCAACTGGAAAACCTTTTCGCCACCCCAGGCTTCGTTGTGCACGGTGATCAGCAGGCTTTGTTTACCCCAGTCACTGGTGCTGCCCCACGGCGTGCTCAGCACCGCTTCATCCAAGGCGGTGCACAGCGCGTAACGGGCCAACAGCACTTCATTGCGTGCCACACCGGCCGCTTCGGCGCGTTCTTCAAACTGGCGCAGGTACGCCAGCAACTGCGCACGCAGGCTCGCCGGTGCGGGGTGGGCGATGGTGTTGCGCAGCCGCGTCAACAACGCCAGCAACGGGCCCGCGGCGCTTTCCAGCGGGTTGAGGCCCTGGCTCTTGCCGGTGAGGATCGGCGCTGCCGGCATCGACAGCGGCGCAGGTTCGGCACGCGCGGGTGCAGGCTCTCGGCCACCCGGGCGCGGCATGAATTGGGTGCGGTCATCATCATTGGGATGCATCGCCAATTATCCTCGGATCGCCCAGAAGGCCAGGTTCAAGCCCGGGAACTGCCCGGCGATATGGAAGGCGAAACCGCCGGAATTATTCAGCTGCTGCCAGTGCTCGCTGCCACGGTCCAGCTCGTAGTAGGTGCTGCCTGCGTGGTAAGGCAACTGGCGTGGCGCCACCGGCAACGGCAGCAGGCCGATGCCCGGCAGTTGCAGGTTGACCATGTCGCGGATGTGCTCCACCGAGCCGACCTTGCTCTGCTGGCCGAAACGCGCACGCAGGGTTTCGCCGGGCACATCGGCGCGTACCACGAGGATGAAACTGGCGTTGTCGAGCAGGGTCTTGTCGGCCAGCATCGCCACATGGATGCCGTAGGCTTTCTCCACAATCGGGATCGGCGTGGCCTTGCTGTCGATGAGCATCGACAGCGCCTCACGCAAGGCCGCCATCACCGGCATGAAGCTCAGGGCCAGGTCGTCGTGCTGGTACTGCGGGTATTCGTGGGGACGGCGGCTGGAGGTTGAGAAGGTGGAAAACTCACCGGCCAGGCTGACCAGTTCGCTGAAGAAGCGCTCCGGGTGCAACGGGCTCAACTGGCTGAAGTGCTGGATCAGCGGCTGGGCGCGGTTGACCAGTTGCAGCAGCATGAAGTCGGCGATCTCCGAGGCACCACCGGCCCCCGAAGCCACCACGCGACCGGCCAGCGCTTCGCCACGCTGGTGCAACAGGCCCAGCAGTTCGCTGCGAAAGGCCGTCAGCGGTTTGCTCGCGGCCACGTCCAGCACCGGCGGGATATAGGTGTCATCGAGCACCAATGCGCGGTCGGCGCGTTTTTCCTTGATGCGTAC
The DNA here is from genome assembly GCF_009935965.1 of Pseudomonas sp. L13. Classification (NCBI taxonomy): domain Bacteria; kingdom Pseudomonadati; phylum Pseudomonadota; class Gammaproteobacteria; order Pseudomonadales; family Pseudomonadaceae; genus Pseudomonas; species Pseudomonas sp. L13. The sequence goes on from NZ_QODJ01000001.1 coordinate 91,389, forward strand.
CAGGCCGATGGCGGCGTAGTCGCTGATGCCATCCTGCGCTGTCAGCAGGCGCAATGCCCGCGAGCCCACGGCCACCGGTGCGCGGTTTTCGAACGGGGCGTTGTCGTCGCGCACTTCGCGCACCTGGCTCACGTAGCGCGCCGCTTCCAGGGCTTCACCCTCGTCCACCGTGTCACGGGCGCCGGCGCGCTTGAGCGGCAGGGCCAGGTACACCAGGCCGTCGCGCAGGTTGTCGTCGATGTTCAACGGGCTCGGCGCCAGGTCGTCCTGGGGAATATTGAACGGCGTGCCATCGGGCAACAGGCCGCGGGCCGACACGATCGCCAGCTTGCCCTGGGCCAGCAGGCCCTGGTCGATCAGCAACTCGGAGAACCCCCAGGCACCCGCCGACAATGGGCGGCTGCGGGCGTCGATCAGGTTTTCCAGGTAACGGTCATGCTGCTGGAAGTGCTGCGTTCCGATGAACATGCCTTCCGACCAGACCACGCGATTGTTCCAGGACATGGGGGCTCCGATTGCTTGTTATTGGGCTGGGCTGGATGGGGAAGCCACGACGTCGGCGCGCACGGCATGCACGTCGAGGCTGATCTGGTATTCGCTGTATTGGCGCGGCGGCACGTTGATGACGGCGCGCCATTGCGCGCGGTCCAACTCGCGATAGCCCACCAGCAAGCCGATCTGGCGCGTGGACGGGTCGAGATCGCGCTGCACGCTCAGTTGTTGGCCGGGCTGCACCATCACTTCGTCCTGGTCCAGCAGGTCCAGGCCCAGGGTGGATTGCGCACGGTCAGCCAGGGCGAAGTAATCGGAGCGTGAAAAGGTCGCGGCGTTTTTCAATTCGAAAATGCGCACCCGTACCGGCGCGGCCTGGCCGTTGGCACCGGGGTTAAGCCCGGCAATCGCGTGAAAATGCAGCTCAACGGCGGCCGTGTCAGCTTCGGCCTCGGCAGCCGCCTGGGGTTTGACCGCGTCGTTGGCACACGCCGTCAGCAGCAGCGCAGTGGCCGCTGCAAGTAAAAACCTGGGAATCATCCTGCGTCCTCAATGACGTATTTAGCTATCCGTTTTATCCATTAATGCGAGGCGTTTTCAGCGTCGCTGGCGTGCACTGTGTTCTTCGTAGGCCCGGCTGAATTCGCGACCGAACAGGTCCTGGAAATCGTCCTGGGCCTCGCGGGAAATGTTGCTGTAGAGCTCGGTGAACTGCTGCCAGTACTGGGCCTGACGCGAACCGTTGAAAAGACTCGAGAGCCCGCCGGGCTTGCCCATGCGCTCCTCCAATTGCGCCGGTTCAAAGCGCGTGAGCAGGTGCTTGATCGCCGCTTCCACGCCAGCCATCACGGCCAACTGGTGGGCGCGCAGGTCGTCGAAACTGTCACGTACGGCGAGGTCCGGCGCCATGAACGCCTGGTTGCCATGACGCAGCAACAGCAGTAACGCTTCGTCGGCATTCGGGGCGAATTTCAATGGGTTGTTTTCGGCGGGGCGGATCATCGTCTGCTGCATGCGAAACTCGCCCTTGAGGCTGGCACGGGCGCGCAAGACGTCGATCAGGCCCTCGACCATCAGCCGGTAGCTGCGGCCGATGCTTTCCATCTGCGCGCAGGCGTCGGCTTTATCCAGGCGCAACTGGTCCAGGCCCGCACCGCGCAGGAAGGCTTGCAGAAGGTCCGGTTGTGGCTCGGCATTGGCCACGGGGAGCGCAACAGGCTCGACCTCAGGTGGCGGCGGGATGATCGGGTCTGGGGCGGGCGCAGCATTGACCACGGGCGCGGGCGCGTCGCTGAACAGGTCCCAGTCTTCGGGAATCACCGAGCCTTGCACCGCCGGCTTTTCGGGCGCCGGTACGGCCACCGGAGCCGGGGGGCGAAAATCGTGTTGCTCGGACGGCACATGGTCCGCCACGGTGGGCGGCGGCACGGCGGTGGGGCTGAGGAAGTCGAACAGGTCTGGCAGGGTTTCCATGGCCGAGGCGCCCTGGAACTGCGGCGCGATCATCGGCGTGGGCGCAGGCTGGCTCGCCACGGCGCCCATCAGCGCTTCAAAGCTGTTGGGTGAGTCACCGGCAAATGGCTGGCTGTCGATGGTTTGCACGTTGAAGTCGATGCGCGCCTGGATTTCGTAGTCACCGATGCGGATCAACTCACCGTCTTGCAACGGCTCGCTGTTACCCCGACGCATACGAATACCCGCCTTGACCAATTCCACACCATTGGTGCTGTTATCGGTTAAGTAGTAACGGCCATCTTTGTATTGAATAACGCAATGTTGCGAAGAGACGAGACGCTCAGGGTCGGGTAATACCCAGTCATTGTCAGAACTGCGGCCAATAGCCATCACGCCCTGATCCATGGACTTTTCGGGGCATTGCCCAGGGGTGATCTTGTGATAACTAGTGATAGTCAAACACAGCGACATCTTGCCTCCTTGCTGATACATCGCGCGCAGTCTACCCAGAAGGCAGTGCCACCCTGGAGAGTCCCGTCCTGTCGTACAAACGACCGCCAAAATCTGCTTTTACCAGCATGATCGCTGATCTTAACCGGCTTCCATGACAAAAATCCGCTCTGGGCGCGCCTTTCGACCCGCCAGTCGCGCAGGTTGTTAAACACCGCACATCTGTCACAGAGGGCGAATAGCTTACCTTGACAAGCCATAAGTACTACACCAAAAATGCACAACTTCTTGAACATCAGTGATGGCGCAGTAGTGGCACGCTGAGTATATGACCAAGAAAACATGCACAGTTCATTACGCAACTAGTGCATGCATTGCCCGCCGTCCAGCGGGCCGATAAGGAGATCGAATTCAGTGGATGTGCCGTTGCTGCTCACCGCCGTTTCCGCGACGTCGCCCTGTGGCGAAGACATGGAATATGACGCGCAATTTCTGCAGTTGGAACGTGATGCCAAGGGCCAACCCGAACGCAGCATGGGCGACTCGATCCTGCCCGCTGAGCCGCCCGAGTGGCGCAGCATCCAGCAGCAAAGCCTCGACCTGTTGCAGCGCAGCAAAGACCTGCGCATCACCCACTTTCTGCTGCAAAGCACCCTCGCCCTCCAGGGTGTGGCCGGGCTGGCCGAAGTCCTCACGCTGATCGACGCCTTGCTGCGCCAATACTGGGCCGAGCTGCACCCGCGCCTGGATGCCGACGATGACAACGACCCCACCGTACGCATCAACGCCCTTACCGGCCTGACCTGCGAGACCAATATTCGTCTGCTGCGCGAAAGCATCCTCACACGCTCGCGCACCTTCGGGCCCGTGAGCCTGCGCGCAGCGCTCAACGCCAGCGGCCTGCAAAGTTTTGCCGATGAGCAGTTGGGCAACCAGCAACTCAACGCCGCGTTCCTGGACAGCGACCCCGAACAACTGCAAGCCACCCGTGACGCCTTGAGCGCCGCGCGGGCGGCGTGCGAGGCCATTGAGCAACAGGTCAATGACCAAGTCGGTTCCGCCCAGGGCGTGGACCTCAGCGCCTTGAAGCAGCCGCTCAAACAGGCCCTGCAACTGCTCAACCAAGCAGTGCCAGGCACCGACAGCAGCAGCGATCCCGAGGCCGTCAGTGAAGACAATGCCCCCTCGGTCGATAACGCCGCCGCGCCCGCAGCCCCTCGCCCCACTGGCGACATCGCCACCCGCGACGATGTGCTGCGCAGCCTCGACAAAATCCTCGCGTACTACACCCGCCACGAGCCTTCGAGCCCGCTGCCGGTGTTGTTGAACCGAGCCAAGAATCTGGTGCATGCCGACTTTGCGGCCATCGTGCGCAATCTGATTCCCGATGGCATGTCCCAATTTGAAAACCTGCGCGGCCCCGAAAGCGAGTAAGCCGCCGGACCGTGCAGTAACAACACCGTCGCTCAAGCGACCAGGAGCAGCAACGTGGCGAAGCAAAGTTCTCAGAAATTCATCGCGCGCAACCGTGCGCCTCGAGTGCAGATCGAGTACGACGTCGAGCTTTACGGCGCCGAGAAAAAGGTCCAGCTGCCCTTCGTAATGGGCGTGATGGCCGACCTCGCCGGCAAGCCTGCCGAGCCGCTGGCACCCGTGGCCGACCGCAAGTTCCTTGAGGTGGACGTCGACAACTTCGACTCACGCCTCAAGGCCATGCAGCCACGCGTGGCGTTCCACGTACCCAATGAGCTGACAGGCGAAGGCAACCTGAGCCTGGACATCACCTTCGAAAGCATGGACGACTTCAGCCCGGCCGCCGTGGCCCGCAAGGTCGACTCCCTGAACCAGCTGCTCGAAGCCCGCACCCAATTGGCCAACCTGCTGACCTACATGGACGGCAAGACCGGCGCTGAAGAAATCATCATGAAGGCGATCAAGGACCCGGCATTGCTTCAGGCACTTGCCAGCGCGCCCAAGCCTGCAGGGGAGCAGTAATCATGACGGACAATACCGCCCGCGAAGGCAGCCAGATCCTGGGTACCACCGAAGAAGCCAGCGAGTTTGCGAACCTGCTGCTGCAAGAATTCAAACCCAAGACCGAGCGTGCCCGCGAAGCCGTTGAAACCGCGGTGCGCACCCTGGCTGAACAGGCCCTGGCGCAAACCGACCTGGTGTCCAACGACGCGATCAAGTCGATCGAGTCGATCATCGCCGCCATCGACGCCAAGCTCACCGCCCAGGTCAACCAGATCATCCACCACCAAGACTTCCAACAACTGGAAAGCGCCTGGCGTGGCCTGCATTACCTGGTCAATAACACCGAGAGCGATGAGCAACTGAAGATTCGCGTGCTCAACATCTCCAAGCCAGACCTGCACAAGACCCTGAAGAAATTCAAGGGCACCGCGTGGGACCAGAGCCCGATCTTCAAGAAGATGTACGAAGAAGAATACGGCCAGTTCGGTGGCGAACCGTACGGCTGCCTAGTGGGCGACTATTACTTCGACCAGTCGCCGCCCGACGTGGAACTGCTGGGCGAGCTGTCGAAAGTCTGCGCCGCCATGCACTCGCCGTTCATCGCGGCGGCCTCGCCGACTGTGATGGGCATGGGCTCGTGGCAGGAACTGTCGAACCCACGCGACCTGACCAAGATCTTCACCACCCCGGAATACGCCGGCTGGCGCTCGCTGCGTGAATCGGAAGACTCGCGCTACATCGGCCTGACCATGCCGCGCTTCCTGGCACGCCTGCCGTACGGCGCCAAGACCGACCCGGTGGAAGCCTTCGCTTTCGAAGAAAACACCGACGGCGCCGACAGCTCCAAGTACACCTGGGCCAACGCCGCCTACGCCATGGCGGTGAACATCAACCGTTCGTTCAAGCACTACGGCTGGTGCTCGCGCATCCGCGGTATCGAGTCTGGCGGTGAAGTGGAAAACCTGCCGGCCCACACGTTCCCGACCGATGACGGTGGCGTGGACATGAAGTGCCCGACCGAAATCGCCATCAGCGACCGCCGTGAAGCGGAACTGGCGAAGAACGGTTTCATGCCGCTGCTGCACAAGAAAAACACCGACTTCGCCGCGTTCATCGGCGCCCAGTCGCTGCAAAAGCCTGCCGAATACGACGACCCGGACGCCACCGCCAACGCCAACCTGGCCGCGCGCCTGCCGTACCTGTTCGCCACGTGCCGTTTCGCCCATTACTTGAAGTGCATCGTGCGCGACAAGGTCGGCTCCTTCAAAGAGAAGGACGAAATGCAGCGCTGGTTGCAGGACTGGATCCTCAACTACGTCGACGGCGACCCGGCACACTCCACCGAAACCACCAAGGCCCAGCACCCGTTGGCGGCGGCCGAGGTGATCGTGGAAGAAGTCGAAGGCAACCCGGGGTATTACAACTCCAAGTTCTACCTGCGCCCGCACTATCAGCTTGAAGGGCTGACGGTTTCGTTGCGTTTGGTATCGAAGCTGCCTTCGGCAAAAAGCGCCTAAGTAACGGTTGAGCTAGCTCTTCTGTGGGAGCCGGGCTTGCCCGCGATGCAGGCGATGCGGTCTGCCAGTCAGACCGCGTTGATGCCATCGCAGGCAAGCCAGCTCCCACAGAAAAGCACTGCCCTCTGGGCATAACACATTCGTGGCCTGAGCCACACAGGGAGAAAACATGGCTGTTGATATTTTCATCAAGATCGGCGACATCAAGGGCGAGTCCATGGACAAGGCCCACAAGGACGAAATCGATGTGTTGAACTGGAGCTGGGGCATGTCCCAGTCCGGCAACATGCACGTCGGCGGTGGCGGCGGCGCGGGCAAGGTGAATATCCAGGACCTGTCGCTGACCAAGTACGTCGACAAGGCTTCGCCTAACCTGATGATGCACTGCGCCAGCGGCAAGCACATCGACAAGGTCAAGCTGACCGTGCGCAAGGCCGGTGGCGAGAGCCAGGTCGAGTACATGGTGATCAACCTGGAAGAAGTGCTGGTCACTTCCTTGAGCACCGGCGGTTCGGGCAGCGATGACCGCCTGACCGAAAACGTCACCCTGAACTTCGCCCAAGTGATGGTCGACTACCAGCCGCAGAAAGCCGACGGCACCAAAGACGGCGGCGCGATCAAGTTCGGCTGGAATATCCGTTCCAACACCAAACGCTGATAGCCCTTGTGGCCGTGGCCTGGTGCCACGGCCATTGTGTCCCTCTCGCAACCCGTCCGTGGAGCTGCTTTGGTGGTAACTGAAATCGCTTCCCGCGACCGTCTGCAACCGTCCCTGCTGGACCGGTTGACCGACGAAGACCCGACCAACCCCAAGGAAAGCGCCGACAAACGCGTGCTGTCCCTGACCCAATTGAAGGCCTCGGTGCTGCGTGACCTGGCGTGGTTGCTCAACACCACCTCGTTACTCGATACCGATGCCACGCTGCACACCCCGGCCGGCACGTCGGTGGTCAATTACGGCCTGCCGGCACTGGCGGGCAACAGCGCTTCGAGCGTTGATATCAAAGCCCTGGAAGCCTTGATTTACCAGGCCATCGCCACCTTCGAGCCGCGTATTTTGCGCCATACGCTGCGGGTCAAGGCGCGTATGGGCCATGGCGAGATGAATCACAACGCCCTGAGTTTCGAGATTGAAGGCGACCTGTGGGCACAGCCGGTGCCGTTGCGCTTGCTGTTGCAGACCGACGTGGACCTGGAGTCCGGCCATGTGCGCGTGCTCAATGCCGACCAGCGGAGGCGCCCATGAACCCGCGCCTGCTGGAGCTGTACAACCAGGAACTGCACCACGTGCGCGAAAGCGCCGCCGAGTTCGCCAAGGAATACCCCAAGATCGCCAGTCGGCTGACCCTGTCCGGCATGGACTGCGCCGACCCGTACGTCGAACGTTTGCTTGAAGGCTTCGCCTATCTCACGGCCCGCGTGCAGCTCAAGCTCGACGCCGAGTACCCGACCTTCACCCACAACTTGCTGGAAATCGCCTACCCGCACTACCTGGCACCGACGCCGTCGATGACCGTGGTGCAATTGCAGACCGACCCCGATGAAGGCTCCCTGGCCGGCGGTTTCCCGTTGCCCCGTGACACGGTGCTGCGGGCCGCCCTGGGCCGTGAAACCCAGACCTGCTGCGAGTACCGCACCGCGCACCCGGTGACGCTGTGGCCGTTGCAGGTCAGCAACGCCGAATATTTCGGCAACCCCGCCGCCGTGCTCGGGCGCCTGGCCGCCAGCGAACCGAAAGCCAAGGCCGGCCTGCGCCTGACCCTGCGCACTGGCGCCGAACTGCCGTTCAACAGCCTCGACCTGGACACCTTGCCGCTGTACCTGAGCGGCGCCGATGAACAACCGTTTCGCCTCTACGAACAACTGCTGGGCAACGCCTGTGCGGTGTTTGCGCGCCAGCCCGGTGGCGATTGGGTCGAGCGCCTGCCCCAGGGCGCGTTGCGCTCGCGGGGGTTCGACGATGCCGATGCGGCCATGCCGGTGGTGGCGCGGGCATTCCAGGGCTATCGCCTGTTGCAGGAATACTTCGCCCTGCCCCATCGCTTCCTGTTCGTTGAGTTCGCCGAACTGAGCCGTGCGGTCAAACGCTGTGACGGCCAGGAGCTGGAACTGATCGTGCTGTTTGACCGCCACGAGCCAAGCCTGGAAGGCAGCGTCGGCGCCGCGCAGTTCTTGCCGTTCTGCACACCCGCCATCAACCTGTTCCCCAAGCGCGTGGACCGCATCCACTTGTCCGACCGAGTCAATGAACACCACGTGATCGCCGACCGTACGCGGCCGATGGATTTCGAGATTCACTCCTTGAGCGGCATCACCGGCCACGGCACCGGGCCGGAGCAACCGTTCTTGCCGTTCTATGCGGTGCGCGATCCGTCGCGCTATGGCCGCGACCAGGCGTATTACAGCGTGCGCCGCGAGCCGCGAGTGCTGTCCAGCGACCAACGCCGCAATGGCCCACGCTCCACTTATGTGGGCAGTGAAACCTTCGTCAGCCTGGTGGACAGCCGCCAGGCGCCGTATCGCCATGACCTGCGCCAACTGGGCGTGACGGCGCTGTGCACCAACCGCGATCTGCCGCTGTTCATGAGCGTGGGCAACGGCAAGACCGACTTCACCCTAGCCGACAGTGCGCCGGTACTGGCCGTGCGGTGTGTGGCGGGGCCAAGCCGTCCGCGTGCCAGCCATGCGCATGACGCCAAGGCCTGGCGCCTGATCAGCCAGTTGTCGCTCAACTACCTGTCCTTGAGCGAACAGGGCCAGGGCGCCGGCGCCTTGCGTGAACTGCTGCGCCTGTACGGCGACAGCAATGACGCCGCCCTGCAATTGCAGATCGAAGGCCTGCGCGAAGTCAGCAGCAAGGCGGTGACCCGACGCCTACCGATGCCCGGCCCGATTGTGTTTGGCCGCGGCCTGGAAATCACCTTGGAGTTCGATGAAAACGCGTTTCGCGGCACCGGCGTGTTCCTGCTCGGTGCAGTGCTGGAGCGCTTCCTGGCACGCTACGTGTCGATCAACAGTTTTACCGAGACGGTGATCCGTACCACCGAACGCGGCGAGATCATGCGATGGAAAGCCAAGCCCGGACGGCGTCCGACCCTGTGAGAACCCTGGACGCGATGCACCAGGAGCCCTGGGAATATGACTTCTTCCAGGCATTGCGGCGCATCGAGTGCGAAACGCCCGAGCTGCCACGCCTGGGCCACTCCCTGCGCCTGGCCGATGATCCGCTGCGCCTGGGGCAGCAGGCCGATTGCACCTTCGCACCCGCCACCCTTGCCTCGGTCGACCCCGGTGGCGACGACAAGCCGGCGCGGTTGGAGCAGTTCTTCTTCGGCCTCGGCGGCCCCAATGGCCCGCTGCCGCTGCACATCACCGAGTACGTGCGCGAGCGCCAACGCAACAACGCCGACAGCACCAGCAAGCAGTTCCTGGATGTGTTCCACCATCGCCTGCTCACCCTGTTCTATCGGGCCTGGGCCGAGGCGCGGCCAACGGTCAGCCATGACCGCCCGGACGATGACTACTGGTCCGCCCGCCTCGCCGCCCTGAGTGGCCGCGGGATGCCGAGCCTGCTCAATCAAGGGCTGATTCCCGATACCGCGAAGCTGCATTACAGCGGCCATCTGTCGGCGCAAACCCGCTACCCGGATGGCTTGAAAGCGATCCTCGGCGAGTACTTCGGCCTGCCGGTAGAGATCGAAGAATACGTCGGCCAATGGCTGGAACTGCCCGAACGCAGCCGCGTGGGGGTCAGCGCCAACCAGCTGGGCGTGGACTTCTGCCTGGGCAGCCACGTGTGGGACCGCCAGCACAAATTCCGCATCCGCCTGGGCCCGCTCACGCTGGATGACTACATGGGCATGCTGCCCGGCCAACAGCCGTTCAACGAGCTGGTGGCGTGGGTGGCCGAGTACCTGGGCCATGAATTGGACTGGGACTTGAACCTGGTTTTGCAACAACCCGAAGTCCCGGCGCTGCAACTCAACGGCCAGTTCCGCCTGGGCTTCAACACCTGGCTCGGCCAACCTGCGCATGACGCCAACGACCTAATCCTGGCCCGGCATTACGCCGACCACGCCACCACCTCAAGGAATCCAGAGCATGGGTGAAATCAGTCGCGCCGCACTGTTCGGCAAACTCAACAGCGTGGCCTACAAGGCCATCGAAGCCGCCACCGTGTTCTGCAAGTTGCGGGGCAATCCGTATGTGGAACTGGCCCACTGGTTTCACCAGTTGCTGCAACTGCAGGACTCGGACCTGCACCGCATCATCCGTCAGTTCAACGTGGAGCCGGCGCGCCTGGCCCGCGACCTCACCGAAGCCCTGGACCGCCTGCCGCGTGGTTCCACGTCGATCACCGACCTGTCCTCCCATGTGGAAGAGGCCGTAGAACGCGGCTGGGTGTATGGCAGCCTGATGTTTGGCGAAAGCCAGGTGCGCACCGGTTATCTGGTGCTGGGCATCTTGAAGACGCCGAGCCTGCGCCATGCGCTGCTGGGTTTGTCCGGCGAGTTCGACAAGATCAAGGCCGAAGCCTTGAGCGAGCGCTTTGATGAATACGTCGGTGACTCGCCGGAAAATGCCTTGAGCGCCAGCGATGGCTTCAATGCCGGCGTCCCTGGCGAGGCCAGCGGTGCCATGGCGCCCAGCGCGATGGGCAAGCAGGAAGCGCTCAAGCGCTTCACTGTGGACCTGACCGAACAGGCCCGCAGCGGCAAGCTCGACCCAATCGTGGGCCGTGACGAGGAGATTCGCCAACTGGTGGATATCCTCATGCGTCGGCGCCAGAACAACCCGATCCTCACTGGTGAGGCCGGGGTGGGCAAGACCGCCGTGGTCGAAGGTTTCGCCCTGCGTATCGTCGCCGGTGACGTGCCACCCGCCTTGAAAGACGTGGAGCTGCGCAGCCTCGACGTGGGCCTGTTGCAAGCCGGCGCCAGCATGAAAGGCGAGTTCGAACAGCGCCTGCGCCAGGTCATCGAAGACGTGCAGGCTTCGCCCAAGCCGATCATCCTGTTTATCGACGAAGCCCATACCCTGGTGGGTGCCGGTGGCGCTGCCGGCACTGGTGACGCGGCCAACCTGCTCAAGCCTGCCCTTGCCCGTGGCACCTTGCGTACCGTGGCCGCCACCACTTGGGCCGAGTACAAAAAGCACATCGAAAAAGACCCGGCCCTGACCCGCCGCTTCCAGGTGGTACAGGTTGCCGAACCGTCGGAAGACAAGGCATTGCTGATGATGCGCGGCGTGGCGTCCACCATGGAAAAACATCACCAGGTGCAGATCCTCGATGAAGCCCTGGAAGCCTCGGTGAAGCTCTCCCACCGCTACATTCCGGCGCGCCAGTTGCCGGACAAATCCGTGAGCCTGCTGGACACCGCCTGTGCCCGCGTCGCTATCAGCCTGCACGCGGTGCCCGCAGAAGTGGACGACAGCCGTCGCCGTATCGAGGCCCTGGAAACCGAGCTGCAAATCATCGCCCGTGAGCATGCGATCGGCATCGCCACGGGTACGCGTCAGAGCAACAGCGAAGCCTTGTTGAGCGCCGAGCGCGAGCGCCTGGCGCCCTTGGAAAGCCGTTGGGCTGAAGAGAAAGCCTTGGTAGATGAACTGCTCGCCACCCGTGCCACCTTGCGGGAAAAAGCCGGTGTGGTGGACAGCGGCAACGATGCGTTGCGTGCGCAATTGGTCGACCTGCAACAGCGCCTCACCGCCCTGCAAGGCGAAACCCCGTTGATCCTGCCGACCGTGGATTACCAGGCCGTGGCCTCGGTGGTCGCCGACTGGACCGGCATCCCGGTGGGCCGCATGGCGCGCAATGAGCTGGAAACCGTGCTCAATCTCGACCAGCACTTGAAGAAACGCATCATCGGCCAGGACCATGCCCTGCAGATGATCGCCAAGCGCATCCAGACCTCCCGCGCCGGCCTAGACAACCCGAGCAAGCCGATTGGCGTGTTCATGCTGGCCGGCACCTCAGGTGTGGGCAAGACCGAAACCGCCCTGGCCCTGGCCGAAGCCATGTATGGCGGCGAGCAGAACGTCATCACCATCAACATGAGCGAGTTCCAGGAAGCCCACACCGTGTCCACGCTCAAGGGCGCGCCTCCAGGCTATATCGGCTACGGCGAAGGCGGCGTGTTGACCGAAGCGGTACGGCGCAAACCCTACAGCGTGGTGCTGCTCGATGAGGTGGAGAAAGCCCACCCGGACGTGCATGAGATTTTCTTCCAGGTGTTCGACAAGGGCGTGATGGAAGACGGCGAAGGCCGGGTGATCGACTTCAAGAACACCCTGATCCTGCTGACCACCAATGCCGGCACCGAGCTGATCTCCCACGTCTGCAAAGACCCGGCGAACATCCCCGAGCCCGAGGAAATCGCCAAGGCCCTGCGTCAGCCACTGCTGGAGATTTTCCCACCGGCCTTGCTCGGCCGCCTGGTGACCATCCCGTACTACCCGCTGAGCGACGAGATGCTCAAGGCAATTACGCGTCTGCAATTGAACCGCATCAAGAAGCGTGTGGAGAACACCCATAAAGTCGCGTTCGAGTATGACGACGCCGTGGTCGACCTGATCGTCTCGCGCTGCACCGAGACTGAAAGCGGCGGGCGCATGATCGACACCATCCTCACCAACAGCCTGCTGCCGGACATGAGCCGCGAGTTCCTCACGCGCATGTTGGAAGGCAAGGCGTTGGCGGGAGTGCGGATCAGCAGTCGGGATAATGAATTGCACTACGACTTCAGCGACACCGAATAACTATTGTTGGAATACGGTCAGTGTGGGAGCTGGCTTGCCTGCGATAGCGGTCTGACATTCAGCATTGATGTTGACTGATCCACCGCTATCGCAGGCAAGCCAGCTCCCACAGTTGATCCGGTTTCGTCAGTAATGACGGTATTTACGGGACTACCGATGCTATTCAACCAAGCCTCACGCCTGGCCAAGATCACCAGCCCCCTCGGGCCGGATGTGCTGCTGCTCAATGAAATGGGCGGCGGTGAAGAGCTGGGCCGGCTGTTCAACTATGAGCTGCAACTGACGTCCCTGGACGCCAACATCGACCTCAACCAGTTGCTGGGCAAACCGATGAGCGTGGGCCTGCAATTGGCCGACGGTGGCGAACGGTACTTTCATGGCATCGTCGCTCGTTGCAGCCAGAACATCGACCAGGGCCAGTTCGCCAGTTACCAGGCCACCCTGCGCCCGTGGCTGTGGTTGCTCAGCCGCACCTCCGACTGCCGCATCTTCCAGAACCTGAGCATTCCGCAGATCATCAAGCAGGTGTTCCGCGACCTGGGCTTTTCCGACTTCGAAGACGCCCTCAGCCGGCCGTATCGCGAGTGGGAATACTGCGTGCAGTACCGCGAGACCAGCTTCGATTTCGTTAGCCGCCTGATGGAACAGGAAGGCATCTATTATTTCTTCCGCCATGAACAGGACCGCCATGTGCTGGTGCTGGCCGACGCCTATGGCGCTCACACCAGCGTGCCCGGCTATGCGTCGATCCCCTACTACCCCAAGGACGAGCAACAGCGCGAACGCGACCATATGCATAACTGGCACCTGGCGCAGGAGGTGCAGCCGGGCTCGCTGGAGCTGAACGACTACGACTTCCAGCGCCCCAGCGCAAGCATCGATGTGCGCTCGGCCATGCCGCGCCCGCACACGGCAGGCGACTACCCGCTGTACGACTACCCCGGCACCTACGTGCAAAGCGCCGACGGCGAACACTATGCGCGCACCCGCATCGAAGCCCTGCAAACCCTGCATGAACAGATCGAGTTCAGCGGCAACGCGCGCGGCCTGGGCTCGGGCCATCTGTTCAGCCTCACCGGCTTCAGCCGCCAGGACCAGAACCGCGAATACCTGATCGTCGGTTGCCGCTACTTCATCGTGCAGGAAAGCCTGGAAAGCGGCGGCGGTTCAGGCTCGGCGCAGTTTGAAAGCAGCCTGACCTGCATCGACGCCCAACAGAGTTTCCGCCCACTGGCCAACACCCACCGCCCCATCGTCAAAGGCCCGCAGACCGCGCTGGTGGTAGGCCCCAAGGGCGAGGAAATCTGGACCGACCAGTATGGCCGCGTGAAGGTGCACTTCTATTGGGACCGCCACGACCAATCCAACGAAAACAGCTCGTGCTGGATTCGTGTGTCGCAATCCTGGGCCGGCAAGAACTGGGGCTCGATGCAGATTCCACGGATCGGCCAGGAGGTGATTGTTAGTTTTCTTGAAGGCGACCCCGACCGACCGATCATCACTGGGCGCGTCTACAACGCTGAGCAGACGGTGCCCTACGACTTGCCAGAGAACGCCACCCAGAGCGGCATGAAAAGCCGCTCCAGCAAAGGCGGCACGCCGGCCAACTTCAATGAAATCCGCATGGAAGACAAGAAGGGGCTGGAGCAGTTGTATATCCATGCCGAGCGTAACCAGGACATCGTGGTGGAGGTGGATGAGAGCCACTCGGTGGGGCATGACCGGAATAAGAGCATCGGTCATGACGAGGTAGTGACGATCGGCAACGACCGGATGCGTGCAGTCAAGCACGACGACATGCTCATGGTGGGGTTCAGCAAGACAGACGCCATCAGTAAAAGTTACCTGATTGAAGTGGGCGAAAACCTGCGCCTGGTCTGTGGCAAAAGCGTGCTGGAGCTCAATGCCAGCGGGCAGATCAATCTCACCGGCGTTCAGATCAATGTGTACTCCGAAGGCAGCTCCGAGATCAACACCGGAGGCAATCTGCATTTGAACATTGGCGGCAAAGGCGGCACCACTCCCATGGGCCAGGGGGTCAAGGGCGACATTGACGCCGCCGTCAACGCCATGTTTCCCAAGCCGTCTTCCGGCCAATAACGAGACTCCGTTTCAATGACCTATCGACTCAATGAATTTCAATTCACCCTGCCCAGCGATGAAGTTCAGGATGCTTCCATCAATATCCTGAAGTTCGCCGCGCTGGGTACGTCGCTGATCGTTAGCCGCAGCCTGCTGGGTGATGGCGAGACGCTGCAGAGCAACTTCGAAGAGCAACTGGCGAAGCTGGAAAAGCAGGTACAGGACTTGCGCTACCAACCGGCCAAGGCTCTTCGTGTAGGCGCGGCGCAGGATATAGACGCCATCGAAGTGCATAACCAGTTCAGCAAAGGCACCGAGCGCATCCATCAATACCAGTTAGCACTTGTGATACCCGGCACTCGGCAGATGCTTGCCCTGAGTTATGTCAAAGCCCAACCCCTGGGCGATGCTGAAAGCGCCCATTGGGCAACCATCAAAAGCACCCTGCAGCTGAATCCCAAACCTTGAAGCCTCTAATCCATGTCTGACGCTCTCTGGGCGGCACGCCTCGGCGACGGCCTGCTGCACACCTCGGCGATGGCCGACATCCTGGGCGGCGTGCTGGAAATTGCGGCCAACATCGCTATTACGGCCGTCGCCACGGCTGCGATTGTGGCCGCCACCGGTATTACGGTTGTAACCGGCGGGCTAGGCTGCTTTGTACTGGGCGCCGTGGTGGGCATCATCGTCGGCATTGGCATGAGCAAGACGGGGGCAGACAAGGGACTGACAAAAGTTTGTGACTGGATAGGCAATGCGTTATTCCCGCCGGTGGTGATGGCGACCATTGCCACCGGCTCACATAACACCTTCACCAACGGCATACCCGCTGCGCGTGCCGCAGGCGCAATCGGCCCGGTCAGCCCGCAACCTGCCGAAGGTGGCAATCCCGAGGAAGCCAGCTACCTGGACATGGCCAAGGGATTTTTCTCGCAGATGTGGCGCCCCACCGTGGCGGTTCCTGCGCCGGGCGCAGTCCCCAAACCGCTGGACATCGTCATCTGCACCAAGCATCCACCCATGCCACCGCAGTTTATTGCCGAAGGCTCCAGCAA
Source organism: Pseudomonas sp. L13 (assembly GCF_009935965.1). Classification (NCBI taxonomy): domain Bacteria; kingdom Pseudomonadati; phylum Pseudomonadota; class Gammaproteobacteria; order Pseudomonadales; family Pseudomonadaceae; genus Pseudomonas; species Pseudomonas sp. L13. The sequence continues at coordinate 107,179 of NZ_QODJ01000001.1, forward strand.
GGTCACAATTAATGGTCAGCCGGCCGCCCGCAGCGGTGACCGAAGTACCTGCGACGCATCGATTGTCGAGTCGGGGATGATCTCCAGCAACGTGCGTATTGGCGGAAGCCCCGTGGTGGTGCGCGAGATCCGCAGCGGCAAGACACCCGGTGTCGGGCTGGCGGTGACCGCGCTGTTGATGCTGCGCGGTGGTGGCTCCAAGTTTTTCAGCAAGCTGCCGTGCATGGTCGTTGGTGGACTGGTGTCGTGGGGCACCAGCCAAGTGACCAATGCCATTACCTCCGCGGTAGCAGGCTCGCCTAACCCGGTACACAGCTCCACGGGCGCGAAAATTCTTGATGGGGAAGACGATCTGGACTTCGCCCTGCCCGGCCTGCTCCCTATCGAGTGGCAGCGCTACTACAGCAGCCGGGACGAGCGTCGCGACGGTCTGTTCGGTGCCAGCTGGAGCGTGATCTACGAGGTCTGCGTCGAGATCGGCGTACACCCCGAAGGTGGGGAACGGCTGGTCTATACCGATGAGCAAGCGCGACGGATCGACATGGGCGTGATCCCGCTGGGCGGTGCCGTATTCAGCGCAGGAGAAGGCTTGAGCGTACGGCGCAACACCAATGGCCAACTACTGATTGAAAGCGTTGATGGGCTCTATCGGCTATTCGAACCAACGCCAGGCAACGCCTCACACCTGCGTCTTAGCCAATTGGGGGATCGCAACGACAACCGCATCTTCCTTGACTATGACATTCAGGGTCGGCTGAGCCACTTACGAGATACGTTCGACCATGTGCGTGTCGAACTTGTTTACAGCCAGCAATGGCCTGCGCGAGTAGAGCAAGTCAAACGGCTATACCCCGATCACAGCCAAGAAACCCTTGTCAGTTACGGCTACGATGCTCGTGGCGACCTGGCCGAAGTTCGCAATCCCGACGCAAATGTGCAACGCCGCTTCACCTACGACAGCGGCCAGCGCATGGTCGAGCATCAGCTGCCCACCGGGCTGCGTTGTTACTACCAATGGGACTGTGTGGACGGCAGCGAATGGCGCGTGGTGCGGCACTGGACTGACGAAGGTGACGAGTACCGGTTCGACTATGATTTGCCGGGTGGCGTGACGCGCATTACTGATGGCTTGCAACGGGTCAGCACACGCCGCTGGAACCCGCAGTACCAGATAACCGAGTACACCGACAACCTGGGAAAAACCTGGCAGTTTGAATGGAATGACGAGCGTCAGCTGCTCAGCGCCACCGATCCACAAGGCGGCGAATGGCAGTTCGGCTACGACGAGTCCGGCAACCTGTGCAGCACCCGGGATCCGTTGGGGCGTATCGAATCGACGTTGTGGCTGGAGCATTGGTCGCTGCCGCTGGTGGAGACCGATGCAGCAGGCCACGCGTGGCAATATCAGTACGACCAGCGAGGCAATTGCGTCAGTGAAATCGACCCGTTGGGGCATGTCACACGGTATCGCTACGATACGTTTGGACAGGTGGTGGAGATCATCGATGCCACGGGCAAAAGCAAAACCCTGCGCTGGAATGAAACCGGACAGTTAATCCAGCATATCGACTGTTCGGGGTACCCCACAGCGTTCGAGTACGACCGCCAGGGTCATTTGCAGGTAGTCATCGACGCTTTGGGTGAGCGCCAGCGCTATCAACACGACAGCCAAGGCCGGTTGCTACAGAGCGAAATGCCGGACGGCCGCATCGAGCAGTACCTGCGCGATACCAGCGGTCTGTTGATCGGCTATACCGATGCCGCAGGTCACACCACCCGCTACCAGTACGGACGCCGCGGGCAAGTGCGCCAACGAATAGATGCCCATGGCCGGCAGATTGAGTTCCGCTACGACGCCTACGGACACCTCCAAACCCTGACCAATGAAAACGGTGAGAGCTACCGCTTTACCTGGGACCCGTGCGACCGTCTGGTAGAGCAACAAGATCTCGACGGCAGCGCCCGACGTTATGCCTACGACCTTCTGGATAACGTAGCCGCCGTTGAGTACGTGCCCACGGGGCAGACACCCGAGCCTTCAATTGTGCATCGACTCGAACGCGATGCAGTGGGCCGCTTGCTGTTGAAACAAACCGATGACGGTCGCACCGAATACGCCTACGACCCGTTGGACCAACTCACCGCTGTCACCTTCATCGGCACTGACGAAACCACCCAGGCACTGGCCTTCGCCTACGATGCGCACGGCCAATTGCTCATCGAACAAAGCGCCGCCGGCAGCCTGAACTACCACTACGATGAGCTCGGCAACCTGATCCAGACGCAGTTGCCCGACGGCCGTTGGCTCAACCGCCTGTACTACGGCAGCGGCCATCTGCACCAGGTCAACCTCGACGGGCGCGTCATCTGCGACTTCGAACGCGACCGCCTGCACCGTGAAGTCCTGCGTACCCAAGGCCAGATCACTACGCGCAGCGAATACGACCGCAGCGGCCGCCTGCGCTCACGGATACGCCGTCCCAACGGCCAGCCCACGCAACTGCCGGCCGCCCAGCAAAAACACTTTGACTATGACCCGGCCGATAACCTGATCGGCCGCCTGGAGCGTGACCGCGAAAACCGTCGGGATCAGCGCCAACTGCTCCACTACGACGCGACCGGGCGCGTTATCGCCAGCCAGGACAACGCTCAGGGCCAGCGAGAAACGTTTGCCTACGATGCCGCCGCCAACCTGCTGGACGCTCCGTCAGCCAGTGCGGGACTGGTGGTGCATAACAAGCTGTTGACCTATCAGGACAAACGCTATCGTTACGACGGTTTTGGCCGAATGATCGAAAAGCGCAGTGCCCTACGCGGCGTACAACTCTTTGCCTACGACGCAGAGCATCGCCTGATCGAAGTCCGTAGCCAGAAGGATGGACGCGAAACGGTCGTGAAAATGACCTATGACCCCCTCGGCCGGCGCATCGCTAAAACCGAACATGACAGCAACGGTTATCCGTTGGGTGAAACCCGCTTTGATTGGGAGGGGTTGCGCCTGCTGCAGGAGCATCGGCATAGCCAGACCAGCCTCTATCTCTATGAAGAAGACGGCTATGTACCGCTGGCTCGCGTGGACGGCACGGGCGAGCATCAAAGCGTGCGCTACTACCACAACGACCTGAATGGTTTGCCTGAGCAACTGACCGAAGCTGATGGGAAAACGGTGTGGCAGGCGCGCTATCAGGTGTGGGGGAACGCGGACGAAGAAGTGCGTGAAGCGTACTTTATCGAAGAGCAGAATTTGCGGTTCCAGGGGCAGTATCTGGATCGAGAGATTGGGCTGCACTACAACACGTTTCGGTTTTATGATCCGGATGTGGGGCGGTTTACGACGCCGGATCCGATTGGGTTGATGGGTGGGGTCAATCTTTACCAGTACGCGCCGAATCCTATCACGTGGATTGATTCCCTGGGCTGGGCACCGGCAAAACCGGGGGACGTTATAAATTACGGAAAAAGCGCGCCTGGTTTCGAAAAACATCACGGGATACTCGACGCGTGGTCCAAGCACAACATCAAGGACTACGTATCTCGAAACGGCCAGACGCCAACGGTTGTGATGACTGTAGATCAACACAATGCGACCAAGGAGGTTGCTAAAGACTGGGTCCAGAAGAAAACCGGGAAACGGGGCTTTAACGGTTTCGATTGGAAAAAGGTGTCGAAATTCGAAATACTCAGACTTTCCAATAAAATGTTTAAGGCCGCCGAAGCTAAAGGTTTCCCGAAGGCTTCACGCGGCTTGTACAACAAAGCAATGAAAAACTACCTGCGTAAGGGATGCGGAAGATGAGCCTGATTAAAATCGTTGATTTGATAGAGAATTCTGACTGCACGACAGCACCTTCTACTGGGTTGCCGAGTAATCCCATCCCCGATGACTTGGCCGATTTTTATAACCATTACAGCAGCGCTGTTTTCTATCCAAAGGCACAGTACAGCTTCACGATTCAGGCGCCAGAACTTGAACGTTCCGACTTTGTCGTTATGAACGAAGACTTGGAGGACCCAGACTCAGCTAACTGGTACGCGCTCGTTAAATGTGAGGACCAAATAATTTCAATTGACCTGAAACCCGGTCCGCAATTTGGCTACTGCTACGACTCGTTCTGGGACAGTTACCCGACCGCCGATGAGAGCACACTGATCGCAAAATCATTTACTGAGCTGATTGAGAAGATCATTAAATCCAGAGGTAAAAGTTTATTCTGGATACCAGGCCACACTTGATAGAGAGACCAGACTATATGACCCGACGGCCGTTGGCTCAACCGCCCGTACTACGGCAGCGGCCACCTGCACCAGATGAATCTCGACGGCCGCGTCATCTGCGACTTCGAACGCGACCGCCTGCACCGTGAAGTCCTGCGTATCCAAGGCCAGATCAATACGCGCAGCGAATACGACCGCAGCGGCCGCCTGCGCTCACAGATACGCCGTCCCAATGGCCACCCCACGCAACTGCCGGCCGCCGTCTGTTGCAGGAGCATCGGCATAGCCAGACCAGCCTCTATCTCTATGAAGAAGACGGCTATGTACCGCTGGCTCGAGTGGACGGCACAGGTGAGCATCAAAGCGTGCGCTACTACCACAACGACCTGAATGGATTGCCTGAGCAACTGACCGAAGCTGATGGGAAAACGGTGTGGCAGGCGCGCTATCAGGTGTGGGGGAATGCAGACGAAGAAGTGCGTGAAGCGTACTTTATCGAAGAGCAGAATTTGCGGTTCCAGGGGCAGTATCTGGATCGGGAGATTGGGCTGCACTACAACACGTTTCGGTTTTATGATCCGGATGTGGGGCGGTTTACGACGCCGGATCCGATTGGGTTGATGGGTGGATTCAATCTTTACCAGTACGCGCCGAATCCCATTGGTTGGATTGACCCGTGGGGTTGGAGTTGTGTCCAGTTCAAACGCTGGAAAAGAGGCCAAGCCATAGACAAGCCCCTGCCCAGCGGTAAAGCTCCCGCATGGGATGTGGTAAGAAATCGATACTGGAAAAATCGCTATGAGGCTTCAAAAGCCTCAGGTGAGTTCAGCCCCGCCAACATGAGCCGTATGAAGCGCGGCTCTGCGCCGCTGGACGCAAACGGAAATTGGATGGAGTTGCATCATCACAACCCTCAACGTAATGGTGGTGTAGATGTGAACAACCCTCGAAACCTACGCGAAGTCACTCGGGAACAGCACGCCGCGCTTGATGAATTTAGACATTTAGGAACCAAATAATGACAGCTATAGAAATCATCAAGCAATTCGTCGAAGGGGCAATTTCGCCTAAAGCATTTGAAGAAAAAATATACGCAGACCCGGCAGTCGAAGCATTGCTCAGGAGTGAGAACAACCTCCCTGCTTATGTTACGGAACCTGATCTCTACACCTACACAATCAGTCAGAACTATCAGAACTTAGAATCTATCTACAACGTTCAGACACTTCTATCTACTGTTCTTTCCAAGAAAAACATCACCCACACGGTGGAAAAAAAGTACGAAAACCTATTCAACCTAACGCTAAAAGTTCAGCCAAAATGGCTGTCGCTACCATCGGACTATCTGTCCAAGCTGGTCGAAGAGCGAAAAAATCTCAGTTCTAAAGAGTTGCAGGCCTGGCTGAAGGAAAAAATAAAAATTGATTTTCGGTACTTGAAAGTCCCACCGAAATGGCTTCAAAGCCCCGCATGGCCAATGGTGGATGGGAAGCCTATGGTTTTCCTGGGCCAGCTCGACATAAGCGAGCTTAGCCACGACAACGCTCAGGCTTATCTGTTTTTTGATGAAGGAAAACAGAGCTTTTATACCGTCACCCAAGCTTGCTGAGCTATGTTACTGCACCAGCCCTTGCTAAATATTCGCTTTGCTAACAGAGCTCTGTAGCTAATTAATCAGACACAATTGCCCGGCGGCCGTTGGTTCAACTGCCTGTACTACGGCAGCGGCCGGCTGCGCTCACGGATACGCCGTCCCAATGGCCAGCCCACGCAACTGCCGGGCGCCGCCTGCTGCAGGAGCATCGGCATAGCCAGACCAGCCTCTATCTCTATGAATAAGACGGCTATGTACCGCTGGCTCGCGTGGACGGCACAGGCGAGCATCAAAGCGTGCGCTACTACCACAACGACCTGAATGGTTTGCCTGAGCAACTGACCGAAGCTGATGGGAAAACGGTATGGCAGGCGCGCTATCAGGTGTGGGGGAATGCGGACGAAGAAGTGCGTGAGGCGTACTTTATCGAAGAGCAGAATTTGCGGTTCCAGGGGCAGTATCTGGATCGGGAGATTGGGCTGCACTACAACACGTTTCGGTTTTATGATCCGGATGTGGGGCGGTTTACGACGCCGGATCCGATTGGGTTAGCGGGAGGCAGCAATCTTTACCAATACGCTCCTAACCCGACGGGTTGGATAGACCCCTGGGGCTGGGCCTGTTCCTCAGCACAAAGGAGGCAGAATAAAGTCAACGGTAAAGCCGCTGAAAACCTGGTGCATCAGAAGCTATTAAATAATCCCAAAGTGACCGTGCTCGGTACGCAGGTTTATGTCAAAACTCCAGGTGCAGGGAGAGGCCGCTACGTAGACATTTTGATAAAAAATAACAAAACAGGGAAAGTCGTCGCAATTGAGGTCAAGTCAGGTGGTGCTGTACGGTCTAAAGCCCAGCTTGCAAAAGACAAAATCATCGCCGATGGGAAAGGCATATTTGGTAATTCTGGAAAGAGCACAAAAGGCGTAACCGTTAGCGAAGCCAGGGTCCCACTATGGAGGTTGCCGTAATGACTGAGACTGTAAAAGATATATTGAAGTTACTGACCTCATTCTTAGCAGAACCCTTTGCGAAACATGGGTACGCGCTAAAAAAAGGCAGAATTTTTGAAACGAATGGCGAGCGTGGTCGAGTTCGTCGCTACACGATAAATCTATCCAAGAGTAAGGGATGGTTTTCTCTCCACTTGACGCTTCAGATAGTGGACCCAGTGCTGATGACGTGCGTGAACAACGTCCTTAATAAAGCACTCCGAGACGAACGGTTTGAATATCCGGAAAACTGGTCCCAGTCTATTATCGAGAAGACTATTAAAACCCGGACTTCCAACCATGTTGTCGCCGAACTGACGGACTGGCGACCACTAAAAAACCCCGGCGAAACGCTTGAGAACTTCAATGAGCGTTTGTCAATATGGTTGTATTCATTTGACAGCCTGGATGAAAAACCTGACTGGAAAGAGCAGTTGCTGACCAGTATTGGATTAGCCAAATGTTGGTTTGACGAAGCAGATTCGGAAGACTGGATTCGCACCAACACTGATTATCCTGCTCTTTATTTGCTATATAACGAAGGTCTAAATCAGAAACTTGAAGACAAATACAAAGCTGTGCTGAGGTCCTCTGAAGACCCAAATGAAGTGGAACTGTTTTACCTGCATCTGTCTTGATAGCCAGGACAACACCCAAGGTCAACGGGAACCTTCATCTACGATGCCGAGCATCGCTTGATCGAAATCCATAGCGAGACGCGCTCTGCCACGTCATTCGCCAAACGAAAAGGTTGTTTCTAAAGGATCACCGGCTATGGGTATCAATCAAATTATCCTCTCAGAGCAAGACCATAACCTTGGGCAAATAGGCGGAGGTGCGTGGCTTACAGACCTTGAGCTGTGGCCTAAAGATCCGCAAACCGGTCAGCTTATGCTGCCGGTTATTACGATGACCTCAACGTTCTTGGACGTCCCATTCATACCCTCCGGGATGGCGCTTACGGTGTTCGTCTCCGTTGAGCGAACTGACGAAGCGTACACACGATCGTCTGTACGAAAGTTGACTGTCCATCAACAAAGCGAGATGGAAAAGCTTCAACGTGGCCATAGCCAGGTTCTGCTTCACGCGCTGGCGACTTCCGAACTCACACCCGCTGCGTTGGTTGATCCAACTGCGCGAACGTATATTGGCCAGCAACCGTTCACTCCCGAACAAATGGAGGAAGAATTGGAAGACGTGGACAGTGGAGCGGGTATCAGCAAGGCCCTTGGGCGCCCCGCATGGTTGCAAGACCCATCTGATAGGCGCCCCCCAAAGCTTGTTCATTACGGAGTGCAATAAAGTGGACAACTTATTTAGTCAAATCGATCAAATAAATTCGCCCACCTTAACCCTGCACATATAAAGCTTAGTCAGCTTCTGTTTCGCTCTGCTTTAGTGTCACCAATGTTTTAATCATCTTATTCATCGATGCGTAGCGCTTTTCAACATTTTCCATACGCGACTTATCAGTCGGCGGCTCCGATGACTCAAGCGCCGCATACGGCGTGTAGATAAGGCCGTAGCGCTTAGCGAGTTCTGGCATTTGGCTTTCTATCGCGTCCATCCGCTTTTCAAGGTTGGCCAAACGTCCCTGTGTATCCGTTGGCGCGTCGGGGCTAGCTACTACAGCCTTCGCGTCTGGGCCTTCGTTGATGAAAAGAATGCTGTTGGTCAGAGACTCCGTGTTTATTTCTGCGCCCGTAAGGCGCGCCTGTATTTTTTGCTCATCTGTCGCGGCAGGGTCTACAGTTCCCGTGGTGCCATCTGGTTTCTTTACTTCTGCCCCAGGCATCTGTGCCTGTGCTGCAACCCTTTCTTCCAGAGCTTTGGACACGAAATGCTGCCCCACGGTAAAACCGCTGGTTACCAAATTACTAGTACCTGAAGTTAGAAGCGCATTACGTATGATAATCGCAGCCGACGGCGAAACCGGCGGAAAGGCGTTGTTCTGTTGCAAGCCGGCAATGTCATTTCCAGTGTTACGCGCCGCCCCAGGACCGTTCGACCCTCCCGGTGGCTTTGGCCTCGGCCCCCTAGGCGTAGTAGGTTTAGGTGCTGAAGGACCCGGTTTGGGGGTACTCGGTTTTGGCTTGCTGGGCGCGGGAGGCTTAGGTTTTGGAGGCTTGGGTTTGACGTTGATTCTTGGCGCGCCAAATCTTCCCGCAGCACGCTTACTCCGATTAACGAGTTCTTCAGGGCTTGCTTGAGGATATTGAGTGTCCACATTCCCGTGGCTGTAGTTTGAACTATCTGCCGCTGTGTGCGCATTATTCGAAGCTGATGGAACATTCGCCTCCACTTTTTTCTCTTGGGGTAACAGGGGAGATGGAATAAAAGGTTGATCAATTTTCATACACATACCTCTAGACTGAGTTAGAGCCGCTCCCTGCTGTCTCGCGCTATATGTGTGTTCTCGTACAGATGTAGTTCCACAGCGAAGTAGAAAACGAAAATCATAGAACAGTGGTCAAACAGTCACTACTGGATTTAGTTATACCCCTGCAAGAGGCAACTACTGTTATTGCACCGGGAATGCCTCTAACGCCCAACAAAAATGGGCACCCGACCCCGTCGGCGTGCCCATCTTCTTTACCGCCCCGCCTCCCTTCGAGACGGCACCGCTTAACTTACGGGTTGACGCTGTCTTTGAGCGACTTGCCCGGCTTGAACGCTACGGTATTGCTCGCCTTGATTTTCACTGGCTCACCGGTTTGCGGGTTTTTGCCGGTGCGGGCGCCACGGTGGCGTTGCAGGAAAGTGCCGAAGCCGACCAGGGTGACGCTGTCTTTGCGGTGCAGGGCACCGGTGATTTCTTCGAGGACGGCGTTGAGGACGCGGTTGGCCTGTTCTTTGGTGAGATCGGCTTTTTCAGCGATGGCGGCTGCGAGATCTGGTTTACGCATATGTGAAGCCTCTTTGACGGTTTTTTGTTGTTATGTCCGTGCTGCTCTCTGGTGGAGCAGCGCCAAGGCGCCGCAGGCTCTACTCTGCGGCAGACGGGAGTGAGGATGGCATGCCCTCGGGCGCCGCGCCAGTCTCGCGGCGGCCTTTCTCGGGGTATGAACGTGATGTTTGCGACAGAACGGGCGGTGTTTACGCCAGCAGCGGCGGAAGTTCTTTGTTCAGCGCCAGTTTTTCCATGACAGCGCTGCCGGTCAGTGCATAACCCAGCAGGCGGCCGCTGGCGTCGCGGCACAGGGCCTTGATGTCGGCGCCCTGCCCTTCGACGCTCCACACGCCTTCGGTGCCCCGTGGCGCAGGGGACACCACCAGCGGGCACACCGGGGTTTTCACGGTGATGGGCATCGGCCCATAGCTCACCGCCGTGGCATTGCCAGCCAGGGTTTGCGCCAGGGCGCGGGCGCAACTCATCAGCGGCATCACGTACAACAGGTTCAGGCCATCGACCTCGGCGCAGTCGCCCAGGGCATAGATATTGGCATGGGAGGTCTTGAGATGGCGGTCCACCATGATCCCGCGGTTGATTTGCAGGCCGGCCGCTGCGGCCAGGTCTACACGCGGGCGTAGGCCAATGGCAGACACCACCAGGTCACAGTGGATCACTTCGCCGTCCGACAGGTGCGCTTCAAGGCCATCAGCCGTGCGTTGCAGGCGATTGAGCACGGGGCCCAGGTGGAAGCGCGCGCCGATGCCTTCCAGCCCGGCTTGCACCGCTGCGGCTGCCGCCGGGTGCAGCAGGGTCGGCATGACTTGCTCACACGGCGCGACCAGGTCGATTTCATAGCCGCCCAGAATCAGATCATTGGCAAACTCACAACCGATCAGGCCGGCGCCGAGCAGCAGCACGCGTCGTTTACCCGCAGCGGCGGCACGAAAGCGCGCGTAGTCTTCCAGGTCGTTGATCGGGAAAATCAGCTCAGCCGCATCGCCTTCGACCGGTACGCGAACGGTTTCTGCGCCCCAGGCCAGGACCAGGTCGCGGTAGGTCACTGCTTCCTCGCCGATCCACAGGCGCTTGTGGCCTGGGTCGATGCCGCTGATACGGGTATGGGTGCGCACCTGGGCCTTGAGTTGCTCGGCCATGGCGCCAGGTTCGGCCATGCTCAGGCCATCGGCCTCCTTGTTCTTGCCAAAGCCGGTGGAGAGCATGGGCTTGGAGTAGGAGCGTCCGTCATCGGCAGTGATCAGCAGCAACGGGGTCTCGCTGTCGAGCTTGCGAAACTCCCGGGCGACGTTGTAACCGGCCAATCCTGTGCCGATGATCACGACAGGTGCGTTCATTCCTTTCTCCTTGTAGTACGTTTCTTAATTCGTTGATTAGCCGATTTCGATCATTTCGAAATCCATTTTGCCCACGCCGCAGTCCGGGCACAGCCAGTCTTCCGGGACGTCCTGCCACAGAGTGCCTGGTGCAATACCGTCATCCGGCCAGCCGTCCGCTTCGTTGTAGATAAGGCCACAGACGATACATTGCCACTTCTTCATTACATGCTTCCTCAGGTTCAGGCGTGTTGGCCGACGGTCGATGGATCCAGCGTTGCCGCGCGGCTCAGGGCGTTTTGTACTGATCGGGGCCGGCAGATGCAAGCACGTTCGACGCAAACGGCCGGTTCAGACCGGCAAAAGATCAGGGTGCCATGGTAAGCTCGCCGCCTCTTTTGCTGCCAATACTGACTCACCGTGCCGCACTCAATCGCCCTTCCCGATGCTTGCCAATGGCTGACCCAGAGCCTTCTGAGCCCCTTGCCCACGCCCTTGACCCTCAACTGGCTGTTTGACGAAGGCTCGCTGACGCGACGGCTGACGTGGCTGTCCAACGAGGGGTTCAGCGTGACGCCGCTGTTCGAAGGCTGGCAACCGTTGCGCGACGACGAATGTGCCGCGCTGGACCTGCCGCCGGCCAGTATCGGTTGGGTACGCGAGGTGTATTTGCGCGGGCACGGCCAGCCTTGGGTGTTCGCCCGCAGCGTGGCGGCCCGCAGTGCCTTGCAGGGCGATGGGCTGCACATGGACGAGTTGGGCAGCCGTTCGCTGGGCGAGCTGCTGTTCTGCGACCGCGCCTTTACTCGCCAGGCCATTGAGGTGTGTCGCTACCCTCGCGCCTGGCTGCCGACAGCAGACCAGGCCGATAATCTGTGGGCACGCCGCTCGCGCTTCGACCGCGGGGCGCTGAGCGTGCTGGTGGCGGAAGTCTTCCTGCCGAGTTTCTGGCACGCGCTGCATGATCATCCGGAGAACTGCTGATGTACCAACGTCTGCTCAAGTCCTTGAACCGCCTGAACCCCAGGGCCTGGGATTTCATTCAGTTGACGCGCATGGACAAGCCCATCGGCATCTACCTGCTGCTGTGGCCAACACTGTGGGCGCTGTGGATCGCCGGCAAGGGTTCGCCGTCGCTGATCAATATCGTGATTTTCGTGCTGGGCGTGGTACTCACCCGGGCCGGCGGCTGCGTGATCAATGACTGGGCCGACCGCAAGGTCGATGGCCATGTGAAACGCACCGAGCAACGCCCGCTGGTGAGCGGCAAGATCAGTTCGAAGGAAGCGCTGGTGTTTTTTGCCGTGCTGATGGGCATCAGTTTCCTGCTGGTGCTGCTGACCAACGCCAGCACCATCCTGCTGTCCCTGGGTGGCCTGGCTCTGGCGGCAAGCTACCCGTTCATGAAGCGCTACACCTATTACCCCCAAGTGGTGCTGGGCGCGGCGTTTTCCTGGGGCATGCCGATGGCGTTTACCGCCGAGACCGGCCATTTGCCTGCCACCGCGTGGCTGCTGTACATCGCCAACCTGTTGTGGACGGTGGGCTACGACACCTATTACGCCATGACCGACCGCGATGACGACTTGAAGATCGGGGTGAAATCCACCGCGATTCTATTTGGCGATGCCGACCGCGTGATCATTCTCACCCTGCAGGGCCTGGCTTTGGCGTGCCTGTTGCTGGCCGGCGCGCGGTTCGAGCTGGGTGGGTGGTTCCACCTGGGGTTGCTGGCGGCAGCGGGCTGTTTTGTCTGGGAGTTCTGGTACACCCGGGACAGGGACCGCATGAAGTGCTTCAAGGCGTTCTTGCATAACCACTGGGCGGGGTTGGCGATTTTTGTCGGGATTGTGGTGGATTATGCGGTTCGTTGAGGATTGTGCAGTGACGGTTGGGACGCCATCGCGGGCAAGCCCGCTCCCACAAATGGAGCGCATTCCAAATGTGGGAGCGGGCTTGCCCGCGATGATTGCAGCAGCGCCTCGGGCTCAGGGCTTGGCGACTTTCCAAGCCCCGTCCATTTTGCCGTCTCCGGTCTTCTCCCCGGCCTTCTTGTCCATCACGAAGCTATACAACGGCTTGCCGTCATAAGCCCACTGACTGGTCTGGTCGTCACGGGTGATCACCGTCCACTTACCCATGGGCGTGTCGGTGGTCTCGGCCTTCAACGGCGGCCAGTTGGCAGCGCACTTGTCATTACACATGGACTTGCCATCAGCGTCCTTGTCGAAGGTGTAGAGCGTCATCCCCTTGTGATCCACCAACATCCCGTCTTTAGTCATCGCCGGCTCTGCCGCAAACGCCAAGCCTGGCAGCGTCAACACCGCAGATACCAGCAGGGCTTTCCAGGAAACAGTGCTGTAAGTCATCGGAACCTTCCTTTTGTGGTTGTCAGGATTCGGACCCAAAGGGTAGTCCAGAGTGCCGATAATTGCCCAAGCGACTAAATTACTGTCACACGACTGCAATAATTCCGTTATCTAATGCGGCGCAAGACAGTTAAATGACAAGAGGATTTTGAGCATGGTTGGCAGGAGCATTCTGATTGTTGACGACGAAGCGCCCATTCGCGAGATGATCGCCGTTGCGTTGGAAATGGCCGGCTATGACTGCCTGGAGGCGGAAAACTCCCAACAGGCCCACGCCATTATCGTCGACCGCAAGCCGGACCTGATCCTGCTCGACTGGATGCTGCCCGGCACCTCGGGCATCGAGTTGGCCCGCCGTCTCAAGCGTGACGAGCTGACCGGGGATATCCCGATCATCATGCTCACCGCCAAGGGCGAAGAGGACAACAAGATCCAGGGCCTGGAAGTCGGCGCCGATGACTACATCACCAAGCCGTTTTCCCCGAGGGAGCTGGTGGCGCGCCTCAAAGCCGTGCTGCGCCGCGCCGGCCCGACCGATGGCGAAGCGCCTATCGAAGTCGACGGCCTGATCCTGGACCCGATCAGCCACCGCGTGACCATCGACGGCAAGCCTGCGGAGATGGGGCCGACCGAATACCGCCTGCTGCAATTCTTCATGACCCACCAGGAGCGCGCCTACACCCGTGGCCAACTGCTCGACCAGGTGTGGGGCGGCAACGTCTATGTGGAAGAGCGCACGGTGGATGTGCATATCCGCCGCCTGCGCAAAGCCTTGGGCGATGCGTACGAGAATCTGGTACAAACCGTGCGCGGCACCGGCTATCGGTTTTCAACCAAAGGTTGAGCTATAAGCTACCAGCCACAAGCCGCAAGTTAAAAGCGGGACTGCTTAAGCTTGGAGCTTGCAGCTTGAAACTTGAAACTGCTCCGAAGGACGCACCTTGAACCAAAACTGGCATGGCACCCTGATCCGCCACATGCTCTTGCTGGTCACCGGCTGCCTGCTGGTGGGGCTGGTCAGCGGCTACTACGGCTGGAGCCTGGCCGCGGGCATTGCCTTGTACCTGGGCTGGACCCTCAAGCAGTTGCTGCGCCTGCATGAATGGCTGCGCCAACACAAACCCGACGAAGCACCGCCCGATGGCTACGGCCTGTGGGGCGAGGTATTTGACAGCATCTACCACCTGCAACGCCGCGACCAACGGGTACGCGGGCGCCTGCAAGCGGTGATCGACCGGGTGCAGGAGTCCACCGCCGCGCTCAAGGACGCGGTGATCATGCTCGACAGCGACGGCAACCTGGAGTGGTGGAACCGCGCCGCCGAGACCCTGCTGGGCCTCAAGACGCCCCAGGACAGCGGCCAGCCGGTGACCAACCTGGTGCGTCACCCACGCTTCAAGGAATACTTCGAGCAGGACAACTACGAAGAAGCCCTGGAAATCCCCTCGCCCACCAACGACCGCGTGCGCATCCAGCTGTACCTGACCCGCTACGGCAACAACGAACACTTGATGCTGGTGCGTGACGTGACCCGTATCCATCAGCTGGAACAGATGCGCAAAGACTTCGTCGCCAACGTTTCCCATGAGCTGCGTACACCGTTGACGGTGATCTGCGGCTACCTGGAGACGTTGCTGGACAATGTCGACGAGATCAACCCGCGCTGGAGCCGCGCCCTGCAGCAGATGCAGCAGCAAGGCTCACGCATGCAGACCCTGCTCAACGACCTGCTGTTGCTGGCCAAGCTTGAAGCCACGGACTACCCCTCGGACAACCACCCCGTGGCCGTGCAGAGCCTGTTGCAGACGATCAAGAACGATGCCCAGGCCCTCTCGGGCGAACGTGGGCAGCAGATCACGCTGGAGGCCGACCCAACCGTATTGCTCAAGGGCAGCGAAGGCGAATTGCGCAGCGCATTCTCCAACCTGGTGTTCAACGCGGTGAAGTACACCCAGGACAAGGGCAATATCCGCATTCGCTGGTGGGCCGACGAGCATGGCGCGCACCTGAGTGTGCAGGACTCGGGTATCGGTATCGACGCCAAGCACCTGCCGCGCCTGACCGAGCGTTTCTACCGCGTCGACTCCAGCCGCAACTCCAACACCGGCGGCACCGGGCTGGGCCTGGCCATCGTCAAGCATGTGCTGTTGCGCCATCGGGCCCGCCTGGAAATCAGCAGCGTGCTGGGGCATGGCAGTACCTTTACCTGCCATTTTCCGCCGGCGCAGGTAAGCCGTTCGCAAGCAGTCGAGGCCGATGATTAAGTTGAAGTGAGCACGGCCTACTGTGGGAGCTGCGACACGACTTTGCAGCCCCGCCCGGCAGCGGGCACTAGGCAAGCGCCCCGTCAGCCGCTACATTGGCCGACTTGTGCCTGCCTTTCAGGCCCACCTGTCACCCCTTATTGAACACACGGAACCTGCAAAACCCCATCATGGACCCTTCCCCTGGCATTACCCTCGCGACACTCTTCGCCGATTTCGGCATGATTCTCTTTGCACTGATCCTGGTACTGCTCAACGGTTTCTTCGTTGCAGCGGAATTTGCCATGGTCAAACTGCGCGCCACCCGCGTCGAGGCCATCGCCCACAAAAACGGCTGGCGCGGGCAGATCCTGCGTACCGTGCACAGCCAGCTCGACGCCTACCTGTCGGCTTGCCAGCTGGGTATCACCCTGGCGTCCCTGGGCCTGGGCTGGGTCGGTGAACCGGCCTTTGCGCACATCCTCGAGCCGATGCTGGGCGCGGTCGGCGTGCAGTCGCCGGAAGTGATCAAAGGCGTGTCGTTCTTTGCCGCCTTCTTCGTGATTTCCTACCTGCACATCGTGGTCGGTGAGTTGGCCCCCAAATCCTGGGCGATCCGCAAACCCGAGCTGCTGTCGCTGTGGACGGCCGTGCCGCTGTACCTGTTCTACTGGGCGATGTACCCGGCCATCTACCTGCTCAACGCCAGTGCCAACGCCATTTTGCGCATCGCTGGCCAAGGCGAGCCTGGCCCGCACCATGAGCACCATTACAGCCGCGAAGAACTCAAGCTGATCCTGCACTCCAGCCGTGGCCAGGACCCCAGCGACCAAGGCATGCGCGTACTGGCCTCCGCCGTGGAAATGGGCGAGCTGGAAGTAGTGGACTGGGCCAACTCCCGGGAAGACCTGGTGACCCTGGACTTCAACGCCCCGCTCAAGGAAATCCTCGCGCTGTTCCGTCGTCATAAATTCAGCCGTTACCCGGTGTATGACGCGGTGCGCAACGAGTTTGTCGGGTTGCTGCACATCAAGGATTTGCTGCTGGAGCTGGCGGCCCTGGACCATATCCCCGAATCGTTCAACCTGGCCGAATTGACCCGCCCGCTGGAACGCGTATCGCGGCATATGCCGTTGTCGCAACTGCTGGAGCAGTTCCGCAAAGGCGGCGCGCACTTCGCCCTGGTGGAAGAAGCCGACGGCAAGATCATCGGCTACCTGACCATGGAAGACGTGCTGGAAGTACTGGTGGGCGATATCCAGGACGAACACCGCAAGGCCGAGCGCGGCATCCTCGCCTACCAGCCCGGCAAATTGCTGGTACGTGGCGACACGCCGTTGTTCAAGGTGGAGCGCCTGCTGGGCGTCGACCTGGACCACATCGAAGCCGAAACCCTGGCCGGCCTGATCTACGACACGCTCAAGCGCGTGCCGGAAGAGGAAGAAGTGCTGGAAGTTGAAGGCTTGCGGATCATCATCAAGAAGATGAAAGGGCCGAAGATCGTGTTGGCCAAGGTGCTGTTGCTGGACTGACTGTGGACCGGGCGCCTCCTGTAGGAGCGAGCTTGCTCGCGAAAAACGCACAGGCGCCGGGTTTATTCAGGAAGCACGCGTTATCGTTGACGTTTTTCGCGAGCAAGCTCGCTCCTACAGGGGGCAGCGCTTTACGCGCCCGGCACGAAATGCTTCTGCGCCGTGCCACGGGCGATCAGGCGGGAAATGTAGTCCAGCTTCTGCGCATCCTGATCGATAAAGCGGAAGGTCAGTTGCAACCAGTCGCTGTCGGGCTTGGGCTCGTAGGCGACGATGGCGTGCAGGTAGCCGTTGAGCCGTGCGACTTCGGCGTTGTCGCCCTGCTCAAGGTCGAGCACGGCGCTTTCCAGCACCTGAGGCAGGACCTCGCCACGCTTTACCACCAGCAACGCTTCCTTGATGCTCAGGGCCTTGATCACACATTGCTGGGTGCCGCTTGCGAGGCGCAACTGGCCCTGACCGCGACTGCCAGCCGGCGCCGCTGCTGTGGGGGCCTTCACGGGCGGGGTGTTGAGCAGGCCTTTGCTGGGCGCCGCCACCGGGGCCGGCTTGACCGCTTCGGGTTTGCCGCCGGTCAGGGCGCTCAGCGAGTCGTTGCCAAAGGCTGAGTTCATCTTGGTCGGCGCGCTGGCAATCAGCGCATCGAGGCGACCGATCTTGTGCAGGGCCTGCTTGACCTTGTTCAGCAACTGCTCGTTGGTGAACGGCTTGCTCACGTAGCCGGAAACGCCTGCCTGGATGGCCTGCACCACGTTTTCCTTGTCGCCACGGCTGGTCACCATCACGAACGGCATGGCCTTCAGGTGCGCTTGCTCGCGGCACCAGGTCAACAGCTCAATGCCGGACATTTCCGGCATTTCCCAGTCGCACAGCACCAGGTCGAAGGTTTCGCGCATCAGGATGGATTGCGCCTTTTTGCCGTTCACCGCATCTTCGATCTTGATTCCGGGGAAGTAATTGCGCAGGCACTTCTTCACCAGGTCGCGAATAAACGAGGCGTCATCCACCACCAACACACTGACTTTACTCATCGACCCTTCATCCTATAAAAACGGCGGCATGCAAAACGCCTGACTGATGGCATTTTGCCAAAACTCGCGGGTCACAGAAGGACTTTATGGCGCCTGCTGTGCAAAAAATTCAGATGCCACAAACGAAAACGCCCGGCCAGAGGCCGGGCGTTAATTTCTCGGGCAACCTTACTTATCGTCAGATTCGCCCGAAACATTAGGGATTAGATCAGCAGTCCCTTCAACTTCGGCTTTCATGCGCTTGAGGCCCATGTGCCGCACGTCGGTGCCGCGCACCAGATAAATCACCAGTTCCGAGATATTGCGCGCATGGTCGCCGATACGCTCCAGGGAACGCAGCACCCAAATGATGTTCAAGACCCGCGAGATCGAGCGCGGGTCTTCCATCATGTAAGTGGCCAGCTCGCGCAGCGCGGTCTTGTATTCGCGGTCGATGATTTTGTCGTACTGCGCCACCGACAACGCCAGTTCGGCGTCAAAGCGGGCGAAGGCGTCGAGAGCATCACGCACCATGTTGCGCACCTGGTCGCCGATATGGCGCACTTCCACGTAGCCACGAGGGGCTTCACCCTCCTCGCACAGCTGGATGGCGCGGCGGGCAATCTTGGTGGCTTCGTCACCGATGCGCTCCAGGTCGATCACCGACTTGGAAATGCTGATGATCAAACGCAGGTCCGAGGCCGCCGGCTGGCGGCGGGCAAGAATGCGCAGGCACTCTTCGTCGATATTGCGTTCCATCTGGTTGATCTGCTCATCAATCTCACGCACCTGCTGGGCCAGGCCCGAGTCGGCCTCGATCAGCGCGGTGACCGCATCGTTGACTTGCTTCTCCACCAGCCCGCCCATCGCCAGGAGGTGGCTGCGCACTTCCTCAAGCTCGGCATTGAACTGCGCAGAGATGTGGTGGGTAAGGCCTTCTTTGCTAATCATGGGGTTGCTCCGCAAAAGCTGTAAGCCGCAAGCTACAAGCTGCAAGCTGATGTGTGTCGTTCCGTTGAACTGCTCTTACTTGCCACTTGAAACTTGCGGCTTGCAGCTGCTCCAACTAGCCATAGCGACCGGTGATGTAGTCTTCGGTCTGCTTCTTCGCCGGATTGGTGAACAGGGTGTCGGTATCGCCGAACTCCACCAGCTTGCCCATGTACATGAACGCGGTGTAGTCGGAAACCCGCGCCGCCTGTTGCATGTTGTGGGTCACGATGACGATGGTGAACTTGGACTTGAGCTCGTAGATCAGCTCTTCGACTTTCAAGGTGGAGATCGGGTCGAGGGCCGAGCACGGTTCGTCGAGCAGCAACACTTCCGGCTCTACGGCGATGGTACGGGCGATCACCAGACGCTGCTGCTGGCCGCCGGACAAGCCGAGTGCCGATTCGTGCAGGCGGTCCTTGACCTCGTCCCACAATGCCGCGCCCTTGAGCGCCCATTCAACGGCTTCGTCGAGGATGCGTTTCTTGTTGATGCCCTGGATACGCAGGCCGTAGACCACGTTTTCGTAGATGGTCTTGGGGAACGGGTTGGGCTTCTGGAACACCATGCCCACGCGGCGACGCAGCTCGGCCACGTCTTCGCCCTTGCGGTAGATATTGGTGCCGTAGAGGTTGATCGCACCTTCCACGCGGCAACCGTCCACCAGGTCATTCATGCGGTTGAAGGTACGCAACAACGTGGACTTGCCGCAGCCCGACGGGCCGATAAAGGCGGTCACGCGTTGCTTGGGGATGTTCATGCTGACATCGAACAGCGCCTGCTTGTCGCCGTAGTACAGGCTCAGGCCGGGGACTTCGATGGCCACGGTTTCCTGGGCCAGGCTCAGGCTCTGCTTGTCGCGACCCAGGGCAGACATGTTGATGCCGTGGGATTGGGTTTCGTGCTGCATGGTCTCACTCCGTTCGTAGCTGCAAGCTTTTAGCTGCAAGCTGCAAGATTTGAGCAAAAGCGGCTTGTAGCTTGTAGCTTGCCGCTTGTAGCTAATAGCTTTAGCTGTCCAGCGCTTTGTATTTTTCGCGCAGGTGGTTACGAATCCACACCGCCGACAGGTTGAGCGTGGCAATCACCAGTACCAGCAGCAAGGCGGTGGCGTACACCAGTGGCCGTGCGGCTTCGACGTTGGGGCTCTGGAAGCCGACGTCATAAATATGGAAGCCCAGGTGCATGATCTTCTGGTCCAGGTGCAGGTACGGGTAGTTGCCATCCAGCGGCAGCGACGGCGCCAGCTTCACTACACCCACCAGCATCAGCGGTGCCACCTCACCCGCGGCACGGGCCACGGCGAGGATCATGCCGGTCATCATCGCCGGGCTGGCCATCGGCAGCACGATCTTCCACAGCGTTTCTGCCTTGGTCGCGCCGAGTGCCAGGGAACCTTCACGCACGGTGCGAGGAATCCGCGCCAAGCCTTCTTCGGTGGCCACGATCACCACCGGCACCGCCAGCAGCGCCAGGGTCAGCGAGGCCCAGAGCAGCCCCGGCGTGCCGAAGGTCGGCGCAGGCAGCGCTTCAGCGAAGAACAGACGGTCGACCGAGCCCCCCAATACATACACGAAGAAGCCCAGGCCGAACACGCCGTAGACGATGGCCGGTACGCCGGCCAGGTTGTTCACGGCGATG
Source organism: Pseudomonas sp. L13 (assembly GCF_009935965.1). Taxonomy (NCBI): domain Bacteria; kingdom Pseudomonadati; phylum Pseudomonadota; class Gammaproteobacteria; order Pseudomonadales; family Pseudomonadaceae; genus Pseudomonas; species Pseudomonas sp. L13. Next base: position 127,986 of record NZ_QODJ01000001.1, read on the forward strand.
CGGATGATGCGCGTCAAGGTGTTCTGCTTGGCGTACTCACGCAGGTACACCGCGGCCAGTACGCCAAACGGGGTCACGATCATTGCCATGATCAGGGTCATCATCACGGTGCCGAAGATGGCCGGGAAGATCCCGCCTTCGGTGTTGGCTTCCCGTGGGTCATCGCTTAAGAATTCCCAGACCTTGCTGAAGTAGAAGCCGATCTTGGTCATCGTGCCCATGGCGTTCGGCTGGTAGGCGTGCACCACTTTGCCGATGCCGATTTCCACTTCCTTGCCGTTGCCGTCACGCGCCGTGAGGGCGTCGCGGTTGAATTGGGCGTGCAGGTCGGCCAGGCGCGCTTCGATGTCCTGGTAGCGGGCGTTCAGCTCGGCGCGGTCGGCGTCCATGTCGGCCTGGGCGGCTGCGTCGAGCTTGCCTTCCAGTTCCAGTTTGCGACCATGCAAGCGAATGCGCTCCAGCCCTGCGTTGATCGCGCCAATATCGGATTTTTCCAAGGTCTTGAGCTGAGCGGCGAGCTTGTTCACGCGGTCCACGCGGGCTTGCAGCTCCGGCCACGCGGCCTCGCCTTCGGCAATCACCTTGCCATCCTGCTTGACGTTGACCAAGGTGCCGTAGAAGTTGCCCCACTCACGACGCTCGATGGCCATCAGGTTCGCAGGCTTGGTCTGGTCCTTCAGCCACTCGCCGACGATCCAGGTGAAGTCGTTGCCGTTCAGGTCGCGGTTGCCGACCTTGATCAGCTCGCGAGTCATGAATTCGGGGCCTTGGTCTGGCACCGGCAGGCCCGCGCTTTTCAGGCGCTCACGCGGCACTTCTTCTTTCTGCACCACTTCGCCGATCACGATGTGGTTGGCCTGGCCTGGCACGTTGTAGTTGGCCTGGATCAGGTCGGCCGGCCAGAAATGGCCCAGGCCCCGCACCGCAATCACAGCCAGCAAACCAATGGTCATGATGACCGCGATGGACACCGCGCCACCGCTGATCCAGACGCCGGGAGCGCCGCTCTTGAACCATCCATTCAGGGAGTTCTGTTTCACAGACTTCTACCTTTCTTAAAGCGACGAGTATTTCTTGCGCAGACGCTGACGAATCAGCTCGGCGAGGGTGTTCATGATGAAGGTGAACAACAGCAGCACCAGCGCCGAGAGGAACAGCACGCGGTAATGACTGCCGCCCACTTCCGACTCGGGCATCTCCACCGCAACGTTGGCCGCCAGGGTACGCAGGCCCTCGAACAGGTTCATCTCCATTACCGGGGTGTTGCCGGTGGCCATCAGCACGATCATGGTCTCGCCCACGGCGCGGCCCATGCCGATCATCAGCGCCGAGAAGATGCCCGGGCTGGCGGTGAGGATGACCACGCGGGTCATGGTCTGCCACGGCGTGGCACCCAGGGCCAGGGAGCCCAGGGTCAGGCCGCGCGGCACGCTGAACACGGCGTCTTCGGCGATGGAGTAGATGTTCGGGATCACGGCAAAACCCATGGCCAGGCCGACCACCAACGCGTTGCGCTGGTCGTAGGTAATGCCCAGATCGTGGGAGATCCACATGCGCATGTCACCGCCGAAGAACCAGGTTTCCAGGTACGGGCTCATGTACAGCGAGAGCCAGCCCACGAACAGGATCACCGGGATCAGGATCGCGCTTTCCCAACCATCGGGAACACGCAGGCGGATCGACTCAGGCAAGCGGCTGAAGACAAAACCTGCGACCAGGATGCCAATCGGCAACAGCATCAACAGGCTGAAAATGCCCGGCAGGTGCCCTTCCACATACGGCGCCAGGAACAGGCCGGCGAAGAAGCCGAGGATCACCGTCGGCATGGCTTCCATCAGCTCGATCACCGGCTTGACCTTGCGGCGCAGGCTCGGTGCCATGAAGTAAGCGGTGTAGATCGCTGCGGCAACCGCCAGTGGCGCCGCAAGCAACATGGCGTAGAACGCGGCCTTCAAGGTACCGAAGGTCAGCGGGGCCAGGCTCATCTTGGGTTCAAAATCAGTGTTGGCGGCAGTGGATTGCCAGACGTATTTAGGCTCGTCGTAGTTTTCGTACCAGACCTTGCTCCACAACGCGCTCCACGACACTTCCGGGTGCGGGTTATCGAGCAACAACGGTTGCAACTTGCCACCCGCCTCGACGATCACACGGTTGGCCCGTGGCGACATGCCGAACAGGCCTTGGCCGTCGACCACCGGGTCCACCAGCAAGGTGCGGTGGGCGGTGCTGTGGAATACGCCGAACTGGCCAGCAGCATCCAGGGCGGTGAAGCCTTTGCGGCGCTCTTCAGCGCTGATTTCGACGACGGGCGCAGTGCCCATCTGGAAGGTGCGGATCTGCTTGAGGCGCTGTTCGCCATCGGGGTCGCGGGCCATGAACCACTGGGCCAGGCCGCCTTTGGAGTTACCCAGGATCAGCGAGATGCCGCCGACCAACTGGGTGCTGGCGGTGATTTCCGTGTCGGCGTCTTCCAGCAGTTTGTAGCGACCGTTGAGGCTCTTGTCGCGCAGGCTAAACACGTCGGCCAGGGCACGGCCGTTGATCACATACAACCACTGCTGGCGTGGGTCGATGAAGATCGCCTTCACCGGCTCGGTCATCTGCGGCAGCTCGACGCGCTTCTGCTCGCTGGAGACCTCACCTGTCATCATGTTTTCTTCGCGGCTCAGGGTCAGCACGTTCAAGTGCGAACCGGCGGAACCTGCCACCACCAGGGAGGTGTCGGTGGCGTTGAGTGCGACGTGTTCCAGCGGGCGACCGGCGTCATCGAGCACGATCGGCGTTTCGCCGTAGGGGTATTCGATCGCAGGGGTGATGGTCTTCTTGCCGTCTGGGTACGACACCTTATAGGTGTGGCGGAACACCAAAGACTGGCCATTGGACAAGCCGAGGATCACCAGCGGGCTGCCCGGCTGGTCTTCACCAATGGCAGCAACGCTGGTACCGGCCGGAAGCGGCAGGTCGACACGCTTGAGCTCGGCACCGGTGTCCACGGCGAAGAACAGCGCCTGGCCCGTGTCGGAAACCCGCATGGCGACTTGGTTCTGTTCTTCGAGGGAGATCATCAACGGCTTGCCGGCGTCCTGCATCCAGGCCGGCGTCAACGCGTCTTCCTTGGTCAACGAGGCGCCCTGGAACAGCGGCGCAACCACGTAGGCGAGAAAGAAGAAGATCAGGGTAATGGCAGCCAACACGGCGAGGCCGCCGACCAGCACATACCAACGGGTGAAGCGGTCCTTGAGCGCGCGGATGCGGCGCTTGCGTTGCAGCTCAGGCGTATTGAAATCAATGCGCTTGGGAGGGGAAGTCGTCGTCATGGTGGAATTGGCCAGATCATTCATGCGCACACCCTAGCGATCCTGTATGACAGAAAGATGACAGTGCAGTGACGCAACAAATCCGCCGCGAAGCAGGGCTGGCAGCGGATAAAAAATTAGGAGTTCTGTAGGAGCGAGCTTGCTCGCGAAGATCGTTGACGATAACGCGCCGTTTCTGAATAAAGGCGGTGCCCTATCGTCTTTCGCGAGCAAGCTCGCTCCTACAGAAGGGCCGGTTTTACCCGGCCCAGCTACTTAGTTGCCTTCTTTCAAACCCAGGTCAGCCAGGGCCTTGGCGGCGACTTTGGCTGGCAGTGGGATGTAGCCGTCTTTGACCACCACTTCCTGGCCCTGCTTGGACAGCACCAGTTTCACGAACTCAGCTTCCAGCGGCGCCAGTGGCTTGTTCGGGGCTTTGTTGACATAAACGTAGAGGAAACGCGACAGCGGGTACTTGCCGTTCAGGGCGTTTTCTTCGCTGTCTTCGATGAAATCAGTGCTGCCTTTCTTGGCCAGGGCCACGGTCTTCACGCTGGCGGTCTTGTAGCCGATGCCCGAGTAACCGATGCCGTTCAGCGAGGAGCTGATCGACTGCACGACCGAAGCCGAGCCCGGTTGTTCGTTCACGTTTGGCTTGTAGTCGCCTTTGCACAGGGCTTCTTCCTTGAAGTAGCCGTAGGTGCCGGATACCGAGTTACGCCCGAACAGTTGCACTGGCTTGTTGGCCAGGTCGCCGGTCACGCCCAGGTCGCCCCAGGTTTTCACATCGGCCTTGGCGCCGCACAGACGCGTCGAGGAGAAGATCGCATCGACCTGTTCCATGGTCAGGTGCTGGATCGGGTTGTCCTTGTGCACAAATACCGCCAGGGCATCCACGGCAACCGGGATAGCGGTTGGCTTGTAGCCGTACTTCTGCTCGAAGGCCGCCAATTCGGTGTCCTTCATCTTGCGGCTCATCGGGCCCAGGTTGGAGGTGCCTTCAGTCAACGCAGGTGGCGCAGTGGCAGAGCCGGCAGCTTGAATCTGGATGTTGACGTTCGGGTATTCCTTTTTGTAACCCTCGGCCCACAAGGTCATCAGGTTAGCCAGGGTATCGGAACCGACGCTGGACAGGTTGCCCGACACACCAGTGGTCTTGACGTAAGCCGGGATTGCCGGATCAACACCAGCGGCCACCGCGTTGGCGGTCGCAACGCCAGCAGCGACAAAAGTCATTGCCGCCATCAAACGTTTCAGTTTCATGCCTTGCTCCTAGCAGATAGGGATAATTGGATCGGGGCCAAGTATCGGCAGGCCGTGTGAACACTCTATGTCTGAAATATGACAATTAGATGAAAGGCCACTATCTGAATGTGCAGGCTTCAGCGACCGCGTTTCCACAGATACCCGCCCACTAGCATCCCCATCACACACAGGACAGCCACATAGTAAGCCGGGCCCATCGGGCTCTCCTTCATCAGCAGCGACACCGCCAAGGGCGTCAACCCGCCGAACACGGCATAAGCAACGTTGTAGGAGAACGACAGACCGCTGAAGCGCACCACCGGCGGGAAGGCTTTGACCATCACGTAGGGCACCACGCCGATGGTGCCGACAAACAGGCCAGTCAAGGCATACAACGGGAACAGCCAGTCCGGGTGGGCCATCAGGCTGTGATACAGCGTCCAGGAAGTCGCCAGCAGCAGTGCGCAACCTGTGACCAGCACGCGACCTGCGCCAAAACGGTCGGCCAGCGCACCCGAGGCGATGCAACCCAGGCTCAGGGTCACGATGGCCAGACTATTGGCTTGCAGCGCAACCGTAGGGCTGAAGTGATAGATGGTTTGCAACACGGTCGGGGTCATCAGGATGACTACCACCACGCCGGCCGACAACAGCCAGGTCAGCAGCATCGACAGCACAATGGCGCCACGGTGATCGCGCAACACGGCGCGCAAGGGCAGTTCAGCGGCCAGGCTCTTGCGTTGCTGCATCTCGGCGAAGATCGGGGTTTCATGCAGCCAGCGACGCAGGTACACCGACAGCAAGCCGAATACGCCGCCAAGCAGGAAAGGAATCCGCCAGGCGTAATCAGAGACCTGTTCCGGTGTATAGGCGCTATTAATGGCGGTAGCCACCAACGAGCCCAGCAGAATACCGGCGGTGAGACCGCTGGTCAGGGTGCCGCAGGCATAGCCGATGTGGCGCGGCGGGACGTGTTCGGAGACGAACACCCAGGCGCCCGGCACCTCGCCGCCAATCGCCGCGCCCTGGATGATGCGCATCAGCAGCAACAGGACCGGCGCCCACAGGCCGATCTGTGCGTAGGTCGGCAGCAGGCCCATGATCAGGGTCGGCACGGCCATCATGAAGATGCTCAGGGTGAACATCTTCTTGCGCCCCAGCAGGTCACCAAAGTGCGCCATGATGATGCCGCCCAAGGGGCGCGCCAGGTAGCCGGCGGCGAAGATGCCGAAGGTCTGCATCATGCGCAACCATTCTGGCATGTCGACAGGGAAGAACAGTTTCCCGACCACGGTGGCGAAAAACACGAAGATGATGAAGTCGTAGAACTCCAGCGCTCCACCCAGGGCAGACAGCGACAGGGTTTTGTAGTCGTTGCGGGTCAGCGGGCGCGAGGGTTGCGCACTGCTTGCGGGCACGGAGGACATGGCAAGGCTTCTCTTATAGTAATCATCGTAAAGGACTGCACGCCCGTGACTTGCGGCGGGTTTGGCAAGATAGCAAATCGCCCGAAAAAGCACAGCGCCAGGAGCACAGTTGCGCGCAAAAGCTCCGATACAGCCTCTATTTACCGACCAAATGAGCGTGCGGAGGTCGTCGTGGCGCCAGGGTCTAGATATACTCGCCCGTGCAAGCGCCTGACCCGCTGTCTTGAGGGGCTGCTGTGCCAAAACGTTGTTGGATGCCATCCAGCCGATTTGGCAGAGTTTCCCTTTAGTTCGCCTTACGAGAAACGCATCGAGCGGTGTATGTTGGTGCTGAAACGTTTTTCTAAGAAGACGGCTATCCACTTGAAATACCCATGAAGCGTCACGGGTCAGAGGCACCCTCGGCATGATCGAACTCGAACAAGAAGATCCTATCCCGCAAGGCGATCTCGCCCTGCAAATCACCGCGCTTCCGCGTGAAACCAACGGTTTTGGCGATATCTTTGGCGGCTGGCTGGTCGCGCAGATGGACCTGGCCGGCACGGCAATGGCCAGCAAGGTCGCCGGTGGGCGCGTGGCCACCGTGGCCATTGATCGCATGGCGTTCCTGGTGCCGGTGGCCGTGGGTGCGCAGCTTTCCTTCTATACCCAGGCCCTGGAAATCGGCCGCAGCTCGATCCAGATGATGGTCGAAGTGTGGAGCGACGATCCGTTGTCCAGCGAATGGCGCAAGGTGACCGAAGCCGTATTTGTGTTCGTCGCCATCGATGGCAGCGGCCGCACGCGCTCGGTACCGTCACGGGCGCGTTAAACCTCGCCGGGTTTTAACGGTCAATTGCCCCATTGCCTGCCACTAAGAGAGCTTTGTCATGCCTACGCCCCACGTTGAGACGGTAAAAATCGACGAGCTGGACTGCTGGCGCATCCGCCACAACGGCGCCGAGTTGATGGTGGCCCAACAGGGTGCGCATATCTTCAGTTACCAGCGCGAGGGCGAGCAGCCACTGATCTGGCCGAACCCTGAGGCCGTGTTCAAGCAGGGCAAAGGCATTCGTACCGGCGTACCGGTGTGCTGGCCGTGGTTTGGGGTGTTCGACCGCAACCCGCAAAGCGTCAAAGCCATGCGCCAGAGCGATCAGCCCGCTGGCGCCCACGGTTTTGTGCGCACCGCGCGTTGGGAACTGGCCGCCACCGAACTCGACGGCCAGACACTGCGAGTGGACCTGGTATTGCCGGTGCCGGCGGGCGGCTTTCCAGGCTGGCCCCATCAGGTAGACCTGACGCTGAGCCTGCTGCTGGACGACCAACTGCATATCCGCCTGACCAGTCACAACCGTGGCACCGACACCGTGACCCTCAGCCAGGCATTGCACACCTATTTCGCCGTGAGCGATGTGCGCAAGGTGCAGGTCGAGGGCCTGGATGGCGTGAATTACATCGACACCGCCGACGGCTGGGCCGAGAAGCAGCAAGCCGGGCTGCTGCAATTCAGCGTCGAAACAGACCGCATCTACCTGAATACGCCTGCACAGTTGAATATCGTTGATAGCGACTGGCAGCGCCGTATCCAACTCACCAGCGAAGGCTCGACATCCACCGTGGTCTGGAACCCCTGGACCGAACGCGCCAAGGCTTTCGACGATATGGCCGATGACGGCTGGCAGGGTATGTTGTGCATCGAGACGGCCAACGTGCTGGACGATGTGGTGAACCTGGCGCCCGGCGAAAGCCACACCTTGGGCGTGAGCGTCACGGCCCTGGCCTTGTAAACCCAATCAAATGTGGGAGCTGGCTTGCCTGCGATGCAGGCAACTCGGTGTGTCAGGAATACCGAGGCGCAGCTATCGCAGGCAAGCCAGCTCCCACAGAGATTGGTAGCACCCGTTAGAGATCAGATTCCTTTACTACCCGCACCTTCCCCGCCTCCAGCGCATACGCGGCATCCGCCAAGTCGTTATTGACCTTCTCCACCTTCAACGTGCCCGTGACCCACAGCGGCGTGTAGATATCATCCAGCTTCAGCCCCTTGGGATAGCGCACCAGCACCAGTTGGTTGGGCGGCGGTGGCGGCACGTGTATGCAGGCACCCGGGTAAGGCACCAGGAAGAACAACGTGCTGCGGCCCTTGGCGTCCGTTTCAAGCGGCACCGGATAGCCGCCAATGCGGATATTCTTGCCGTTCATGGCCGCCACGGTCTTGGTGGAATACATCACCGCAGGCAAGCCCTTGCTCTGCTTCAGGCCACCTTTTTCGGTGAACGTGCCTTGGGCTTCGGGGGAGTTGTGGTCGATCTCGGGCATGGCCTCGAGGGCTTTCTGATCCGACAGCGGCATCAGGTCGAGCCAGTCGGTTTCCGGCAGTTCGCCAGCGTGCGCCAGGCCAGAGCCCAGCAGAAGAAGCGTTAACAGAAGACGGCGCATGGAGAGGCTCGGCAAATACAAGTGCCGAGCATTCTAGCCCTCTGCGCCTGCGCAGCGCAGAGGACTTTGTCGGCTGATTACTTCTTTTTGACCAGGCCGTAGATCACCAGCAACACGATGGCACCTACCAGCGCGCCGATGAAGCCTGCGCCCTGGCCTGCCTGGTAGATCCCCAGGGCCTGACCGCCGTAGGTCGCGGCCAGGGAACCGGCGATACCCAGCAGGATGGTCATGATCCAGCCCATGCTGTCGTCGCCAGGCTTGAGGAAGCGCGCCAGCAGGCCGACGATCAAGCCGATAAAGATGGTTCCGATGATACCCATGGCATTTCCCTCTGATTGGTATGAGTCATGCCAAAGCCTAGTCAGGCTTTGGCATCCTGCAATCAGAGAGACGCAGAACCCCAATGGTTCCCGCCAGGGACAGGCTTATTGTTCGGCGATCAGCGCTTCAACCTTGAGGATCTGCGCCTGCAACGTCGCACGGTCCTTGCAACGCAGGTTGGCGTGGCCGACCTTGCGCCCGGCCTTGAAGGCCTTGCCGTAGTGATGCACGTGGCAATCGTCGATCGCCATCACGCGCTCTACCGGCGGCACAGAACCGATGAAGTTGAGCATGGCGCTCTCGCCGATCTTGGCCGTGGAGCCCAACGGCAAGCCCGCCACCGCCCGCAGGTGGTTTTCGAACTGGCTGCACTCGGCGCCTTCGGTGGTCCAGTGCCCGGAGTTGTGCACACGCGGGGCGATTTCGTTGGCCTTCAGGCCACCGTCGACTTCAAAGAACTCGAACGCCATCACGCCGACATAATCCAGTTGCTTGAGGACGCGGCTGGAATAATCTTCGGCCAGGGCCTGCAACGGGTGGTCAGTGCTGGCTACCGACACTTTCAGGATGCCGTTGACGTGGGTGTTGTGCACCAACGGGTAAAAGCGGGTTTCGCCATCGCGGGCACGCACGGCGATCAGCGAGACTTCGCCGGTGAACGGCACAAAGCCTTCCAGCAGGCAGGCGACGCTGCCCAGCTCGGCAAAGGTACCGACCACATCGGCGGCGGTGCGCAGGACTTTCTGGCCCTTGCCGTCGTAACCCAGGGTGCGGGTTTTCAACACCGCCGGCAGGCCGATGCTGGCGACTGCGGCGTCCAGGTCGGCCTGGGACTGGATATCGGCGAAAGCGGGTGTCGGAATGCCCAGGTCCTTGAACATGCTCTTTTCGAACCAGCGGTCGCGAGCGATGCGCAAGGCTTCGGCGCTCGGGTACACCGGCACGAACTGCGACAGGAAGGCCACGGTTTCGGCCGGGACGCTTTCGAATTCGAAGGTCACCAGGTCAACTTCATCGGCCAGTTGGCGCAGGTGGTCCGGGTCGCTGTAGTCAGCGCGCAGGTGTTCACCCAGGGCCGCAGCGCAGGCGTCCGGCGCCGGGTCCAGGAAAGCGAAGTTCATCCCCAGCGGCGTACCCGCCAAAGCCAGCATGCGGCCCAGTTGGCCGCCACCGATTACACCGATCTTCATCAATAACAACCTCAGGCAATGCGTGGGTCTGGATTGTCCAGCACGCTGTCTGTCTGCTCAGCACGGAATTTTTTCAGCACCGCATGAAACTGCGGGTGCTTGGCGCCCAGGATGCTGGCGGACAGCAGAGCTGCGTTGATCGCGCCGGCCTTGCCGATCGCCAGGGTTGCCACCGGGATGCCGGCCGGCATCTGCACGATGGACAACAGCGAATCCACGCCCGAGAGCATCGAAGACTGCACCGGCACGCCAAGCACGGGCAGGTGAGTCTTGGCCGCACACATGCCAGGCAAGTGCGCCGCGCCGCCGGCACCGGCGATGATCACCTCGATGCCACGGGATTCTGCTTCATCGGCATACTGGAACAGCAAATCCGGGGTGCGGTGGGCGGAGACCACCTTCACTTCGTACGGAATGCCGAGTTTTTCCAGCATATCGGCGGTGTGGCTAAGGGTGGACCAATCGGACTTGGAGCCCATGATCACGCCAACCAATGCACTCATCGTCGTGCCTCTTCTCTCTGGGCGCCCGCAGGCGCGTCAAAAAACAACAAGCCACGCAGGAAATCCGGCGTGGCTTGGTGTACGAATTAAGGCCGGTTGGACCGGCCGAAGGCCGCGCAGTATACCGTAATAATCCAGATAAACAGCCCCTGGCATGACCATCTGTCTAGCGGCGCAAAGTGGCGGTTTTATTGACTTAAGAGTCAGCGAAAACACCACGAAATCCTGTGGGAGCTGGCTTGCCTGCGATAGCAGTGGATCAGTGCAAAATAGGTTAGCTGACACACCGCTATCGCAGGCAAGCCAGCTCCCACATGTGTCCTGCGCTGGGCTCAAGCGCCTTGCGCCGCCCCACCTTCCAGCTTCCTCCACAACAACCGCACATTCGCCTTGCGCACCAACGCGCAGCGATACAAGCGAATCTCCAGCGGCACATGCCATTGCGGCCCGCCGCACACCACCAGTTCGCCACGTGCCAACTCTGCACGTACGCTCAACTGCGGCACCCAGGCGATACCCAAGCCTTCGAGCGCCATGCTCTTGAGGCTGTCGGCCATGGCGGTTTCATAGATGGTGGTAAAGCGCAGAGCCCTCTGGCGCAGCAGCAAATTCACCGAGCGGCCCAAGAACGCGCCGGCGCTGTAGGCCAGCAGCGGCACGCTGCCCTCGCCCTCCAGGTCGAACAGCGGCTTGCCCTCGGCATCGGCGGCGCACACCGGGAGCATTTCGGTGTTGCCCAGATGGAGCGACGGGAAAATCTCGGCGTCCATTTGCATCGCCGCGTCCGGGTCATAGAACGCCAGCATCAGGTCGCAACCGCCTTCGCGCAGGGCGTGCACGGCGTCGCCGACGTTGGTGGCCACCAGCCGCGTGGCGATGTTCAGCCCTTCGTTGCGCAACTGCGCGATCCAGCGTGGGAAGAACCCCAAGGCCAGGGAATGGGCGGCCGCCACTTGCATGACTTCGCCCTGCCCGCCTTCCAGGTGATGCAAATGGCGCAGCACTTCGCCCAGCTGTTCGACCACCGTGCGCGCCGTCACTAGAAACAACTGCCCGGCCGCCGTCAGTTCCACCGGCGTGCGTGAACGGTTGACCAGCGTCAGCCCCAACGCGGCTTCCAGGCTGCGGATACGCCGACTGAACGCCGGCTGGGTGACAAAGCGCCGCTCAGCCGCCTGGGAAAAACTGCGCGTCGCCGCCAGGGCGCTGAAGTCTTCCAACCACTTGCTCTCAAGGTTCATCACTGCCTCCCACGGAATGCACCATTTTGGCACACACGCCCGCCAAGATAACCGGGTCACATCCACATTATGCCGTTTGTGCATAGGCCAGTGTTTAACAGCATTGGCCCAAAAAGTTCTACAAGCCTAGCATTCGCAGCGTTCCGGCCAGTTCCGGGTCCATATTGAGATGATTTCCGTCATGTCCTCTGCTGCATCTTTCCGTACCGAAAAAGACCTGCTTGGCGTACTCGAAGTACCGGCTCAAGCGTATTACGGCATCCAGACCCTGCGAGCGGTGAATAACTTCCGTCTCTCGGGCGTTCCGATTTCGCATTACCCGAAATTGGTGGTCGGTCTGGCAATGGTCAAGCAAGCAGCGGCTGACGCCAACCGCGAGTTGGGCCAGCTCAGCGAAGCCAAGCACGCGGCCATCAGCGAAGCCTGTGCTCGTCTGATCCGCGGCGATTTCCACGAAGAGTTCGTGGTGGACATGATTCAAGGCGGCGCCGGCACTTCAACCAACATGAATGCCAACGAAGTCATCGCCAACATCGCGCTGGAGGCCATGGGTCACCAGAAGGGCGAATACCAGTACCTGCACCCCAACAACGACGTGAACATGGCGCAGTCGACCAACGACGCCTACCCGACCGCCATCCGCCTGGGTCTGCTGCTGGGCCATGACGCGCTGCTGGCCAGCCTCGACAGCCTGATCCAGGCGTTCGCCGCCAAAGGTGCCGAGTTCAGCCATGTGCTGAAAATGGGCCGCACCCAGTTGCAAGACGCCGTGCCGATGACCCTCGGCCAGGAATTCCGCGCCTTCGCCACCACCCTGGGTGAAGACCTGGCCCGCCTGAAAACCCTGGCGCCAGAGCTGCTGACCGAAGTGAACCTGGGCGGCACCGCCATCGGTACCGGCATCAACGCCGACCCGCGCTACCAGGCCCTGGCCGTACAACGCCTGGCTACCATCAGCGGCCAGCCGCTGGTACCGGCGGCCGACTTGATCGAAGCCACCTCCGACATGGGCGCTTTCGTACTGTTCTCCGGCATGCTCAAGCGTACTGCCGTGAAGCTGTCGAAGATCTGCAACGACCTGCGCCTGCTGTCCAGCGGGCCACGCACCGGCATCAACGAGATCAACCTGCCGGCTCGCCAGCCAGGCAGCTCGATCATGCCCGGCAAGGTCAACCCGGTAATCCCGGAAGCGGTCAACCAAGTAGCGTTCCAAGTCATCGGTAACGACCTGGCCCTGACCATGGCAGCCGAAGGCGGCCAACTGCAGTTGAACGTGATGGAGCCGCTGATCGCCTTCAAGATCTTCGACTCGATCCGCCTGCTGCAACGCGCCATGGACATGCTGCGCGAGCACTGCATCGTCGGTATCACCGCCAACGAAGCCCGCTGCCGCGAACTGGTGGAACACTCCATCGGCCTGGTCACCGCGCTGAACCCGTACATCGGCTATGAAAACGCCACCCGCATTGCACGTATCGCTCTTGAAAGCGGGCGCGGCGTGCTGGAACTGGTGCGTGAAGAAGGCTTGCTCGACGACGCCATGCTCGACGACATCCTGCGCCCGGAAAACATGATTGCCCCACGCTTGGTCCCGCTGAAGGCCTAAGCGTTTGTTGCACCGCTCACCAGGCTGAGGGACTAGACACCTCTCACCTTTTTGAGGGCTTGAAGACTCGTTCTTCAGGCCCTTTTTTTTGCCCGTAATTCCTCTCCTTATATAAAGCGCTGTTAGTGCGTTTCACCTATAAAACATCACCCCTGCGGCGTTACTTGAAAAAGCATTGATTCATTGCAAGTTCCCATTGCGTGCACGAACGGTGTGCAGTTTCGTGCCATATAAAAACAATGGTTTCATATATGAAACGCTCAATAATTAACCTTAATCTCGCAACCCATTAATTCAAAAGGGAATTCAACAAAATTTTGTAGGAATTAACCCACTGGCATTGTTCATGCACTAAACGGCGTATCACCTATAAAACAGACCAGAGTACCTTCCTGATGGCTGTGAAAGAGATGTACGCCGTGACGCCCCAATGGAATACGCCCGCACTTAAGGAAGAGCTGGAGCCGACTGAAATTGAATTCCGTAATGTCGGTAAATGTTTCCCAGCCAAAGGTAAAACAGAAGCGCCCTTTGCCATTCGCGATGTGAACTTCAAGATCCGTCGCGGCGAGGTCGTGTCGATCATCGGCCCGTCCGGTTGTGGCAAGAGCACCATCCTCAATATGGGTTCTGGCCTGTATCGGCCCACTGAAGGAGAAGTGTTCGTGGGCGGCGAGCCGGTGACCGGGCCCGTGCCGCAAGTCGCGTTCATGCTGCAAAAAGATTTGCTGATGCCTTGGCGCAGCATTCGCCGCAACGTTGAACTGGGCCTGGAGATTCAAGGCGTGCCCAGCGCGACCCGGCAAAAGGTAGCCCTGGACTTGCTCGACCGTTGCCACCTCAACGGCTTCGCCGACCATTACCCGTTCCAGCTCTCCGGCGGCATGCGCCAACGCGCCGCCCTGGCGCGCACCCTGGCCATCGACCCCCAGGTGCTGTTCCTCGATGAGCCGTTTTCCGCCCTCGACGCCCAGACCAAGATGATCCTGCAGCAGGACATGGCGCGGATGCTGTTCGATGAAAAGAAGACCGCGCTGTTCATCACCCACGACCTGATCGAGGGTATCGCCATGTCCGACCGGTTGCTGGTCATGAGCGCCCGCCCCGGCACCATCATCGAAGAAATCAGCATCGACCTGCCGTTTCGCGACAACCCGCTGGAGCGCCGCAAGCTACCGGAGATCGGCCCGCTGGTCGGTCGTCTGATGGAGCTGCTGCACGTCGGCGCCGACACCGAACTGCACTGATTACCGCCTTGCGGCCCCCAACCGATTCAGGAGTTCCCATGCTCAAGTCTCTGTTCCAACGTTTTTGCGCGCTCAGCCTTGGCCTCGGCCTGACCTGCGCGGCCCAGGCGCAGCCGACCGACGTCACCTACCTGCTGCCGGCACCGCCTAACTTGCCAGCCTTTGCACCCTGGATCATCGCCAAGGAAAAAGGCTATTACACGGCCCAGGACCTGAACCTGACGTTCATTGCCGCCAAAGGTGGTGTGGATGTGGCCAAGCAGATCGGCGCCGGCAATGCCCTGCTCGGCGGCGCCATCGGCGACACGCCGATCATGGTGCGCGGCAACGGTATCCCGGTGCGCGCCGTGGCGGTGCTGGGCGCGGGCGGTGTGACCATGATCGCCACCCACTCCAAGGACAACATCAATAACGTCAGCGACCTCAAGGGCAAGACCATGACGGTGATGTCGTATTCCGACACCACCTACTACGCGCTGCTCGCTTCGTTGCGCAAGGCCGGCCTTGGCAAGAACGATGTGGACATTCAGGCCGCGGGGCCTGCCGGGGTCTGGCAGTTGTTTACAGCCAACAAGGCCCAGGCCATGGCCGGCGTGCCGGACTGGATGGTCACCGCTGAAGAAGCCGGCGCGCAGATCAAGCTGATTCCCCAAGAGCAGATTTTCGAAAGCATGGCCCAGGCCATCCTCGCCTCGGATGACGCCATCAAGAATCACCCCCAGGTGGTGCGCGGCGTGGTCCAGGCCACCCTTAAAGGCATGCACGACATTATCCAGGACCCGCGCGCCGCCGCCGTCACCTTTGCCAAGGCGGTCCCGACCTACGCCGGCAAGGAAGACTCACTGGAGAAGATCTTCAAGCTCTATGTCGAGCACGTCTACGCCAACCAGCGCGTACTGGGGCACATCGACCCCGAGCGTCTGGACAAGGTCCGTCAGTTTTACGTGAGCGAAGGCATCGTCCCTCGGGAAACCCCGCTCGATGAGCTGTTCACCAACCAATTCGTCGACAGCCCGGTCGCCGCGCAATAACGCACCGGACAACAAGGTACGCATACGATGAAAAACCTGAACCCCTCCGTGCTCGGTAGCGTGGCGCTGCTGATCCTGTTCCTGGCGCTCTGGCAATGGGGCCCCGGGCTGCTCGGCATGCCCGAGTTCGTCATGCCCAAACTCAGCCGCGTAGCCCAGGAAAGCCTGGTGATGTGGCACAGCGGCGGCCTGCTGGAACACAGCCTGATCACCGCCATGGAGATCGTCGTCGGCTTCGCCCTGGGCGCCTTGCTAGGCGTGATGATTGGGGTGTCACTGGGCCTGTCGCCTGCAGCTGAAGCAATGCTGTCGCCCTACATCCTGGCGTTGCAAATTGCACCGAAGGTCGCCTTTGCGCCGCTGTTCGTGATGTGGCTGGGCTACACCATCTACCCGAAAATTCTGATCGCGATCCTGATCGTGTTTTTCCCGGTGATGATCAACGTGCTCTCGGCGATCCGCACGGTCGACCCGGACATGATCAACCTGGTGCGCACCATGAACGCCAGCCGCTGGCAGATCTTCCGCCTGGTGGAATTCCCCTCCGCCATGGCCGCGCTGTTTTCCGGCCTGCGCATCGCCTCCACCCTGGCCGTGATCGGCGTCACCGTCGGTGAGCTGGTCGGCGGCAACCAGGGCCTTGGCTTCCTGTTGGTGGACGCCGAGGGCCAAGGCAACACGGCCGGGGTATTCGTCGCCATCGTCATGCTCACCCTGATTGGGGTGGTCGCCTATGGCGCCGTGGTGTGGGCGGAAAAACGCGTCCTGCACTACATGCCCAAAGCCATGTTGAGCACGCAATGATGAACAACCAAAACCGTTTGCTCGAAGGTCGTCGCGTGCTGGTGACCGGCGGCGCCCGTGGCCTGGGTTACGGGTTCGCCCAGGCCATCGGCCAGGCCGGTGCCCGCGTGGTGATTGCCGACGTGCTGGAAGAGCGTGTGCAACAGGCGGCCTGTGAACTGCAGGCCCTGGGCCTGGACGTGCAGGCTGTCACGGTCGACCTGGCCCAGCCTGAGTCGATCCAGGCGTGCATCACCGCGACACTCGGTTTGCTGGGCGGCCTCGATGGCCTGGTGAACAACGCCTCCATCACCAACTCCGGTGGCAAAGGCTGCGAAGACCTGAGCATCGACACCTGGGACCAGGTGATGCAGGTCAACGTGCGCGGCACTTGGCTGATGACCACCGCGTGCCTGCCGGCGCTGCGTGCCAGTGGCCACGGCGCCATCGTCAACCTGGCCTCCGACACGCCTCTGTGGGGCGCGCCAAACCTGTTGGCCTACGTCGCCAGCAAGGGCGCAATCATCGCCATGACCCGCAGCCTGGCCCGCGAGCTGGGCGCCGACAACATCACGGTCAACGCCATCGCCCCTGGCCTGGTGCTGGTGGAAGCAACCGCCTACGTGCCCGAGGCACGCCACCGTTTGTACAACGACCAGCGGGCCATCCAACGCCCGCAACTGCCCGAAGACGTCAGCGGCGCCGTGCTGTTCGCGCTGTCCGACCTTGCCCGCTTCATCACTGGACAAACCCTGCCGGTCAACGGCGGGTTCGTCATGCCTTGATCTGGAGACTGTCATGACTGATCTATCTGCCCAAAACGACACCCCGAAAAGCTGGGACCGCCCAGCCGGCGCCAGCCTGGAAAGCTGGATGAACACCCGTATCGCCCGTTACGAAACGCGCAAGTACGACTGGGATGCGCTGAAGTTCCAGGCTGACTACGACCCCAAGTTCCGCCGTGCACAAATGCGCTACATCGGCACCGGAGGCACCGGCATCAGCACCGACATGAACACCATCCCGTCGGAGCATTTCACCTTCTCCACCATGGTGATCCCGGCTGGCCACGAAGGCCCGCCGCACCTGCACATCGACGTCGAAGAAGTGTTCTTCGTGCTGCGCGGCAAGCTCAAGGTGGTACTGGAAAAAGACGGCGAGCGCTTCGAAACCATCCTCACCGACCGCGACGTGATTTCCGTGCCACCGGGCGTGTACCGCGAAGAGATCAACATCGGCGATGAAGACGCGTTGATGTGCGTGATGCTCGGCGCAAAAAAACCTATTACGCCAACCTACCCGCCAGAGCACCCTCTGGCTTCGATCAAGCGCGGATAAGCCCATGCTGCCAGGACTCTCTCAAGCCGCGCCGGCGGTCGACCTGCAAGCCCAACTGGAGCGTGATTTCCCCCAGCGCCTGGTGGCCTCGGCCGGTGGGCAACAGGCATTGCGTGAATGTGGCGCGGGCCCGGTGGTGGTGCTGCTGCACGGTATCGGCTCCGGGGCGGCGTCCTGGCTGCAAGTGGCACAGCAGCTGGCACCCCAGGCCCGTGTCATTGCCTGGGATGCACCTGGCTACCGCGACTCCAGCCCGCTGGAGTCGGAGGCGCCCAAGGCCGAGCAGTACGCAGCCCGTCTGGCGCAGATGCTGGATGCGTTGGGTGTGGAGGAATGTGTGCTGGTCGGCCATTCCCTTGGCGCCCTCACCGCTCTGGCGTTCGCCCGCAGTTCACAGGCCCATCGCGTCAAGCGGTTGGTGCTAATCAGCCCGGCACGCGGCTACGGCGCACCAGCGCTTGGCCAACAGCGCCAACAGGTGCGTCAGCAACGCCTGGACAACCTGCAACGCCTGGGCATCGCCGGGCTGGCCGAACAACGCAGCGCTCACATGCTGTCGCCCCGTGCCACGCCCCAGGCCCTGGCCTGGGTGCGTTGGAACATGGCGCGCCTGAACCCCGTTGGTTATCGCCAGGCCATTGAATTGCTGTGCGGCGATGACCTGCTGCGCCATGGCCAACCGGCCATGCCCTGCGAGGTGCATTGCGGTGAAGCCGACAGCATCACTCCCGCCGAGGCCTGCCTGAGCGTGGCCAAGGCGCTGGGCGCCAGCTTCAACCTGATTGCCGACGCCGGCCACGCCAGCCCCATCGAGCAACCCCAAGTGGTGGCCGGGCGCCTGGCCTGCGCCATTCATCAATCCCTGACAGGTAGCACCCTATGAACGATTCCGATCTGCTCAAAGACGCTCAGGACAAATACATCGTTCCAGGCCTGGAGCGTGGCCTGCTCCTGCTGTGTGAGTTCAGCCGGCGCAACCGCACCCTGACCGCGCCGGAGCTGGCACGCCGGTTGGCACTGCCCCGCTCGACCATCTTCCGCCTGCTGACCACCCTGGAGACCATGGGCTTCGTCACCCGCAGCGGCAATGAATACCGCCTCGGCATGTCCGTGCTGCGCCTGGGCTTCGAGTACCTCGCGTCGCTGGAGCTGACCGAACTGGGCCAGCCGTTGCTGGCGCGCCTGTGCGACCGGGTCAACTACCCGAGCAACCTGGTGGTGCGTGATGGTCGCTCGATTGTCTACGTGGCCAAGGTTTCACCGCCGTCGGTGTTCTCCAACGCGGTCAACGTCGGCACCCGCCTGCCCGCCCATGCCACCGTACTGGGGCGCATCCTGCTCGAAGACTTGTCGCTGGCCGAGTTGCGTGAGTTGTACCCCGAAGAGCACTTGGAACAACACTCGCCTTGCACGCCAAAAACCGTGATGGCGCTGTTCGACCTGGTCCAGGCCGACCGCCAGCGCGGCTTTGTCAGCGGCGAAGGCTTTTTCGAATCGGCGATTTCCACCGTGGCCGCGCCGGTGCGTGACCAGAGCGACGGCATCGTCGCAGCCCTGGGCGTGACCATCCCCACGGCGCAGATCGGCCACGTCAACTTTGAAGAGCTCTTGAATCAGGTCCGGCGCAGCGCCGACGAACTGTCACGCCTGCTCAACTACAACGGCGGCGCCCATAACGGGCAGCCCCGCGTCACCGCCTTGATGAGAGACTGACATGAGCCTTTACCAATTGCAGGGCCGCGTCGCCATTGTCACCGGGGGATCTTCGGGCATCGGCCTGGCCTGTGTCGAACTGCTGCTGGAAGCCGGTGCGGCGGTGGCGTTCTGCGGTCGCGATCAAGAGCGCCTGCGCCGTGCTGAAGCCGGTTTGCGCGAGCGTTTCCCAAAAGCCCGCCTGCTGGCCCAGGCCTGCGATGTGCTCGATGCCGAGTCGGTCAACGCGTTTGCCGCCGCCAGCCTGGCTGCGTTGGGGGCGGCCAACGTGCTGATCAACAACGCCGGGCAAGGCCGGGTCTCGACCTTTGCCGACACCACTGACAGCGCCTGGACCGAAGAGCTGAACCTGAAGTTTTTCTCGGTGATCAACCCGGTCCGCGCCTTCAAGCCTCAGCTGGAAAGCCAGCCTGACGCCGCTATCGTCTGCGTCAATTCGCTGCTGGCCAGCCAGCCCGAACCGCACATGGTCGCCACCTCCGCCGCACGCGCCGGGCTCAAGAACCTGGTGCGCTCCATGGCCACTGAATTTGCCCCGCAGGGCATCCGCGTCAACGGCATCCTGATCGGCCTGGTGGAATCCGGGCAATGGCGCCGGCGTTTCGAAGCGCGTGAAGAACGCGACCTCGGCTGGGCGCAATGGACCGCGCGGCTGGCACAACAAAAACACATTCCCTTGGGGCGCCTGGGCCTGCCGATTGAAGCGGCCCGCGCGATCCTGTTTCTGGCCTCGCCTCTGTCGGCTTACACCACAGGCAGCCATATCGATGTATCCGGAGGCCTGTCCCGCCATGCGTAATGAAAACAACACTGTCACCGTGGGCGCTGCCATCACCGCCTTTCTCGAGCAATGCGACGTCAAGGCTGTGTTCGGCGTGATCTCGATCCACAACATGCCGATCCTCGATGCCTTTGCGGTGCGCGGCAATATCCGCTTCGTCATGGCCCGGGGCGAAGCCGGCGCCGCCAACATGGCCGATGCCTACGCCCGCACCACCGGCGGCCTGGGTGTGTGCCTGACGTCCACCGGCACCGCCGCTGGCAATGCCGCAGGCGCCATGGTCGAAGCCCAGACTGCAGGCACTCCGCTGCTGCACATCACCGGGCAAATCGAAACGCCGTACCTGGACCAGGAGCTCGCTTACATCCACGAAGCCCGCGACCAGTTGAACATGCTCAAGGCCGTGTCCAAGGCCGCCTTCCGCGTACGCAGTGTCGAGACCGCCCTGAGCACCATGAAGCTCGCGGTGCAGACCGCCCTCACCGCGCCCACCGGGCCGGTGAGCGTCGAAATCCCTATCGACATCCAGTCCACCTTCATCCCGATGCCCACCGACCTGTCGCCGCTGCCGATCCCGGTGGCCGTGCCCGCGCCGGAAGCCCTGGACCTGATGGCCGACCGCCTGGCCAGCGCCAAGCGGCCGATGCTCTGGCTCGGCGGCGGCGCCCGGCATGCCGGCGCACAGGTCAAACGCCTGCTGGCGATGGGCGTGGGCGTGATCACCTCCACGCAAGGGCGTGGCGTGGTCAATGAAGACGACGAGCGTTGCCTGGGGGCGTTCTCGCAGAACAAGCGCGTCGAACAGTTTCTGCAAACCTGCGATGCGCTGCTGATCGCCGGCTCGCGCCTGCGCAGTAACGAAACCTTCAAGTACGCGCTGAAACTACCTTCGAACCTCTTGCGCATCGACGCCAACCCGGCGATCGAAGGCCGCAGTTACGCCAGCGAACTGTTTGTCTGCGGCGACGCGGCGCTGGCGCTCGAAGGCCTGGCGGATCGCCTGGAAGGCCGCTTGCACACCGACCCGAGCTTTCTCGCTGAACTCAAAGCCGTGCGCGAACAATCACGTAGCCAACTGATGGCCGACCTCGGGCCGTACTCGGCCATGGTCGAACAATTGCAGGCCTTGACCGGGCGCAACTTCTCCTGGGTACGCGATGTGACCCTGTCCAACAGCATCTGGGGCAACCGCCTGCTGACCCTGTATCACCCACGCGCAGGTGTGCATGCCTTGGGCGGCGGGATTGGCCAGGGGTTGGCCATGGGCATCGGCGCAGCGGTCGCCGCAGCGGAAACGGCGCCTGAGCGCAAAGTGTTCGCCATCGCAGGTGACGGCGGCTTCATCCTCAACCTGGGCGAGCTGGCGACCCTGGTGCAGGAGCGCGCCAACCTGGTGATCCTGCTGATGAACGACCAGCGTTACGGGGTGATCCGCAATATCCAGGACGCCGTCTACGGCAGCCGCCATTGCTACGTCGACCTGCACACCCCGGACTACACCAAGCTCGCCGAGTCTCTGGGACTGCGCCATGGCCTGGTCACCGACCTCAAGGACTTTGGCAAGGTGGTGGACAGCGCCCTGAGCCAGCCGGGCCCGTTCCTGCTGGAAGTGGACATGCTCAGCGTCGGCAACTTCGCCACCCAGTTCGCCGGCCCGCCCAACAGCGAAACCAAAGCCCAGAAGGCCACCGCCTGAGGATCGCACCATGTTGCATATCACCATGATCGGCTGCGGTGCCATTGGCGTCGGTGTGCTGGAGCTGCTGGAGAACGACCCACAGCTGTGCGTGGATTACGTCATCGCGTCCGAGGGCTCCGAAGCCTTGGTGCGCCAGCGCCTGGCCAGTTTCAAACAGCCGCCGCAGGTGCTGACCGCCTTGCCCGCCGATGCCCGCCCGGATTTGCTGGTGGAGTGCGCCGGGCATCGCGCCATTGAAGAACATGTGCTGCCGGCGCTGGAGCGTGGGATTGCCTGCCTGATTGTGTCGGTAGGCGCGCTGTCCGAGGTCGGCCTGGTGGAACGCCTGGAGGCGGCGGCCGAGCGCGGCAAGACCCGCATCGAGTTGCTGCCCGGCGCCATCGGCGGCATCGATGCGCTGTCGGCGGCCAAGGTCGGCGGGCTGGACGCGGTCAACTACACCGGCCGCAAGCCGGCCCGCGCCTGGAAGAACACCCCCGGCGAACAGGCCTGCGATCTTGACTCGATCAGTGAAGCCACGGTGATCTTCCAGGGCAGCGCTCGCGAAGCGGCGCGCCTGTACCCCAAGAACGCCAACGTCGCGGCCACTCTGTCGCTGGCCGGGCTGGGCCTGGACCGCACCCATGTGACGTTGATCGCCGACCCCCACAGCGATGAAAACGTCCACCACTTCGAAGCCCGGGGCGCCTTTGGCCGTTTCGAGTTGAGCCTGCGCGGCAAGCCCTTGCTGGCCAACCCGAAGACCTCGGCGCTGACCGTGTACAGCGTGGTCCGTGCCCTAGGCAACCATGCCCACGCGATTTCCATTTAGGAGCCGTCGATGAACACCGAACAGACGTTACCCATCTGCATCGCCGGCCACTGGCGCCCAGGCCGTGGCGAGCGCTACGCCAGCCGCTACCCGGCCACCGGCGAAGCCGTAGCCTGGCTGAATGCCGCCGACCTGCAGGATGTAGAAGAAGCCATCCTGGGCGCGCACCAGGCATTCCTGCACAGCGGCTGGGCCCAGCGCAAACCCCATGAGCGCGCCGGGGTGCTCTACCGCATTGCCGAATTGATCCGCCTGCACAGCGAAGAGCTGGCGCAACTGCAACGCCAGGACAACGGCAAACCGATCAATGAAACCCGCGCCCTGGTGGCCAGTGCGGCGGGCACCTTTCAGTTTTTCGCCGCAGCCTGCGAAACCCTGGAAGAAACCATCACGCCGTCACGCGGTGATTTCGTCAGCATGAGCGTGTATGAACCGATGGGCGTGGTCGCCGCGATCACCCCGTGGAACTCGCCGATTGCCAGCGAGGCGCAGAAGGTTGCGCCGGCACTGGCCGCCGGCAATGCGGTGGTGATTAAGCCTGCGGAAATCACCCCGCTGCTGGCCCTGCGCCTGGCGCGTCTGTGTGAAGAAGCCGGCTTGCCCAAGGGCTTGATCAGCGTGCTGCCGGGCAAGGGTTCGTTGCTGGGGGATGCGCTGACGCGCCACCCGCTGATCAAGCGCGTGTCGTTTACCGGTGGTACGCGCACTGGCAAACACATCGCCCATATTGCTGCCGACAAGATGATGCCGGTGTCCCTGGAACTGGGCGGCAAATCACCGACCATCGTCCTCGAGGATGCCGACCTTGAGCATGCGGTGGCCGGGGTGCTGTACGGCATCTTCAGTTCGTCGGGCGAAGCCTGTATCGCCGGCTCTCGGTTGTTCATCGCCCGTGCTTTGTACGAG
Source organism: Pseudomonas sp. L13 (assembly GCF_009935965.1). Classification (NCBI taxonomy): domain Bacteria; kingdom Pseudomonadati; phylum Pseudomonadota; class Gammaproteobacteria; order Pseudomonadales; family Pseudomonadaceae; genus Pseudomonas; species Pseudomonas sp. L13. The sequence continues at coordinate 151,548 of NZ_QODJ01000001.1, forward strand.
CCGTTCATGCAGCGCTTGGTCGCCGCCGCCGCGAACCTGCGGGTGGGCGACCCGGCCGACGAACACACACAGATGGGCCCGTTGATCAGCGCCAGCCACCGCGAATCCGTAGAGCGTTACGTCGCCCTCGGCCTGGCCGAAGGTGGGCGCCTGCGCCTGGGTGGGCAACGCCCTAGCGGTGGACTGTATGACCAGGGTTACTTCTACCCGCCGACCATCCTGGAGGGCCTGAGTAACCACCAGCAAGTCTGCCAGGAGGAAATCTTCGGGCCGGTGCTGGTGGCCATGCCGTTCGACGACGAAGCGCAACTGCTGGAGCAGGCCAACGACAGCGTCTACGCCCTCGCCGCCGGGATCTGGACCCGTGACTACAAGCGCGCCTGGGCCCTGGGCCGGCGTTTACAGGCCGGCACGGTGTGGATCAACACCTATAAGCAATTCTCGATCTCCACGCCGTTCGGCGGCTGGCGCGACAGCGGCCTGGGCCGCGAAAAAGGTCGCCTGGGCATCCTGCAGTACATGGAACAGAAGAGCCTCTACTGGGGCATGAACGAACAGCCACTGGCCTGGGCCGGTGTGCCACGAGAGGTAGCGCAATGAGCGTGTTAGGCATTGATGAAGTCACCTATGGCGTCGAGGACCTGGACACCTGCGTGCGGTTTTTCAGCGATTGGGGCCTGACCCAAGTCAGCGCGCAACCGGACGAAGTGGTGTTCGAGACCCTCAACGGCTGCCGCGTCGTGCTTGCCGACCTGAACAAACCCGGCTTGCCACCGGCCATCGAAGCCGGCTCCACGGTGCGCGAAGTGGTCTGGGGCGTGGCCAGCACCGCCGACCTGGCGCTGTACAGCCAACGCATCGCCAATGATCCGGGGTTTGTCGAACGTGACGGGCGCATTGGCTGCACCGACCCCAACGGTTTGGCGATCCGCCTGCAAGTCACGCGCAAGCGTGAACTGGAGATTGAATGCAGCGGCCACAACACCTGGCAAACCAAAGGCCGGATCAACAAGGCAGCGCCGATCTATGAGCGCGCGACACCGATTGAAGTCGGCCACGTGGTGTTTTTCGTCAAGGACGTGAACGCCTGCGAAGCCTTCTACCACGAGCGTTTCGGCTTCCAGGCCTCGGACCGTTACCCGGACCGCGGGGCCTTCTTGCGTACCGCCGAAGAAGGCGGCCACCACGACCTGTTCATGCTGCAACTGCCGGCACCACGGGCGGGGCTGAACCACGTGGCCTTTACCGTGCGCGATGTGCACGAAGTGTTTGGCGGCGGCATGCACATTTCCCGCAGCGGCTGGCCGACCGAGATCGGGCCGGGCCGCCACCCGGTGTCTTCGGCGTTTTTCTGGTACTTCAAGAACCCGGCGGGCGCGCTGGTGGAGTACTACGCCGATGAAGACCAACTGACCGGCGAATGGCAGCCACGCACCTTTGAGCCTGGCCCCACAGTGTTCGCTGAATGGGCCATTGCTGGCGGTATCGACGGCAATACCCGGCGCCAGCAACACGTCGAGGCGCCGCAAGGCAAGTTCCTCACCGACAAACCCAAACCTTGAGCAGGAGTCGCCCATGCCTTCCCTGAATATTGCTATCGCCGGTGCCGGTATCGGCGGCCTGACCGCCGCCATCGCTCTGCATCGCGCCGGCCACCAGGTCACCGTGTTCGAACAGTCCAAGGCGTTTTTGCGCGTCGGTGCCGACATTAACCTCACGCCCAACGCGGTCCGTGCGCTGGATGGCCTGGGCATTGGCCCCGCCGTACGCATCCCGGCCGCACGGCCTACCCACCGCATCAGCCGTATGTGGGACACCGGCGAAGAGACTTCGCGCCTGGAAATGTCCGACGCCGCCGAACAGAAATACGGCGCGCCGCAACTGACCATCCACCGCGCCGACCTGCTCGCGGCCCTGGCCGAGGTGTTCCCACTGAACCAGGTGCAGTTCGCCAAGCGTGCCGAACGGGTCGCACAAGCTGACGACGGCATTACCTTGCACTTCAAGGATGGTAGCCAGCACCGCTGTGACGTGCTGATCGGCGCCGACGGCATCCACTCGGTGGTGCGCAACGCGCTGTTTGGCGAAGAACACCCGCGCTTTACCGGCGTAGTGGCGTATCGCGCGGTGGTGCCGGCCGAGCTGGTGGCGCATGTGCCCAACATCCAGGCGTTCACCAAATGGTGGGGGCCGAACCCGCAAAGCCAGATCGTCACCTTCCCGCTGAACCAGGGCAAAGACATCTTCATTTTCGCTACCACCGCCCAGGACAGCTGGCACGAAGAGTCGTGGACCAGCGCCGGCGATGCCGATGAGCTGCGCAGCCACTACCAGGCGTTCCATCCGGACGCCCGCGCCCTGCTCGATGCCTGCACCGATGTGCTCAAGACCGCGCTGTATGAGCGCGACCCGCTGCCGTTCTGGTCCAAGGGCGCGATCACCCTGCTGGGCGATGCCTGCCACCCGATGATGCCGTTCATGGCCCAGGGTGCCGGCCAGGCCATCGAAGATGCGGTGGTGCTCGCGCGCTACTTGCAAGACCTCGACAGCCCGGCCTCGGTGGCCGGTGCCTTGCAGGCTTACCAGCAAGCGCGCCTGGAACGCACCAGCCAGATCCAGATCGGCTCGCGGGGCAACCAGTGGCTCAAGGACGGCGGTAACGCCGATTGGGTCTACGGCTACGACGCCTGGGGCGTCTCGACAACTCACGCAGCCTGAATACGGAGGTCCACACCATGAGTACTCACGAACCCTACCTGCAACCCCATCAGGCGCGTAAACGGCCCAACACCCAGTTCGAAGAGTTGCTGGGCGACTCCATCGAGCGCGCTTTCGGGAGTGGCGTGACTGAACTGCCGGCCCTGCTCGCGCACTTGAACCTGGCCGGCCCGCCGTGCCCGCTGACCAGCGGCGAATGGACCGAAGATGCCTACAAAACCCTGATGGCCCGGCTGGGCGAATGACCCGGCAGAAGGAATAAAAAATGAACATGCAACTGACCGTCGACCCTGTTGAACAGCACTTGGCCAATGGCCTCAAAGACCTCTGGTTCCCGGTATTGCCGTCGGACCTTTTGGGTGAGAAGCCGCTGTCGATACGACGCCTGGGCTACAAGATCGCCCTGTGGCGCGACAACGATGGCAGCGTTCATGCGCTGGAAGACCATTGTCCCCATCGCGGCGCCCCGCTGTCCCAAGGGCCGGTGCTGGGCGATCGCTTGCAGTGCCCGTATCACGGCGTCGAAGTGCGCTGCGACGGCACCGTCACCAAAGTGCCTGGTAGCCCCGGCTGCAAGCTGGAAGGCAGCCGGCCCACACGTATGTTCCACACCCGCGAAGCCGCAGGCGCGATCTTCTTGTTCAACGCCACCGACCCGCACCTGGACGTTGCGCCAGAGCTGGTGCTGCCCGAACAATTGACTTCGCCCGAGTGGAGCAGCTTCGTCTGCTACACCGAGTGGAAAGGCGACTATCGCTACGTGATCGACAACGTCATGGACCCGATGCACGGCACCTACCTGCACAAAATGTCGCACTCGATGAGCGAAGGCGAAGCCACCGCCAAGTTCGTCACCCGCGACACCGATACCGGCTTTTTCTTCGAGAAGGAAGGCCAGCGCGGCGTGAACTTCGACTGGACCGAGTTCGTGGACAACGGCTGCCATTGGCTGCGCCTGGAAATCCCCTACCCGAAAACCGGCGGCCCCGGCGGCAACTTCACCATCATCGGCAGCTACACCCCCAGCAGTCGTTCGCTGGCCGCGGCATTCCACTGGCGCTGCCGCCCGCTGACCGGCTGGCAGCGTGACACCTGGCGCTTCTTGTACAAGAACCGTCTGGAAGCGCGGCATTGGGCGGTACTGGAACAAGACCGGGTGCTGCTGGAGTTCATGGAGCCGGACGCCAATCAGCGTGAAAACCTCTACCAGCACGACTTGGGCGTGGTGCGGCTGCGCAGGTACCTGAAGAACGCCGCCAAAGCCCAGCTCGAGTTGATCGACGCGAAGCAATTGCCATGAACAAAGCCGCGCTCCTCAACGCCCGCGTCCACACCCTGCGCTATGAAGCCGAAGGCATCATCAGTGTCGAACTGCGGCCTTTGGGCGATACCGTATTCGCGCCGTTCGACGCCGGCTCACACATCGACCTGCACCTGGCCAACGGCCTGGTGCGCAGTTATTCGCTGCTCAACTCGCCCAGCGACCGTGGGCGTTATGTGGTCGGTATCCTGCGTGACCGCAACAGCCGTGGCGGTTCGGAGTACGTGCACAGCCAGTTGCGGGTCGGCATGCCGTTGTCAATCTCGCCGCCACGCAACAACTTCGAACTGGACCTGAGCGCCAGCCACAGTGTGCTGGTGGCCGGTGGCATCGGGATCACGCCGATCTACTGCATGTTCCGCCAATTGCTGGCGCTGGGAAAATCCGCCGAGTTGATCTACTGCGCCCGCTCACGCCAGGAAGCGGCGTTGGTTGAAGCCTTGGGTGGGCTCGATGCGCGGGTGACTTACCACTTCAACGACGAGAAAGGCGTGCCACCTGATCTTGCCGCCTACCTCGCCGGCCAGCCTGCGGATACGCACCTGTACTGCTGCGGCCCGACGCCAATGCTCGACGCTTTCGAAAGTACCTGTGAGCGCCTGGGTTATCCCCATGCTCACATCGAACGCTTTGCCGCCGCCGAACTGCCGCCCAGCGAAGACGCCCAAAGTAGTTACAGCGTTGAACTGAAAAGGTCCGGCAAAACCCTGGCGGTGGAACCCGGCTTGAGTTTGCTGGATGTACTGCTGGAGGCCGGCTGCGACATTGATCACAGCTGCCGCGAAGGCGTCTGTGGCTCCTGCGAAACACGGGTGGTGGAAGGCGAAATCGACCACCGCGATGGGGTGCTGACCAAGGCCGAGCGGGCGGCGAACACGTCGATGATGGTGTGCGTTTCCGGCTGCAAGAGCCGACGTTTGGTGCTCGACCTCTAACCCCCCCCCTTGTAGGAGCGAGCTTGCTCGCGAAGAACGTCCAGGCACTGCGTTATTCCAGGATGCACGCAGTATCGTTAACGTTTCTCGCGAGCAAGCTCGCTCCTACAGGATCACCCGCAAAGTGCCCGTTTCATTGGCAGCGTGCAATAAATACGCACCGATCACGGGCAACTTTGTTACCGCACTTGCGGGTTGTTTCATGGGTTATACAAACAGCCTTGTTTCCCATATAAACAACTGTTTTTAATGATATTTTCATAAAACAAAAACCAATAAGCCGCCTGGCACACTTCCTGCTCTACTCCTGTGCATTCACTGATTAAACGGCGTTTCGCCGATAAAACAATAATAACCAACACTTAAACCGGTAAGACCCGCTCCCTCCTTAGTTGCCTTTAAAGGCAAGCGGACGAGTGTTGCCGATCACCCGGTAGAGAGGTCTCTATGAAGCGCGTCTTGTGTACAGGTTTGATGTTTACCAGTTTCAGCAGTTTCGCCGCAGAGCCCATTCCTTCCGAGCCGGTGCGGACCAACGCCGCTAACAAACCTTTCCCGCATATTTCCTGGCGCAGCGATAGCGGCGACAGCAGCCTGGACATCGGCGGGGCGCTGCGTACCAACTATCGCGACGAGCATTGGGACACCACCGAGAATAACGGCCGGTTTCTGTTCGATACGTTCCGCCTGGATGTGCAGGCCACCTACAAGAGCCTCTACAGCGATATCGGCTACTGGTTCCAGGATGACGGCAAGCGTTCCATTGACCGCGGGTTCGTGGGCTATCGGCTCAATGCCAACTCCAACCTGCAACTGGGCGCGCCGTTCAAACCCTTCGGCCTGGAGCCTTATCCGCAATTTGGCTGGAGCTACCACCTGCCGTTCTTCATGGGCTACGCAGTGAGTGCTGGCACCGGCCTTAAATACAGCTATAAGGACCAGGACTGGGACGTGCAGCTCGGCTTTTTCCCACGCATGCTGCCCAGCGACCTGCGTTACTCGCCGGAAGTAGGGCGCTACGCCGATTTGAATGACAACGCGATTGCCTTCACCCAGTCGCGCCAGGACAACGAGAAGCGCAACCAATTCAACGCCCGCGTGGCGCGCACGTTCAACAACGAGGGCTGGAAGACCGAAGTCGGCGCCTCGCTCGCCACCGCCCAACTGTACAACGCCACCACCAAAGACAATGGCGACTACTGGGCCGCCGGCGTACACGCCATCATCAGCAAGGGCCTGTGGACCGTCACTACCCAAGCCATCCGCTACGAATACGACCCCGAAAACCCAACCGGCGTGAGCAACGACTCGGTGCTGATGGGCGGCAATGGCCTGACGCCTGCGTACCTGATCGCCTCCAAGGCCAGCCTGGCTTCGCTCAACGTCGGCTACGACATCCACACGCCCCGGCTGGGGCAACTGAAGAAGATCAAGCTGTACAGCGATTACAGCCGGATGATGAAAGACAAAAGCGCCTGGGACGACTCGCAGATGTTCACCGTGGGCGCGCAGTTCCTGGCAATGCCGGTGATGGCCTGGGTCGACCTTACGTGGGCGCGCAATGCCAACCCCTATGGCGGTGCGGAGAATGGCAGCGGCTTTACCAGCACCAGTTCGGTGGGTAGCAACGATTGGTATTACCGCACCAACGTCAACATCGGTTACTACTTCTGAGGTAGACCTAAGCTTGCTCCCCTTGGACTGCGCAGTCGCTCCATTTTCTGGGGCCGCTTCGCGACCCAACGGGAGCGAGCTCCCTCGTCACAGGTACGATATCGGTCCTTGATTGATAGGTATCTGCCCGCCTTTTCCTATTGACCGTTCCTCGGCCAATTACGCCCCTTGCAGACGGCTGGCGCGCACCTAGGTATAGTGCCGCCCCTCTTCGCGTCTGCGGCTGTCGGTAACGAAGCCCGGGAACCACGCGAAAGCGCATGAATAACAACACCCGCAAAAGGATGGGGATCGAGCGTCGTGCACTGCCTGGTGCCGAGCGATGCGTCGGACCGTCCTGCGTTTGCCATTAGAAAAATCAGCGAGGAACACTCCATGCTCGAAGTCATCAACGACTTCCTCTCAGGGAAAGTACTGATCGTGCTCATAGTCGGGCTCGGCGGTTATTTCACGATCCGCTCGCGTTTCGTACAGTTGCGTCACTTTTTTCACATGTTCTCGGTGTTTAAAGACAGCCTCAAGAGCAGTGCCGGCCAACTCAGCTCGTTTCAGGCGCTGATGCTCAGCCTGGCGGGCCGCGTGGGTGCCGGTAACATCGCCGGTGTTGGCATTGCCGTGACCCTGGGTGGCCCGGGTGCCGTGTTCTGGATGTGGGTCACCGCGCTGGTGGGCATGTCTTCGAGCTTTATCGAGTGCTCCCTGGGCCAGTTGTACAAGCGCACCGACGCTGAAGGCACCTACCGTGGCGGCCCGGCGTATTACATCCAGCACGGCCTGCACAAGCGCTGGCTGGGGATGGTCATGGCGTTCCTGTTGCTGGTGACCTTCGGCTTTGCTTTCAACGGCCTGCAAGCCCACGCTGTAACGCACTCGCTGAACAACGCCTTCGGCCTCGACACCACCTACACCGGCCTTGCGCTGGCGGTGTTGCTGGGCCTGGTGTTCATCGGCGGGATCAAGCGTATCGCCTCGATTGCCGACCTGTTGGTGCCGGTCAAGACCCTGGTCTACATCGCCGTGACCCTGTACGTGATCGTGCTGCAATTCGACCACGTACCGGCCATGCTCGCGACCATCGTCAAGAGCGCCTTCGGCCTCGACCAAGCCTTCGGTGGCCTGGTGGGCAGTGCGATCATCATGGGTGTGAAGCGCGGTGTGTTCGCCAACGAAGCAGGCCTGGGCAGTGCGCCTAACGTGGCGGCAGTGGCGTCGGTAGAACACCCGATCGCCCAGGGCGTGGTGCAAGCGTTCAGCGTGTTCCTCGATACTTTCGTGATCTGCACCTGTACTGCATTGCTGATCCTGCTGTCCGGTTTCTACACCCCAGGCTTTGAAGGCGACGGCATTGCCCTGACCCAGAACTCCCTGGCGGCGGTAGTGGGTGACTGGGGCCGCATGTTCATCTCGGTGGCCCTGGCGTTGTTCGTGTTCACGTCGATCATGTACAACTACTACCTGGGCGAGAGCAACCTGCGCTTTCTGGTCGGTAACAACCGCAAGGTGCTGATGGGTTATCGCGCCTTGGTGCTGGTGCTGATTTTCTGGGGCTCCATCGAGAACCTGAGCACCGTGTTCGCCTTCGCCGACATCACCATGACCATGCTCGCGTTCGTCAACCTGTTCGCCCTGGCGTTCCTGTTCAAGATTGCCATGCGCATCCTCAACGACTACGACAACCAGCGCGCGGCGGGTATCAAGACCCCGGTGTTCGATTCCAGCCAGTTCCCTGACCTGGACTTGGACCGCAAGGCCTGGCCGGCCAACCCGGTGAAAACCGAAACGGCCCCGGCAGCGGAACTGAGCGCTCAAGCGCAACGTTAATCACAGCCAGATGACACGCCGCCCGGCCTTGGGCATGCTCTGGGCCCGGCGGCGTTTTTCGTTCAGGAGATTTTCGATGCAATCAGCTAATAACGTGATGGTGCTCTATACCGGCGGCACCATTGGCATGCAGGCCAGCGCCAATGGCCTGGCGCCCGCGTCTGGTTTTGAAGTGCGCATGCGTGAACAGTTTGCCGACGCAGACCTGCCCGCGTGGCGCTTCCAGGAAATGTCGCCACTGATCGACAGCGCCAACATGAACCCCGCCTACTGGCAACGCCTGCGCAGCGCCGTGGTCGAGGCAGTAGACGCCGGTTGCGACGCCGTGCTGATCCTGCACGGCACCGACACCCTGGCCTACAGCGCAGCGGCCATGAGCTTCCAGCTACTGGGCCTGCCAGCGCCGGTGGTGTTCACCGGCTCGATGCTGCCAGCCGGTGTGCCCGACAGCGATGCCTGGGAAAACGTCAGCGGTGCGTTGACGGCCTTGGGCGAAGGCCTGAAGCCGGGTGTGCACCTGTACTTCCACGGCGCGCTAATGGCGCCGACCCGCTGCGCGAAGATTCGCAGTTTTGGGCGTAATCCGTTTGCCGCACTGCAACGCAACGGCGGTGTTGCCCGGGCAGACAAGCTTCCCGCCGCGTTGGCCTACCGCAACGACAAGGCCCCGGCCAACGTCGGCGTCCTGCCGCTGGTGCCAGGCATCGCGGCCGCGCAACTGGATGCATTGATCGGCAGCGGCATCCAGGCACTGGTGCTCGAATGCTTCGGCAGCGGCACCGGGCCAAGCGACAATCCGGCCTTTCTCGCCAGCCTGCAACGTGCGCAGGACAAAGATGTAGTGGTGGTGGCAATCACCCAATGCCATGAAGGCGGCGTGGAACTGGATGTCTACGAAGCCGGCAGCCGCCTGCGCGGTGTAGGCGTGTTGTCCGGCGGCGGCATGACCCGCGAAGCGGCCTTCGCCAAGCTCAACGCCTTGATCGGCGCGGGGCTGGACAGCGCAGAAATCCGACGCCTAGTGGAATTGGACCTGTGCGGCGAGCTGAACTGACCGGCATGTAACTTGCTCCACTTCCAGCCATCCCCTGGCTGGAAGTTCCCATGCTGCACTCCCACCTCACCACCCTCAATGCCGTGTCCCTGGTGCTGCGTACCTTCGAGGCCGAAGGCTTGCCCCATGAAGCATTGCTGGCCGGCAGCGGCATCTGTACCGCGGATTTGAGCCGCGCCGACACACGTATCGCCACACATCAAGAGATGCAAGTGTGCGCCAATGCCGTGGCCCGTCAGCGCGATATCGGCTTGATCGTTGGCCGGCGTATGCATGTTTCCTCGTACGGCCTACTGGGCTATGCCCTGCTCACCAGTGCCACTTTCGGTGACGCTTTGCGCCTGGCCCTGCGGTATCCGGCGCTATTGGGAACACTCTTCGAACTGAGCCTGGAAGAGGACGGCGAGCGTATCTGGTTCACGGCCGGCGATTACCGCGAAAACCCGGCACTGACTGCCTTCAATGTCGAGCTGTGCCTGGGATCACTGAAGGTCATCTGCGACGACTTGCTCGGCCATCCCCTGCCGTTGCTGGGCGCTCGGTTCGAGCACGATGCGCCGGATTATCAGGCCCGCTACGCCGAGAGCTTCGACTGCCCGCTGCAGTTTCAGGCTGTCACCAATGCATTCGCCTTTGATAAACGCTGGCTCGCCCAACCTTTGCCCCTGGCCGACGCGGTCACCCACCAGGCCATGGTCGAACGTTGCCGCAAACAGAACACCGAATTCACCGGGCGTGAGGCCTGGCTGGGGCGAATCCGCCAGCTGCTGGCCGCACAATTGCACGCCGCACCTGGGCTCGATGGCCTGGCCCAACAGATGAACTGTTCAGCGCGCACCCTGCGCCGGCACCTGCACAACCTGGGATGCAGCTATCAGGAACTGCTCGATGAGCTGCGTTTCGAACGCGCCAAACAGTTGTTGGCTGACGACCTGTGGCCGATCCAACGGATTGCCGAGGCGCTGGGGTTCAGCGAAACGGCGAGCTTCAGGCATGCGTTCGTGCGCTGGAGCGGCGTAACACCGAGCCAATTTCGTGCATGACGCGCCAATGAGGGGCGAATTGCGGACACACACTTTGGCCATATTTATCTCCTTTTGGCCGCTCCTGTCGTTCTCATAAAGCGCGTGCGCCGCAAGACTGCACTCACGAATACAGCCTGCGGAGAACAACAAATGCTGACGATCTACTCGGACGATCACCACCTGCACCATGGCCGCTGTGAACTGATGGACGGGCAACTGATGCCCTGCTTCGAAATGCCCTCGCGCGCCGACCACGTGCTGCAACGGGTCAAGGACCGCGAACTGGGCCAGGTGCAGGCCCCGCAGGATTTCGGCCTGGCGCCGCTGCAACGTATCCACAGCCGCGATTACCTCGACTTTTTCAAAGGCGCCTGGCAGCGCTGGACCGAATACGGCCAGGACGGCGACCTGCTGCCCTACACCTGGCCGGCGCGCACGTTGCGCCGCGTGTTGCCCACCAGCCTGCACGGCCAGTTGGGCTATTACAGTTTCGACGGGGGCGCGCCGATCACCGCCGGCACCTGGCAAGCGGCCTACAGCGCAGCGCAAGTAGCCCTCACGGCGCAGGCCGCCATCGCGCAAGGCGCCCACAGTGCCTTCGCGCTGTGCCGCCCACCGGGGCATCATGCCGCTAGCGATTTGATGGGCGGTTATTGCTACCTCAACAACGCGGCCATCGCGGCCCAGGCGTTCCTTGATCAGGGCTGCAAAAAGGTCGCGATCCTCGATGTGGATTACCACCACGGCAACGGCACGCAGTCGATTTTTTACGCGCGCAGCGACGTGCTGTTCACCTCGATCCACGGCCATCCGGAAGCGGAGTTTCCGTTCTTCCTCGGCTATGCCGATGAGCATGGCGAGGGCGAAGGGGTTGGTTTCAACTTCAACTATCCGTTGCCGGCCGGCTCCGGCTGGCAGGCCTGGAGCGCCGCGCTGGAACAGGCTTGCGCTGAGATCGAGCGCTACGCCGCCGACATCATCGTGGTGTCCCTGGGTGTGGACACGTTCAAGGACGACCCTATCTCGCAGTTCAAGCTCGACAGCCCCGACTACCTGGCCATGGGCGCACGCATTGCCCGCCTGGGCAAACCTACGCTGTTCGTGATGGAAGGCGGCTACGCGGTGGAAGAAATCGGCATCAACGCCGTCAACGTGCTGGAAGGTTTCGAGGAAGCAGCCCAATGAACATGCTCAAGTCGCTCGCCCTGTGCGCCGTGGTTGTCAGCGGCGCAGCCCAGGCCGAAGAAAAAACCCTGAAGGTCTACAACTGGTTCGACTACATCACGCCCAAGGCGCTGGAAGACTTCAAGGCCCAGCACCCGTCGATCAAGCTGGTGTACGACATCTTCGACACCAACGAAGCCCTGGAAGCCAAACTGCTCACCGGCAACTCCGGCTATGACGTGGTGGTGCCTTCGAACGTGTTCCTGGCCAAGCAGATCGAAGCCGGCGTGTTCCAGCCCCTGGACCGCAGCCAACTGCCCAACTGGAACCACCTCGATCCCAAGCTGATGAAGCTGATCGAGGCCAACGACCCCGGCAACCAATACGCCGTGCCTTACATGTACGGCACCATCCTGATCGGCTTCAACCCGGCCAAGGTCAAGGCGGCCCTGGGCGACAACGCGCCCGTGGACAGCTGGGACCTGATCTTCAAGGAAGAGAACATCAGCAAGCTCAAGCAATGCGGCGTCGCCCTGCTGGACTCGCCCTCGGAGATCCTGCCCCTGGCCTTGCAGCACCTGGGCCTGAACCCCAACAGCAGCAACCCCAAGGACTACGACAAGGCCGAAGCACTGCTGATGAAGATCCGCCCGTACGTCACCTACTTTCATTCCTCCAAATACATGGCCGACATCGCCAACGGCGATATCTGCGTGGCGGTGGGCTACTCCGGCAGTTTTTCCCAAGCCGCCAACCGCGCCAAGGAGGCCAAGAATGGCGTGATCGTGGACATGCGCCTGCCCAAGGAGGGCGCGCCGATCTGGTTCGATATGCTCGCCATTCCCAAAGGCGCTAAAAACCCGGGCGACGCCTACACCTTCATCAACTATCTGCTGCAACCCAACGTCATCGCGCCGGTCAGTGACTTTGTCGGTTACCCCAACCCCAACAAGGACGCGACTCAACTAGTCGACCCGGCCATTCGCAACAACCCCAACCTGTACCCGACCGAAACGGCCATGGCCACGCTCTACACCCTCAAACCCCTGGACAGCAAAGCCGAACGCGCCAGGACGCGGGCCTGGACCAAGATCAAATCCGGGAGGTAACGCACGGCAGATGTACGGTAGGCCTACGTAAGCACCGCCTCCCTGGCTGGGCCGAGCCCTAGCATGGAAATTCCGAGCCTGTGCCTCGGGCTACTTCCATCAATCGGCCAGACAGGGAAGCCTCATGACCTCATCAGTTGCAAACAATACCCGTACGAACACTCAGCGCCTGGATGAACGCTCAGCGCTGTTCACCGAACTCTATGTCGGTCCTTCGTTCCGGGAGACCGCATCCCACGTGTTGCGCCAGTCGCTGCGAGAACACTACCCAACGCTGGATATCGACCCGGACATCGCCATGGTCGGTACGCCCACCTGGCAACTGATCGACGACGAAATCGTCGCCGGCCCCACTCAGTATCAGTCGCTCAGTGAGACCCTTGCCATACAGGCCGTCGTGGCCGTGCCCGCGCTGTACATCGAGGGCGAGCACTTTCTCACGCAGCAACCGAGCATCGAACCGGCGGTGCACCTGCCCGTGCGCATCTATGAAATCGCCAAGAGCCTCAACCTGTTGGCGCCGGTCATGCTGCGGGCGTTCCAGCAACAGCTGGTCGATTACTGGAACCAGACCAACGGCAACGGCGCCCACTGGCAACGACTGTCGAAAACATTGCGGGCGCCCTGGAACGTCGAGGCCGCCGAGGACTGGACCGCCACCGACTGCGCCATGGCGCGCACCCTGTTCGCGTCTCCGGATAAGGCCGACCGCAAGGGTAAAGACCCCTACAACCTCAAGGCCTGCCTGATTGAAATCGACCGCATCGACGCAGAAAAAGTGACACACCAGAATGAAGTGGTGATCCCGGTCCTGATCGGCCAGCATGAAGGACAAACCTCGATCCTCATGCATTCGCTGCTCAAGGGTTATGAAAAATTCGCCTCGCTGGAGCAACTGGGCCATTCACTGTCTGCGCACTTGCCGGGTTCTGGAAAGCAGGAACTCTATTGGAGCCTGTACGAACCCGATGGCAATTTTTTTGATCAGCAGGCCTGCGCGACGGTGTCTGTGCTGGTGGAAGCGGTAGGTGACATCGTCTTTTCAGACGAGCACGACACCCATACCGCCGACGTCGCTCTGGGCACGCCACCCACCGTCGTCCCCCTTGCGACGGATGAAGGCCCGGGCCTTGAGTGGTATCAGAACCAGTTGCCCGACTGGCTGATGAATGCGTCCAACGCGGACCAGAATTTCTTCGCCCGCCACTTGAAGGACCTCGCCGCGCTGCACAACCAGAACGCCGGCCGCTCCTACCTGGACGACATTCCTTCCATCGAGGCGTATGCGTTGAAGATGACCAAGGCGCAAATGCTCAAGGATCATCCTGACAGCGCCAGCGTTCCCCTGGATAAAATTCGCTTGGAGGTGACCAGTCCGATCATCTGGGGCGCCTTCGTGGTACCGGGGCAGTCCGACATCAGCACCTTCAGCGTGGCTGAGCTGGCCCTGCAAAATCTGATTGCGCTGCCGACGGGTAATCGCACTCTCAAGACTGACACGGGCTTCAACCTGCCCGAATGGTTGGACGCAGACTATTTTGTGTCACTGGCCACCGCTGCCGATATCGGCAGCACCTATCCGGCGCTGATCAAAGCGAAACTGCTGGACGACGCGCAGGCGTCATCACGTCGTAAAAAGCTCTTCAAACAGCACCTGCGGATCCAGCTGCCGATGCAGACCTTGCAAGCCAAGATTCGCCAGCAAGACGGTATCGACGAGCGCGGCTACCGTTATGTGGCCGCCGTCATACAGGACGAGGTCACTGACCGCCGGGTGGACGGACAAACCATTGTGCTGAGGCCATTGGCGTTCCGGCCATTACGGCGCGCGTCTGCCGCTTTGGACACGGTGGCGAACATGTATGTGATCGGCCCCCAAGACCCGGCGGCGGGGCCCTGCCTACTGTATCGGCCGATGTTCACGCCGGCGCTGATGCAGTACCCATCACCGGCCAATCTGATCTATGCGATCTCGCAGTCGAGCAGCCTGCGCGAGTCGGTGCTGGCCTGGCTACCGGAGGCCGTGCGCAGCGACTATGCCAGCTATGTATTTCCCGGCGCGCTGCCGTCGCCCTGGCAGGTAGCCGATGCCCTGATAGAGCCCGATAAGCTGTGGACCATGAGCGGGCCCATGGCGCTGGGTGAAGAGGTACTCAACGGCGATCGGTTTTCCACCCTGTTCAAAGCCAACGCTGATGCCCTGATCGAACTGGCTGATCGGCAATCGGTGTCCAACGCCGAAAACCGCTGGGCCACCTTCAAGCGCGCCGGTTGGCTGATCTTCAATCTCGTGCTGCCTTTTCTCGGCCGCAGCGTGGGCACGGCGGCGTGGATCTGGCAGGTGGTCGATCAACTGCAGAACTTTGTCGAGGCGCAGGAGCACGGTGAAAAACAGGCCGAGTGGGCGGCACTCACCGATGTCTTCCTCAACCTGGGCATGGCAATCACCTTGCACGCCGCCAGCCGCAGCCACCGCCCCGGCTACCCGCGCAAGTCCAGGCCAGCCTTGCCGAAGGCGACAACCGCCAAAGACGTCACGGCCAAACACCAGGCGGCCGCCCCCTCTGAGCAGGTGCCTAAACATTCACCGTACTTGCACATCGCTGGCGCAATCAAGCGCGCCCCAGGCGAACTCGCCACCCTGCTTGACAGCTTCAAGGTCAGTAAGCCGCAGAACCTGGGTACCGCTGAAACTGCCGAGGGCCAATACCAGCACCTGTACCGACAGACGCAGCACTACTACGCACCCGTGGGGGAACGCTGGTTCGAGGTGAGCGCCGATGAGGATGGGACGGTGGTCATCATCGACCCCAAGAAGCCTGAGCGCACGGGCCCGGCATTGGTCCACAACGCCAGGGGACAATGGTTCATCGACACCCGCCTGCGCCTGCGCGGTGGCGGCCCCAAGAAGCAGCAGCAAAAGTCGCAGAGCGATGCCCAAGCCGAGGCCGATAAAGCCCAACAACGCTTGTCGCAATTCGAGCAAGACAAGACCGCCACCCAAGAGCAGGTGCAGCAGGCGCGAGTGGCGATGGACGATCCCAAGGCCAGCACCTCGGCACAGGCCCGACGTCAGACCTACCTGCAGAAACTTGAAGCCCAGAGACATAGCTACGAATCGGCGCTGCAACAACTCAAGATCTTGAACGTCTTCGCGCCGACCGCGGCCTATCAGGAGCAAGCCTTGAGCTACCTAGGCGCGGAGTTGAAGCTGAGCGAAACCGGGATACGCGAGGCTCAAGTCACCTTCACGCCCAAGCTCAAAACCGTACTGGACCAGATCGAGCATCAGATCAGCCACCCGCAGGATCGTCAGATCGAAGATGCCCGGGCTCTCACCGAAATGAGCCAGGACATGATTGAGCGCCTCAGTGACGTCGAATCGCGCTTCACTGAACTCAGGGCATTGGGCAGGGCAGGCTTTGAGGCCATTCGCGAACATCGCAAAAGTTTGCCGGCTTATACCGCCCAATACCTGCGGGCCTTGCAAGTGACGATGGCGCGCAACCTGTGCGTGGACGAGGGCACCACCACTGCGCCCGACGCCTGGACGGCCATCGACCGTATTGTCGACAGCGCCGACCTGGCGATCCTGAGTTTTCGTGAAAGCCTGCTGGAGCGCAGCGAGTCACGCCTGGACGAACGCATCGAAATCCTCGGCAGCCTGGTAGAACAGTTCAATATCATTGACGAACGCCTGCAGGACTTTGCCCAGGAGTTTAACGACGTTGCGCTGACCAGCCCCCTGACGCGTCTGCGTGAAAAAGTCCGCGGCTTCTACGACGAAACCATTGGCCACCTGGAGTTGCTGCACAATGATCGCGAAGCGCTCAGAAGCCGCCCCATACCGCCGCCCACACCGCCAAAAACCAAGAAAAAAATCATTCATACGCGCTACAACGGCGTTCTGATTGGCGAGCCACGCCGCTCAGCCATCGGCGAGGAAACCGGCCTGGTGGATATCAGATCACCGCTCAACGACGAGGTCATCGCGACCTTTCATGAAAAACCCGCTGGCGTCTGGGTGCAACGCGAAAGCCCCGTCGAAACATCGTCCACCACCTCCCTCGATCTCGCCACTTGCGTCAATCAGGCCCAGGACCTGTTGGACGACTTGGAAGCCTTCAAGCAACGTGCCGCCGAACAAGCCGTCAAGCCGGAGCGCAGCGCCATAGGCATCGAATGGTTGTATCACCAGCACGCACAAAAACTGGAGCAAGCTTCTGCCAATGTTGAGCGGGCCTTGACCGAGGAAAATGTCACCGACAGCCGCCTAGGCTCCGCGGCCGTTGTCAACAAACAACTCAGCGACGCGGCGCGAGCGCTCTACAGCGAGGCGCGCAGCTACAAGTCACTTTTAATCAAAAAACGCCCACCCACCGTGCAAGGTGTGGAGTGGCTGATGCAAAACAAGGAAATAGTCATCAAAAAAACTGCCAAGCGGCGCCGAATCAAAGGCCCTGAGAAAGCCTATCTGGACGAGTACACCCTCAGCAACCGCAACGACCGAAGCGTGCTGTGGTATGCCCATTTTCATTACTCCACCGACTGGGTACCCGCCAGGGCGTTTTTGCGTGCGCGCCTCAAAACCCCGCAAGAGCACGCGCGGGGTGAAGAAGCCGACACCCTCAACGGCCTTAGCGAGAAGCAGAAAACCGCGATCTACCTAAGCGAAATCAATCTGGAACAGGCACAGCGGTTGTTTTTCAACGTGAGGTAATGCGCCCCCCTACGGCCGATGGCTAGCGGTCGAGACGTGGGCAACCGCAACCTCAACGATGCGGCGCAACGCTTCTATCCGCTGGGCAGAAAAACCTATATCGAGATGATCAAACGACAAGCGCCTACGCCGCCTTCAACAACTGACCGCTTCTCACGCCAACCATGCCTGACGCAAACGTGCCAACGCCTGCGCGATGGCTGCCTCTG
Source organism: Pseudomonas sp. L13 (assembly GCF_009935965.1). Taxonomy (NCBI): domain Bacteria; kingdom Pseudomonadati; phylum Pseudomonadota; class Gammaproteobacteria; order Pseudomonadales; family Pseudomonadaceae; genus Pseudomonas; species Pseudomonas sp. L13. Next base: position 169,298 of record NZ_QODJ01000001.1, read on the forward strand.
GCACCGCGGCAAACCCCATTACCAGACCAGCGCGCTGGTCTGGGGGTGGGCGGGTGTCAGCCAGCCAATAGCTGCTCAAGCCGTTGATCTCGACATTCGCCCCATGGGCTTGAGCGAGCAGCTCCTGTTCACGGGCTTGGCTGTCCACCCGCACCGTCAGGTGCAGCCCGGCCGCAACGCTGGGCAAGGGCCCGACGCCGGGCAACCCGTCGGGCCAACCGGCCAGCACGGCATTGCGTCGGCTCAACGCGGCGCGACGCATGCGGCGAATGTGGCGCTGGAAATGCCCCGCCGCCATAAACTCGGCCATCACCGCCTGGGTGCTGACTTCGGAATGGCGCACGTCCACGGCGCGGCGCCGGGTGAAGGCTTGCACCAGGCCCGGGGGCAACACCAGGTAACCCAGGCGTAACGCCGGGAACGCCACCTTGCCGAAGGTGCCGACGTACAGCACGCGGCCATTGCGATCCAGCGCGGCCAACGGTGACAGCGGCGCACCGCTGTAGCGGTACTCACCGTCGTAATCATCTTCCACGATCCAACCGCCTGAACGTTCGGCCCAGGCCAGCAATTCCAGGCGCCGTGCCAGGCTCATCACCACGCCCAGTGGGTACTGATGGGAAGGCGTGACATACGCCACGCGGCAATCATTGAGGGTACCGAGCACCTGGCAATCCATGCCCTCGCCGTCGACCGGCACGCCATGCAGTCGCCCGCCGGCCAAAGCGAATGCATGGCCGGCCGCGCGGTAACCGGGGTTTTCCACCGCCACGCCGTCCCCAGGCTCTACCAGCAACTGTGCACAAAGGCTGATGGCCTGCTGTGCGCCACTGGTGATCACAATTTGTTCAGCCGTGCATTGCATGCCGCGCGAGCTGCGCAGGTACGCGGCGATCAAACCGCGCAGGCGGCCGTCACCTGCCGGGTCGCCATAGCACAACTGTTCCAGGTCGGGTTTGCGCCAGAACGCCCCATTCAGCTTGGCCCAAACCTCAAACGGGAACAGATCAAAGGCCGGTACACCCACGCGAAAGGCCCGAGGCGGCCCCAAAGGCGGCTGGGGCAGATGATGGTCTTTTACCCGCGCCAACCCGGCACTGTGGATAACTTCATCATCCAAATCTTCGGGTAAATGCGCCCATTTTGTGGATAACCCTGGGGATAAGCCTGTTGACAACCCTGTGGATGCTTTTGTGGATAGTTTTTTGGCCATTGGCAATTGGGCAACATAGGTGCCATCACCCACCCGGCTCTCGATAAACCCTTCCGCATACAACTGATCGTAGGCGCGCACCACGCTGTTGCGGGAAATCGACAAGGCTGTCGCCAAATCTCGGGTTGCGGGCAACCGCGTGCCGCTGACCAATCGCCCATCCAGCACCCGCTGGCGCAGGGCCTCATAGAGTTGGCGCGTGAGGCCCTGGCGGCGGTCCAGCTCGATACCAGCGGGGTTGAAGGACAACGGCGGCGAAAGGGGCGGCATATTGGACCTATGAAAATAGCGCTAGATGGCTCTTACAACGAACCAATAGCCTGCCTAGGATGCAGGCATTCGCCAAGGAAAATCTCCATGTACACACCCCGCGCCTTTGCTCTCGATGACTTGCCCGAAATCCAGCAGCTGATCCAGCACACCCGTCTGGCGCAGTTGGTAACTATGGGTGAAAACGGCCTGCAAGCCAGCCACTTGCCCTTGCTGCTCAACCCCGATGAAGGACCCAACGGCACGCTCTACGGCCACCTGGCCAAAGCCAACCCGCAATGGCGCGAGCTGCAAAATGGCGGTGAAGCGCTGGTGATCTTCGCCGGTGCCGACGCCTATATCAGCCCGGCGTTTTACCCCGCCAAGGCCGAGCACGGCAAAGTGGTGCCAACCTGGAACTACATCGCCGTGCACGCCTATGGCAAGCCCGAGGTATTCAGCGACGCCGAGCGCTTGCTCAAGGTGGTCACCGCCCTCACCGACCGCCATGAAAGTGGCCGCGCCCAACCCTGGCGTGTCAGCGACGCACCGGCGGACTACATTGACGGCATGCTCAAGGCCATCGTCGGCTTTGCCTTGCCGATCGAACGCCTGGTGGGCAAACGCAAACTCAGCCAGAACCGCAGCGCCGCCGACATGGCCGGTGTCCGTGACGGCCTGGCCGCCAGTGCCGATGTACGTGACCAGACCCTCGCCCGCTTTATTCCCCAAGGAGTTTCAGAATGAGCTTGGTCGACATTCGCCAGGTCAGCGTCGCCGACCACGCCGCCTGGTTGCCGCTGTGGCAGGCGTACTTGAAGTTCTATAACACCGAACTGCCGGACGCCGTCAGCCAGAGCACCTGGCAGCGCCTGATCGACCCGAGCGAGCCGACCCATTCGGCACTGGCCTGGCAGGACGGCAAGGCGGTGGGCATGGTCAACTTCATCTACCATCGCTCCAACTGGAGCATCGAGAACTCCTGCTACCTGCAGGACTTGCTCGTAAACCCGGCCCAACGTGGCACGGGCGTGGGTCGCAAGCTGATCGAATTCGTCTACACCACCGCCAAGGCCGATGGCTGCTGCAAGGTGCACTGGTTGACCCACGAGACCAACGCCACCGCGATTCAGCTCTACGAGCGCATCGCCGAACGCCCAGGCTTCATCCAATTTCGCAAAGGTCTTTAAGGAGCACAGCATGATCACTTCCCTCGCCGACTGGAAAGGCGTCCCGGCGCCCACCGCGCAATTGCTTGAAGGGCGTTTTATCCACCTGGAAAAGCTCGACCCGGCGCGCCATGCCGACCAACTGTGGCAAGCCCTTGAAGGCCCAGGAGCCGACCCGAAGCTGTGGGATTACTTGCCCTATGGCCCGTTCCCCGAGCGCAGTGCCTTCGATGCCTGGTTGAACAACCACGCTACCCACAACGACCCGTACTTTTTCAGCGTGATCGACCGCGCCACGGGTCAGGTCCAGGGCATCCTCAGCCTGATGTCCATCGTCCCGGCCCAAGGGCGTATCGAAATCGGCCACGTCACCTTCGGCGCACCGATGCAGCGCTCGCCGAAAAGCACCGAAGCGGTGTACCTGCTGGCCAAGTATGCGTTCGAGCAGGGCTACCGTCGGCTGGAGTGGAAGTGCAACAACGGCAACGCGCGGTCCAAGTACGCGGCCGAGCGGTTGGGGTTCAGTTTTGAAGGGGTGTTCCGCCAGCACATGGTGGTCAAGGGACAGAACCGCGATACGGCGTGGTATTCGATCCTGGATTCGGAATGGCCGAAGGTCGGTGCCGGGTTTGAGGTGTGGTTGTCGGAGGCGAACCAGAGTGGTTCGGGCCAGTTGAAGACACTCACAGAGTGTCGGGGTTAATACTCACATGTGTGGGAGCTGGCTTGCCTGCGATACAGACACCTCGGTGTATCAGGCAAACCAGTTGATGCCATCGCAGGCAAGCCAGCTCCCACATTGGAGGGTGGCGACTCTCGGAACTTAGGCTCAGCCAGCCAACTTCTGGGCCAGCACCGCAATATGCTCCGGTCCGATGCCGCAGCACCCACCCAAATGGCTAGCGCCGCGCGCTTGCCAATCGGCCGCCCATTGCAAGTAACCGGGCGGGTCGAGGTCGTCGCGCAACGGGTCCAGGCCATCGTTGGCCGTGGCTTCCTTGGGTTGCGGCGGGAACGCGTTGGCGTAGGCGCCGATCTGAATCTTCACACCCAATCGTTCGAAGGTTGCTCGCGCCGCATCAATCGCCGCGCCGATCACTTCCGGCTGGCTGCAGTTGAACAGCAAGACCTGCACGCCCAGCTGCGCCGCCGCCTCGGCCGCATCCGCCACCGGTTCGCCGGAGCGCAGGCGCGGCACCTCGTCGGTGTCTTCGTCTTTCAAGGTAAACGACAGCCAGAACGGTTTGCCATCCTTAGGCAGCCCGGCATGGATCGCTCGCGCTTCAGCGATCGAGCTCTGGGTCTCCGCCAGCCACAGATCGACATGCGGGGCCAGACCATTCACCAGCGGTGTCAGCAACTCACTGACGCGCTCGGCCTGGAACAGATCCGGGCGATAAGAGCCAAACAGCGGCGGCAATGAGCCGGCTACCTGGACAGCTTTACCGGAGGCTTGCACCGCCCGTCGCGCCAACTCACCGGCCAACGCGGCCAACACCTGGCCTTCTGCGGCAAACCGCGCTTCGCCAATGTGACTACGCTTCGCCGGCCGTGATCGTGGTTAATGCCAAGGACGATCGCATCCACGAAGCCCGGGACCTGAGCGGCAAGAAAGTCGGCCTCACCAGCGCCTCCAGCTACGAAAGCTACTTGAACAAGAACCTGGTGATCGAAGGCGCCGAAGACACGCAGTTGCAGTACCCGTTCGAGGCGGTGCAGATCGCCCCGTACGACACCGACAACGTGGCGTTCCAGGACCTGGGCCTGGGTGCTGGCGTGCGCCTGGACGCGATCCTCACCAACCTGGTCACCGCGCAGCCGCGCCTGAGCCAGGACAAGCGCTTCAAGCTCGCCGGTGCGCCGCTGTACTCGGAGCCCAACTCGGTGGCCATCGAGAAAGGCGACCCGCAGTGGGACAGCAGAGTGCGTGAGGTCTTCGCCCAGCTCAAGCAGGACGGCACCTTGAGCGCGCTGTCGCAAAAATGGATCGGCGCCGATATCAGCCGATGAGTTTTCGCCTACGGCTTTACCTGACCTGGGCGGCGCTGTTCGGCCTGTTTGCGAGTTTTTTCCTGAGCTTTGACCTGAAGTTCTCGATCATCCTCGACAAGCTGCCCAACCTGGTCGGCCTGCACCTTGCGCCCAACGGCTTCCTGCAAGGCGCGGCGCTGACGCTGTTCTTGTGCCTGTGCGCCATCGTCGCCTCATCGGTGCTGGGCTTTATCACCGCGCTGGGCCGCCTGTCGAAAAGTGCGGTGGCGTTTGGCATCGCCAGTTTCTACGCCTCGTTCTTTCGCGGCACACCGCTGCTGATCCAGATTCTGTTGATCTACCTGGGCCTGCCGCAACTGGGGCTGGTGCCAGGCGCCATCGTCGCCGGGATCATTGCGTTGTCACTGAATTACGGCGCCTACCTGAGCGAGATTTTCCGCGCCGGCATCCTCGGCGTGCCCCATGGTCAACGCGAGGCTGCGCTGGCCCTGGGCATGCGCGACAGGGCGATCTTCTGGCACGTGACCCTGCCCCAGGCCATGCGCACCATCATCCCGCCGGCCACCAACCAGTTCATCTCGATGCTCAAGGATTCGTCGCTGATCTCGGTGATGGGCGTGTGGGAAGTGATGTTTCTGGCGCAGTCCTATGGCCGCTCAAGCTACCGCTATATCGAGATGCTCACGACGGCGGCGATCATTTATTGGGTGATGTCCCTGGGGCTCGAATTGATCCAGGCGCGGATGGAGCGGCATTTCGGCAAGGGCTACGTGCGGCGCGGTTGACGTGCAGAATGTGCAATATATTGCAGCGCTCAGGCTGAATAGGCTCAAGGATCTGCAATAGATTGCATATTCATCGTCGTCATCTTACCGACACATTCCTGCAACCCCGCTCCGTTATATAGGTCGACTCGCTTGCCATAACAAGGTCGTCCAGCATGCCCCCGTCTCTTCAACGCCTCGCGCTCGCCATCACCCTGTTGGCCAGCGGCGGTTTTATTGAAGCCGCCGCAGCGAAAAACCTGCAGATCGACACACCCACCACCCAGGGGCAAACCCTGGGTGGCAGCGATACGTTGACCACGTCGGCGCCTGGCAGCATTACAACCTCCGGGGTGGCGGTGACGCTAAAGGATGGCACCCGCGGTACGGGTGTGGTGGTGACTAACGCGGGCAAATTGGTCTCCAGTGGCGGCCGGGGTATCGACAGTTCGGGCAGTGTCAGCGGGGAGCGCAGGTACAGCATTTACAACCTTGCCGGCGGTGTGATCCAAGGCGCCAATGATGCGTTGCGCATCAACAATAACTTTGCCAGCGGCAGCGTGCTGATCGACAACAGCGGCACCATTCGCTCGGCCACCGGCCAAGGGCTGGACCTGGATGCGCTGCGCAGCAGTAACGTCACCACCACGATCATCAACCGTGCCGGTGGCTTGATTCGCGGGGAGGCCAGCGACGGCATGAAGACCGGCGCCAACGCCTCTATCACTAACTACGGTGAGATCTCCACCGGCGACACCTTCTCCCGCGATGACAAGTTCGATGGCGTGGACATCGACTCCGCCAGCGGCGTGGCGGTGACCAATTACGGCCTGATTTCCGGTGGCCGCCATGGCATCACCACGGACGAGGGCGCCACGCTGAACAACTACGGCACGGTGATCGGCCGCAACGGCTCGGGCTTTGGTTCCGATGGCGACGGCACTGTGGTCAACCACGGCACCATCACCGGCGCGCTCTCCGGGCTGCAACCGGATGGCGACGGTGACGGCGTGGACATCGACAAGATCGCCCATATCGAAAACTACGGCGTCATCCAGGGTGTCGGCGCCGGGGGTGTCGACAAGAACGGCTTCGCCAACGGCAGCGAAGGGATCGCCCTGGGCGGGGGCGCTATCTACAACGCCAAAGGCGCGTTGGTCAGCGGGGCCAACAATGCCATCCTGGTGGACGACGGCAGCGACGGGCCGGGGCTCGCGGCAACCACCCTGGAGAACCACGGCACGATTCAGGGCCTGGATGGCTTTGGCGTGAAGTTCGTCGGCAACTACGCCGACACGGTCATCAACAGCGGCACCATCAGCGGCAGTAATGGCCTGGCCCTGGATTTGGGCGGCGGCGATGACCAACTGATCTTACGCAACGGCAGCCGCTTTATCGGCACGGTAGACGGCGGCAGCGGTTACGACCGACTGACCCTGGACGACGTCGCAGGCGGCAGTTTTGGCGACAGCCGCGGCCTTGAATGGCTGGAGGTCAAGCAAGGCACCTGGACGTTGACCGGCCAAGGTGACTTCAGCGACGGCGGCGAGATTTCCAGCGGTGCCAAGCTGGTCAACCAAGGCGGGATTACCGGTAACGTGACGGTCGACACAGGCGGTGTGTATGCCGGCGGCGGCTCGGTGGGCAGCCTGGTGGTGAACGGTACCCTGCAGACCAACACCGCGTTGGGCACCGCCACCATCAACCGCGACTTGCGCATGGGCAGCGGCTCGACCCTGGCCTATGGCGTCAACGCCGACGGCAGCAGCGCGCCGATCAAGGTCGGCGGCACCGCTTACCTCAATGGTGCGACCCTGGCGGTCAACCCCGGCGAAGGCACCTACCCCTGGCAAAGCCATTACAGCGTGCTGCAAGCCGGCAGCATCAATGGCACGTTTGGCAAGGTCACCAGCGACTACGCATTCCTGACCCCAACCCTGGATTACAGCGCCACTCAGGTCGGCCTTACGTACACCCGTAACGACATCGCTTTCAACCAATTCGCCAGCACCGGCAATGGCGCCAGCGCCGCCAACAGCCTGGCAGGCCTGGGCACGAACAACCCGCTGTACAACGCCCTGCTCAATACCACCACCGGCACAGCCGGGGCAGCCATCGAGCAACTGGCGGGCAGCAGCACCGCCAACCTCACCAGCGCCACCCTCAATGCCAGTGCGCAAGTGGGCAACAGCATGCTCGCCGCCATGCACCAGGTGGGCGGCGGTGCGGGACTGCTGGTGGGACTCAATGACAAAGACACGCCGTTACTGGCCGCCACCGGCGTGCCCGCCGAAGTGCGCAACCTCAATGACCCGAATGCCCGTGGCCGCCTGTGGCTGCAAGGCATCGGCAGCTACGGCAAGCTTGATGGCGAGCACGGCAGCAACGGCTTGACCCAACGCACCAAAGGCACAGTGCTCGGCGCCGATTGGGCGCTGGGCAGCGACTGGCGCCTGGGTGTGCTGGGCGGTTACTCCAAGACCGACCTGGACACCACCGGTGTGGACGGCAGCGTCGACAGCTGGCACGCCGGCGTCTATGCCCTGCGCCAGAGCGGCCCGATGGCCTTGCGCCTGGGTGCGGCCTACAGCGGGCACCAGGGCGACAGTAAACGCACGGTGGCCTTCAACGGTTTCAACGACCGCCCCAAAGGCGACTATGACGCCAACAGCCAGCAGGCTTTTGCGGAACTGGGCTACGCCCTGGGCAGCGGTCGCTTCAGCGCAGAACCGTTCGCCAACCTCGGCTACCAGCGCTACCAGCGCGACGGCTATAACGAAAAAGGCGGCGCCGCTGCGCTGCATGTCGAGGGCCAGACCCAGGACAACTTGAGCAGCACCTTCGGCCTGCGCCTGGCGCACCTGAGCCAGCTGGACAACGGCGTCAGCCTCACACCTCGTGCCAGCGTTGGCTGGAAGCACACCTATGGCGATGTCGACAGCACCACACGCCAGGCTTTCCTGGCCGGTGGCACCGCCTTCAATGTGCAAGGCAGCGCCCTGGACCGCGACAGCCTGTTGCTCGAAGCGGGCCTGGACGTAGGCTTATCCGCCCGTCATCGCCTGGGCCTGGGCTATATCGGCGAAGTGGGCAGCAACAGCCGTAACCATGCGCTGACCGGCCAATGGCAGATGAGTTTTTAATCGCACCGTACTAGAGACAACTCCCGCACATCAGCGGTCGATAGACTGACAGTTATCCCCCGGCACCTCGCCTAAATTCCCGGCCTCATTCATCAGAGGTTGGGAATTCATGCCCTTTACACTTCAAAGAATCGCAATCGTCATCAGCTTGGCAGTGGCCGCCAGTTTTCAGCCTGCCCATGCGCGCGGCGATATCGAATACAGGCCCTACGGGAGCTATCCCTATGACGCCGCCGACCATAGCGGAGTATTTATACCCCAGTTCGAAGCGCCGCCCATTCCACCGCCCTTCGACGGATTCCTCACTCAGCAGGCCACTTCGCACAACGGCCTGCAGGTCGCCAAGGTGCTGGAGCCGGCAATGATTCAACTGGTGGCCTCCGGCGAGTTGGACTCGGAAGACCTCAAGGAGCTGCAAAAATCGCTCGAGCAATTGAGCAAACAACCCGGAGGGATCGGTGCAGCCCTTGAGCAACTGGCCGCCAGCCAAAACGCCAACCTGGCCACCGCAACCCAGGCCACCACCCAGCACCTGAGCCGCCAATTGCTCGCCACCCTGCGCACACTGCCTACTGACGACGACGGCCACTTCTGGGTGCAAGGCCTGGGCAACGCCGGCAGCCTGGACACACAACACGGCAGCGCCGGCTTGAAACACGATACCCAAGGCCTGTTGCTGGGCGCCGACTGGGCGATCGACCATGCCTGGCGGGTGGGTGTCATGGGCGCCAAGACCTCCAGCCGCTTCGATGCCCCGCGTTATGCCGCCGAACTGGACAGCTGGCACTTGGGCGGCTACGCCGTGCGCCAGGACGGCCCCTTCGCCCTGCGCCTGGGGGCGATCTACAGCAACCATGCCGGGCAGAACAAACGCAGCGTCAGCCTGCTCACTTACCACGACTCGCTCAAAAGCAAATACAACGCCAGCAGCCAGACACTGTTCTCCGAACTGGGCTATCAATTGGGCAGCGGTGATTCCACTGTCGAACCCTTCGTCGGCCTCGGCTACCAGCGCTATCAGCGCGACCGTTTCAAAGAGAGCGGCGGCGTAACCGCATTGAACGTCGGCCCACAAACCCAGCGAAACTTGAACAGCACCTTTGGCCTGCGCCTGGCAACGCTGTATCGCTTCGACAACAACATGAGCCTCACGCCCCACCTCAGCACAAGCTGGAAACACCTCTACGGCGACGTCAACAGCCAGGTCCGCCAAACCTCGCGCTATGCACCGGGCCTGATCGACGGGTACACCATCACCGGCACCGCCCTGGACCGCGATAGCTTTGACTTGCAAGCAGGCCTGGACCTTGCCTTGTCCACCCAACACAGCGTCGGCCTGACCTATAGCAGCCAAGCCGGCAACCATGGCCACGACCAAGGCCTGATGGGCCAGTGGAAAATGAGCTTCTAAGCCCGTGAATGCCTGAATTTCAGGCGAAAAAAAAGGGGAGCACCTGCCCCCCCGAGGATTAAACGTTAGCTTCGAAGGCTGTGATCAGCCTTCGATCTCAATCAGGATTTCGCCAGGGTTCACCCGGTCGCCCTTGGCCACATGTACAGCGCTCACCTTGCCGGCAATCGCTGCCTGCACTTCGGTTTCCATCTTCATGGCTTCGGTAATCAGCACGGCCTGGCCGGCCTTGACCACGTCGCCGGCCTTGACCAGCACATCGACGATATTTCCCGGCATCGCCGTGCTGACATGGCCAGGTTCGGTCGCGTGCTTGCGCTTGCTGCCGCCGCTGCTGACAAACTCGTTGAGCGGTTCGAACACCACTTCTTCCGGCATGCCGTCGATGGACAGGTAGAAGTGGCGCTTGCCTTCGGCCTTCACGCCGACACCGGTGATATCCACGCGGTAGCTTTCGCCGTGCACATCGATAACGAATTCGGTCGGTACGCCTTCGCCGCCAGCACGGGCCACGCCGCCCGCTTCCGGGATCGGCAACAGCACTTCAGGAGCCAAAGTGCCGGCGTCGCGTTCTTCGAGGAACTTGCGCCCGATGTCCGGGAACATGGCGTAGGTCAGCACGTCTTCTTCGGACTTGGCCAGTGCGCCGATTTCACCGCGCAGCTTGGTCATTTCCGGCTTGAGCAAATCCGCCGGGCGCACGTCGATCACGTCTTCGCTGCCGATGGCCTGGCGGCGCAGTTTTTCATTCACAGTGCCCGGCGCCTTGCCGTAACCGCCTTGCAGATAGAGCTTCACTTCGTTGGTGATGGTCTTGTAGCGCTCACCGGCCAGCACGTTGAAGAACGCCTGGGTGCCGACGATCTGCGAGGTCGGCGTTACCAGCGGCGGGAAGCCGAGGTCTTCACGAACCCGTGGGATCTCAGCCAGCACTTCACTCATGCGGTTCAGAGCGCCCTGCTCTTTGAGCTGGTTGGCCAGGTTGGAGATCATCCCACCCGGCACCTGGTTGACCTGCACACGGGTGTCGACGGCGGTGAATTCGCTTTCGAACTGGTGGTACTTCTTACGCACGGCGTAGAAGTACAGGCCGATCTCTTGCAGCAGTTCCAGGTCGAGGCCGGTGTCGAACTCGCTGCCTTTAAGGGCCGCGACCATCGACTCGGTGCCCGGATGGCTGGTGCCCCAGGCAAAGCTGGAGATGGCCGTGTCGATATGGTCGGCACCGTTTTCGATGGCCTTGAGTTGGCACATCGCAGCCAGGCCGGCGGTGTCGTGGGAATGGATGAAGATCGGCAGGTTCTGCTCGGCTTTCAGCGCCTTGACCAACTCGCCGGTGGCGTAGGGCGTGAGCAGGCCAGCCATGTCCTTGATCGCGATGGAGTCGCAGCCCATGGCTTCCAATTGCTTGGCCTGGGCCACGAACGCCTCAACGGTATGCACCGGGCTGGTGGTGTAGGCGATGGTGCCTTGTGCATGTTTGCCAGCGGCCTTGACCGCTTCAATGGCCACGCGCAAGTTACGCACGTCGTTCATTGCATCGAAAATGCGGAACACGTCGATACCGTTGACCGCCGCCTTGGCCACGAAGGCTTTGACCACGTCGTCGCTGTAATGGCGGTAGCCCAGCAGGTTCTGGCCGCGCAGCAGCATTTGCAGGCGCGTGTTAGGCAACGCGGCACGCAGTTGGCGCAGGCGCTCCCACGGGTCTTCCTTGAGGAAGCGCACACAGGCGTCGAAGGTCGCGCCGCCCCAGACTTCCAAGGACCAGTAGCCGACTTTGTCGAGCTTGTCGCAGATCGGCAGCATGTCGTCGGTGCGCATGCGGGTGGCCAGCAACGATTGGTGGGCGTCGCGCAGGATGGTGTCGGTTACGAAGATCTTCTTGCTCATATTCGGGACTCCTCATAGCTGAGAGCTTCAAGCTACAAGCTGCAAGAAAAAGCCAATCTGCTTTTACTTCTAGCTTGCCGCTTGGAACTTGCAGCTGCATGTTTATATGCCCGCGTGTGCGGCGATGGCGGCGGCGATGGCCAGGGCCAGCTCTTCGGGTTTGCGCTTGATCGAGTAGTTGGTCAGCTCAGGGTGGCTTTCCACAAAACTTGTATTGAACTGGCCGCTACGGAATTCCGGGTTGCGCAGGATTTCCTGGTAATAGGCGGCGGTGGTCTTCACGCCTTGCAGGCGCATGTCGTCCAGGGCACGCAGGCCGCGGTCCATGGCTTCTTCCCAGGTCAACGCCCACACCACCAGTTTCAGGCACATGGAGTCGTAGAACGGTGGGATGGTGTAGCCGGTGTAGATCGCCGTGTCGGTACGCACGCCGGGGCCGCCGGGGGCGTAGTAACGGGTGATCTTGCCGAAGCTTGGAAGAAAGTTGTTCTTCGGGTCTTCAGCGTTGATACGAAACTGCAACGCGAAACCCCGGTGCTGAATGTCTTCCTGCTTGACCGACAACGGCAGGCCGGAGGCGATGCGGATTTGCTCGCGAACGATATCGATACCGGTGATTTCTTCGGTGATGGTGTGTTCCACCTGCACCCGGGTGTTCATCTCCATGAAGTACACCTCGCCCTCGGCGAGCAGGAACTCCACGGTGCCGGCGTTCTCGTAGCCCACAGCCTTGGCCGCGCGCACCGACAGGTCGCCGATGTAGGCGCGCTGTTCCGGGGTCAGTTGCGGGCTGGGGGCGATTTCGATCAGCTTCTGGTTGCGACGCTGGATCGAGCAATCACGCTCGAACAGGTGCACCACGTTGCCAAAGCTGTCACCGAGGATCTGCGCCTCGATGTGCTTGGGATTGACGATGCATTTTTCCAGGAACACTTCCGCCGAACCGAAGGCCTTGGTGGCTTCGGAAATGACGCGGGGGAAGGCTTGTTCAAGTTCTTCGCGACTGTTGCAACGACGAATACCACGGCCGCCACCACCGGAGGTAGCCTTGAGCATCACCGGGTAACCGATACGGTCGCCTTCAGTGAGGGCTTCGTGGATATCGGCAACGTTGCCTTCGGTGCCCGGCGTAACCGGCACACCGGCCTTGATCATGCTGCGGCGCGCTTCGGTCTTGTCGCCCATGCGGCGAATCACTTCTGCCGAGGGGCCGATAAACTTGATGCCGCGCTCGGCACAGATATCTGCCAATTCGGCGTTTTCCGACAGGAAGCCGTAGCCGGGGTGCAGCGCATCGCAGCCGGTTTCCACCGCCAGGTTCACCAGCTTGCGCGGGTTGAGGTAGCCGGCCAGTGGCTCGGCGCCGATGCTGTGGGCTTCGTCGGCACGCTTGACGTGCAACGCATGGCGGTCGGCGTCCGAATAAACCGCGACCGAGCGAATGCCCATCTCGGCGCAGGCACGCACGATTCGTACGGCAATTTCACCACGGTTGGCGATCAGGATCTTTTTTATCACTTGGAAATTCCCTTGAGCCGATTTGCGTGCTTCGACCCGTTGCAGCCGGGCCGGCGCGTGACCAAATGTTTCATGACAGTCGCGAGACACACACTATGCGCACAGGAGAATTAACAAAAATCAATAATTATTGGGTTGTGTATAAGTAAAGACTTATAGTTGGCCGGACGACCAAGGGACCAAGGGCTTATAAAATGCGTAAGTCATTGATGCGTATGACATTGCGTCAATTGCAGATCTTCAATGAAGTGTGCGATTTGCGTTCCTACAGCCGTGCCGCCGAGGAAATGTCCCTCACCCAACCGGCGGTCAGCCTGCAAATTCGCCAGTTGGAAGAGCTGATCGGCCAGCCGCTGTTCGACTATGTTGGCAAAAAGCTCTACATGACCGAGGCCGCCGAAGCCCTGCAACGGGCCAGCCGCGATATTTTCGGGCGCCTGGAAAACCTCGATATGCAGCTGTCGGACATGCAGGGCTCGCTGCAAGGCCAACTGAAACTGGCGGTGGAATCCAGCGCCAAGTATTTCGTGCCGCACCTGTTCGCCGCCTTCAAGCGCCAGCACCCGGAAGTGCAACTGCAGCTCACGGTGGTCAACCGCGCCCAGGTGATCCGCCGGCTCTCGGACAACCGCGATGACCTGGTGATCATGTCCATGGTGCCCCAGGACATGGGCCTGGAGTTCCTGCCGTTTCTCAACAACCCGATTGTGGCCGTGGCATTGCCGGATCATCCCCTGAGCCTGCAAGGGCCGTTGCGCCTGCAAGACCTGGAGCCTTATACCCTGCTCATCCGCGAACCGGGCTCTGGCACGCGGCTGGCCTGCGAAGAGTACTTCAAGGAAAAACGCGTGCACTTCACCCAGACGGTGGAAGTGGCGTCGGCGGAGGCACAGCGTGAGTGCGTGGCGGCGGGGTTGGGCGTGGCCCTGCTGACACGCCACGCCTTGAACCTGGAGCTGGCCACCGGCGGGCTCAAGGAGCTGCCGGTGGAAGAACTGCCGCTGTACCGCAGTTGGTGCCTGGTGCAGGCCAAGGCTAAACGTCTGTCACCGGTGGCCCATGCGTTCCTGGGCTTTATTCGCAGCGAGCGGGTGCAGATCAGCGCGCTGGCTGAGCGTTTCGCTGGGCAGCCACGGGTGCCTGCCAATGCAGTTCCGGGTAGTCACTGATGCTCTGGAGCAACTGGCGCTCCTCGCAACGGTCTTCGATGGCGCGACGGAACGCCATGCGGCGCTGGTCTTCCTGCTGACGACGGGTCTTGACGGTGCTGTTGCTGTCTTCGTAGGGCCGGGTCATTTGGAGTCTCCCAATGCGAGTACGGGGAGTACAGGATGGGCGCGTGGGATGACGGTTTGGCGGCGCGGGGGTTACAGGATGATGAATCTTCCAAAGCTGACACAAAACCATGTGGGAGCTGGCTTGCCTGCGATGGCGGTGTATCAGGCAATGAAGAGGGTAACTGGCAGACCGCTATCGCAGGCAAGCCAGCTCCCACAGACCCTCAGTCGTCGAGGGCTTTGACGGACTTGGGCGACAACCGCAGGCTGCGCAAGCTGCGCTTCACGCTCTTGAGGTGGTTGACCAGGCTCGGGCCACGGGCCATGGCCACGCCCATCGCCAGCACGTCGATGACCACCAGGTGGGCAATGCGTGAGGTCAGCGGCGTGTAGATCTCGGTGTCTTCATGCACGTCGATCGCCAGGTTCACCGTGGACAGCTCCGCCAATGGCGTCTGGCTCGGGCACAGGGTGATCAACGACGCGCCGCTCTCACGCACCAGGTTGGCGGTGATCAGCAGGTCTTTGGAACGACCTGATTGGGAAATGCAGATGGCCACGTCAGTGGGCTTCAAGGTCACCGCCGACATCGCCTGCATGTGCGGGTCGCTGTAGGCCGCGGCGGTCAGCAGCAGGCGAAAAAATTTGTGCTGGGCATCGGCTGCCACCGCGCCGGACGCGCCAAAGCCGTAGAACTCTACGCGCTGGGCCTGGGACATTGCGGTCACGGCCTTTTGCAGCTCCACCGGGTCGAGCTTCTCACGCACTTCCATCAGGGTGTGCAAGGTGGTGTCGAAGATTTTCAGGCTGTAGTCGGCGACTGAGTCGTCTTCATGGATTGCAAATTGGCCGAAGCTGGCACCGGCAGCCAGGCTTTGCGCCAGCTTGAGTTTCAGATCCTGAAACCCGGAGCAACCAATGGCGCGGCAGAAGCGCACGATGGTCGGCTCGCTGATGCCCACGCTGTGGGCCAGGTCGGCCATGGAACTGTGCATCACGGCCGCAGGGTCAAGCAGCACATGATCGGCAACCTTGAGTTCCGATTTGCGTAACAGGTGGCGCGACTGGGCGATATGTTGCAACAGGTTCAAAGGGCAGGACTCTTGTTATTGGCAGACGCCAGGGATGTAGCAAGCTTGTAGTTATACTACAAGAATTGTCGTTTTGCCCGTTCGATGCATCACTAAATCGCCCTGCTCCCCCCTGATTCAGCGGGCAGGCGCTATGTAGCCATAAAGGCGGCCTACGCGGCGTTAAGAAAAATCTGCATTTTTGCGTAACAAATCCGCCAGCCCTTCGGCCCGCATGGGCGGGCTGATCAGGTAACCCTGCACCTCGTCACACTGCTCACCGCGCAGGAAATCCAGCTGCTGCTGATCCTCCACGCCTTCGGCCACTACCTTGAGCGCCAACCCGTGAGCCATGGCGATGATCGCACGGGTGATCGCCGCATCTTCGCGTCCCTGACCAAGCCCGCGAATAAAGGCCTGGTCGATCTTTACGTAGTCCACCGGGATGCGCTTGAGGTAGCTGAGGGATGAGTAACCGGTGCCAAAGTCGTCGATGGCCAGCTTCACCCCCAAGTCGCGCAATTGCTGGAAGGTGGCGATGATGTGTTCAACGCTGTCGAGCAACTGGCTTTCGGTCAGCTCCAGCTCCAGGTATTGCGGGTCCAGTGCGGTTTCTTCCAGCACTTGGCGTACCAGGCTGACCAGCTTGCCCTGGCGCAGCTGGTGCACCGACAGGTTGACCGACACGCGAATCGGCGCCAGCCCCTGGCGCTGCCATTCGCAGGCCTGCCAGCAGGCCTGGCGCAGCACAAATTCGCCTAACGGCACGATCAAGCCGGTTTCTTCCGCCAAACCGATAAAGTCACCCGGCGGCACCATGCCCCACTGCGGATGCTCCCAGCGGACCAACGCCTCGGCAGCCTTCAGCTTGCCAGTGGCCAAGCACAGCTTGGGTTGGTAGAACACCGTGAGCTGACGCTCGTCGATGGCTTTGCGCAGGTGGTTTTCCAGCTGCAAACGCTCCAGGGTGCTGGCTTGCAGGCTGTCGGTGAAGAACTGGAAATTATTCCCGCCCAAGTGCTTGGCATGTTGCATCGCCATATTCGCTTGGCTGACCAGTGCAGAAATTTCCCGCGCGTTATCCGGCAACAGGCTGACGCCCATCGAGGCGCTGACCACCAGTTCATGCCCCTCCACGTTCACCGGCACGCGCAGTTTCGCCAGCAGCCGGGTCGCCACCCGCGCCAGGCTGGATAAGTTGCCATAGGCGTCGAACAGCACGGCGAATTCATCCCCGGACAGGCGCGCGATGGTGTCGGCCTCCGGCAGCGCGTTGATCAAGCGCCGCGCCATTTTCTGCAACAGTTGATCGGCCACTTCATGGCCCAGGCTGTCATTGAGCAATTTGAAGCGGTCGAGGTTGATATGCAGCAGCGCCAGGCTGCGACCGCCTTGGCGCACGCGCTGGTGAGCTTCACGCAGCCGTTCGCGAAACAGCGAACGGTTGGCCAGGCCGGTCAACTCGTCGTAGTGAGTGAGGTAGCGCATGCGCTCTTCCGACTCGCGCCGCGCCGACAGATCGGCGAAGAACCCTACAATATGGCTGACGTTACCCCGTACATCGCGCACCACGTTCAGCTGTAGCCATTGTGGGTAGAGTTCGCCGTTCTTGCGCGTTTCCACCAATTCGCCCTGCCACGTGCCGTGGCTGAGCAATGCCTGGCGGATCAGCGGGAAGTGGCGCCGGGCATCGCGACTGCTGGGCAGTTCCACGACGTTGCGGCCAAGCATGTCGTCGATGTCAAAGCCGGTGACGCGGCTGAACGCCTGGTTCACGGCGATCAATGCATAGTTCGGGTCGAGGATCACAATGCCTTCGCTGGCCGCCTCGAACACCGTCGAAGCCAGGCGTTGCTGCTCCTCCACCGCCTTGCCGGCGCTGATGTCACGGCGCGTGCCGAGCATACGGATGACCCGGCCACTGGGCGTGCGCTCCACGGCGCGCCCGCGGTCTTCGATCCACACCCAATGCCCGTCGCCATGACGTATCCGGTATTCCACCTGATAGTCCTCGCTGCGGCCTTTGAGATGCTCCACCAGCGCGTGCTTGAGCAAGGGCAGATCGTCGGGGTGCAGGCGCGGTTTGAGGTGGCTGAGCATCGCCGTGACGTATTCCGGCTCCAGGCCGAACAACTCCTTGAGTTGTGTGTGGTGGACCTCGTCGGTTTGCAGGTTCCAGTCCCACAGGCCCAGTTCACTGGCCTGCAGGGCCATGGCCAGGCGCGCTTCGCTTTTACTCAAGGCAAGACTGGCAGCATCCAATTGCTGGCTGCGTTGCGCCACGCGGTCTTGCAGGCCGACCTGGGCTTCGCGCAAGTTCTGCTCCACCTCGCGGCGCTGCTCGACTTCGCGCACCAGCTCCAGGTTCAACTGCTCACTGCGTTGCTGCGCCTGTTGTAGATGCTCGATCAGGGCCTGGTTCTGGAAACGGCGCAACAGCCCGCGCTGGATCAGGCGGTTGACCTGCCACGCGACCAGGCTCAGGGACGCCAGCAGGATCAGGCCGAGTACGCCCCAGCCTTGTTGCTGCGGGGTGCCATCCCAGAACAGGTAGACGATGGCCGGCACCAGGCACGGCAAGGCAAACGACAGGTAGGCCCACAGGCTCACGGCATAGGCCACGCTGGCCGACAAGGTGGCGGCGCCAATCAGGCCAAACACCCAGGCCTGATGCATGAAGCTGTCCGTGGGCACCAGGGCAATGGCCGCAACCGAGAGGGTCAGGCCACTGACCGCCGAGCCCAGCATGAACATACGCCGCCACACGGGCTGGGCCTGCCGGCTGGGCATGGCCGAGTCAAAGGCCGCCACTTGGATCACGCGCATCGCCACCAGGGCGAGCAGCCAGAGCAGCCAGGCGCTGTCCAGCAGGTACTGATTGGGGTTCCACAGCAACCAGGCGCAGACCAGGCCATTGACCAGCATCAGCAGCGTGGGCAGCAACGAGCCTTGATAGAGCAGGCGCGTGCGCTCAACCGCGATTTCGGTTGCATAGTGTTTACGGATGACCTGCGCTGGGGCCGGCGAAGGGCCAAACAGGTCGGTGCTAAGGGACATAGGCGGTGTTCTTATAATGGTGAGCCCGAAACGTCGACGGAGCATACACAAGCAAGCGCCCGGGCCAAACTGCTACAAGTCATAAAAAACCTGTTGCGATTGGCCGCAAACCTTTGGCCCAGACCGCTTGGGCAAGACACGGCACGGGCTGCGGCCGATGACCAACCGGTCATCACCCCCGCCAGAATGTTCGCCTCCGGCGCTAGCGTGCAGGCGTTTTGCATCGACCATCCGGCATTGGGATTTGCCCAGGCCCCCCAAGGCCCATAGAATGCGTCGATGCGCGATGATCTCTCTCTTTTGCTGAACTCCCTCAACGATGCCCAACGCCAGGCCGTAGCGGCCCCCGTTGGCCGTCAGTTGGTCCTGGCCGGTGCTGGCTCCGGTAAAACCCGAGTGCTGGTGCACCGTATCGCCTGGTTGATCCAGGTCGAAAACGCGTCCCCGCATTCCATCCTCTCGGTGACCTTCACCAACAAGGCCGCTGCCGAGATGCGTCATCGCATCGAGCAGTTGATGGGCATCAGCCCGGCCGGCATGTGGGTGGGCACTTTCCACGGCCTGGCGCACCGCCTGTTGCGCGCGCATTGGCAGGAAGCGGGGCTGAGCCAGACCTTCCAGATTCTCGACAGCGACGACCAGCAACGCCTGGTCAAGCGCGTGATCCGCGAGCTGGGCCTGGACGAACAACGCTGGCCGGCGCGCCAGGCGCAGTGGTTTATCAACGGCCAGAAAGACGAAGGCCTGCGCCCGCAACATATCCAGGCCAGCGGCGACCTGTTCCTGGCCACCATGCGCAGCATTTATGAAGCCTATGAAGCGGCCTGCGTGCGCGCCGGCGTCATCGACTTCTCCGAACTGCTGCTGCGTGCCCTCGACCTGTGGCGCGACAACCCCGGTTTGCTGGCCCATTACCAGAAACGCTTCCGCCATATCCTGGTGGACGAGTTCCAGGACACCAACGCCGTGCAGTACGCCTGGTTGCGCCTGCTGGCCAAGGGCGGCGACAGCCTGATGGTGGTGGGCGATGACGACCAGTCGATCTACGGCTGGCGTGGCGCGAAAATCGAGAACATCTACCAGTATTCTGAAGACTTCCCGGACGCGGTGACCATCCGCCTGGAGCAGAATTACCGCTCCACCGCCGGGATCCTCAAGGCTGCCAACGCCTTGATTGCCAACAACACCGGGCGCCTGGGCAAAGAGCTGTGGACCGACGGCGGCGAAGGCGAAGCGATCAACCTGTACGCGGCGTTCAATGAGCACGATGAAGCGCGCTATGTGGTGGAAACCATCGAAAGCGCACTGAAAACCGGCCTGGCCCGCAGCGATATCGCGATTCTGTACCGTTCCAACGCCCAATCGCGGGTGCTGGAAGAAGCCTTGCTGCGCGAGCGCATCCCGTACCGCATCTATGGCGGCCAGCGCTTCTTCGAACGCGCCGAAATCAAGAACGCCATGGCCTACCTGCGCTTGCTTGAAGGCCGTGGTAACGATGCGGCGCTGGAGCGAGTAATCAATATCCCGGCCCGCGGCATTGGCGAGAAAACCGTCGAAGCGATCCGCGACCATGCGCGCCATGCCGATGTGTCGATGTGGGAAGCCATGCGCTTGCTGATCGCCAACAAAGGCCTGACTGGTCGTGCTGCCGGGGCGTTGGGGGTGTTTGTCGAGCTGATCGAGAACCTCGCGGCCAAGTGCGCAGAAATGCCGCTGCACCTGATGACTCAGACTGTCATCGAGCAGTCCGGGCTGATCGCCTATCACGAAGCGGAAAAAGGCGAGAAAGGCCAGGCCCGGGTAGAAAACCTTGAGGAACTGGTCAGCGCCGCCCGTGCGTTCGAAAACACCGATGACGACGAAGAGCTGACGCCGCTCGCCGCCTTCCTGGGCCACGCCTCGCTGGAAGCCGGCGATACCCAGGCCGATGAGCATGAAGACAGCATCCAGCTGATGACCTTGCACAGCGCCAAGGGCCTGGAATTCCCTTACGTGTTCCTGGTGGGCATGGAAGAAGGCCTGTTCCCTCACAAGATGAGCCTGGAAGAACCCGGCCGCCTTGAAGAAGAACGCCGCCTGGCCTATGTGGGCATTACCCGGGCGATGCAGAACCTGGTGATGACCTACGCCGAGACCCGACGCCTGTACGGCAGCGAAACCTACAACAAGGTGTCGCGCTTCGTACGTGAGGTGCCAAAGGGGCTGATCCAGGAAGTGCGCTTGTCCAACAGCGTCAGCCGCCCGTTCGGCGGTGGCCAGCAACAGAACTCCAGCAGCATGTTTGCCGGCTCCGAAATACCGGAAACCCCGTTCAGCCTGGGCCAGCAGGTCAAGCATGCGATCTTCGGCGAAGGCGTGATCCTCAACTTCGAAGGCGCCGGCGCCCAGGCCCGGGTGCAGGTGAACTTCGCCGAGGGCAGCAAGTGGCTGATGATGGGCTACGCCAAGCTCGAAGCGGTCTGAGCCCCATTCCCGTAGGAGCGAGCTTGCTCGCGAAGAGCGCCCAGACAACGCGTTCATCCAGAATGCCCGCATAATCGTTGACGATTTTCGCGAGCAAGCTCGCTCCTACAGCAAGATACGGCTGTGCCCTTGTATTTCAGGAGCGCGGGCCAATATCTGTAATTAGTCCTACAGACCCTTCGGATTTGGTCTTACGCAAAAGCCCGAAACATTATGCCGCTAGCCACTGCCACGACACCTGTGCAACATGGCGCGCGTGCAATCCACAAATGGGAATTCCCTATATGAAACGTTTTCTTAGCATCGCCATGGCGTTGTGCATCGGCCTGACGATGAGCCTCGACGCCAACGCCAAACGCTTCGGTGGCGGCAAAAGCTCGGGCGCGGCACCGACTCACCAGACCAGCCAAATGGCTCCATCCGCCGGTGCGGGCGGTGCTGCGGCGACTGCAGGCGCAGCCGGTGCCGCTGGCGCTGCTGCCAAGGCCGGCGGTGCTTCGCGCTGGCTGGGCCCACTGGCCGGCATCGCCGCCGGTGGCCTGCTCGCGTCCATGTTCATGGGCGACGGCTTCCAGGGCATGCAGATCTTCGACATCCTGATCATGGGCGTCATCGCCTTTTTGGTCTTCCGCTTTATCGCCGCCCGTCGCCGCAAGCAGCAGGAGCACCTCGCTCCAGCCGGCGCGCCGATGCAGCGTGAAGCGTTCGAACAGAAGCCTGCCATGGGTTCGATCTTCGGTGGTTCGGCAGCGCCTGCCGCCCGTCCGGTGATCAACGCACCGGCCTGGTTCAACGAAGAGCGTTTCGTCGAAGCGGCCCGCAGCCACTTCCAGTCCCTGCAGCAGCACTGGGATGCCAACGAAATGGACAAGATCTCCGAGTTCGTGACCCCGCAACTGCTGGAGTTCCTCAAGCGCGAACGTGCCGAGATCGGTGACGCCTTCCAGTCGACCTACATCGACGACCTGCGCGTACAGCTCGATGGCGTGGACGATCGTGCCGACAAGACCATCGCCACCCTGACCTTCAGCGGTGTGTCGAAGTCCTCGCGTTTCGACCAGGGCGAAGTGTTCAGCGAAAGCTGGAACATGGAACGCGCCCAGGGCGACGACCAGCCATGGCTGGTCGCCGGTATCCGCCAGAACGGCTAATACCTGCGCGTTTGAGCAAGCGGTAACAAAAACCCCGGACATGTCCGGGGTTTTCTATTTCACGGTTGCACTTATAGCGAGCTACTGTATAAAACGCCCCTATAAACCGCGCCATCTAGCAAGAGGATCCCGGCCGTGGAAGAAATCATCGAACAACTGCGTGAAGCCAACGAACCGGTCCCGGTTCCTTTGGAGCTACCTGACGAAGACCTGCTGGTGGAAATCGAGGAACAACTGTTCATCGACATCCCCTTTGTCTTCCGTGAATTCTTGCTGACCGTCAGCGACGTAGTCTATGGCAGCCTGGAGCCAGTGACCGTCACCGACCCGCAGTCCCACACTTACCTGCCGGACGTCGCGGCCAACGCCTGGGATGCCGGTGTTGATCGCAGCCTGATCCCTATCTGCCAGGACGGCGACGACTACTACTGCGTCGAAGAAGACGGCACCGTGGTGTTGTGGTCTGCCGAAGAAGAACTTGTCCAGGAAGAAACCTGGGAATCGGTGTGGCATTGGGCGCGGGACGTCTGGCTGGAAAGCTGAGGTCCCTAACCTCTGGCAACCGGCTTTTGTGGCGAGGGAGCTTGCTCCCGCTGGGCTGCGAAGCAGCCCCGTCAACGCAGTCAGTGCTCCGTATCCTTGTGGTTGTCCAGCGTCTCCAGCAACGCAACCTGCATCCGCGTATGCACACGGATAAACCAGCGCCAGAGCACTGCCGCCACCGCCGCCGTGACCACGGCAATCAGCACCAGCAACTTGTTGGTCGGCAGAATACTGGCCGACAAGGCTGCCAATAGCAGGAAAATCACCAGCAGCGACAAGAGGGGGATCAGCTCGGCAATCACCCGGCGCACACGCTGGGTATGCCGCCCGGCCATTTCCGGCTTCACACTCATCTCCGCCAGCAGCATCGACAACGCCTTGAGCTTGCGATATGCCGCAATCAGGAACGGCAACGACACCAGCAGCGCCCCGCCCCAGATCAATGCCTTCTGCCAACTCTGATCGCTGACCCAGCCCTGCAGATACCCACCGATGCGCTCCGCGAAAAAGCTGCCGGCAAAGAAGATCGCGATCACCAACGCCAGGTTTACCCCCACCTGCAGGATGATCTTGCGGATCATCGCGGCCAACATCGCCCCTTCACCCTGAGGCTGAATGCTGCGCAACCATTCGCCATACATGCCGAACACTCGACTCATACGCTTGGGCATCACCGCCGCGATCTTCAATGACAGCGGGTCCGCGCCACGGATCAGGTAGGGCGTGAGCAGCGTGGTGATCGCCGAAACGGCCACCGCCACGGGATACAGAAAGTCGCTGGTGACCTGCAGGGTCATCCCCAGCGCCGCGATGATGAAAGAAAACTCGCCAATTTGTGACAGCCCCATACCGACCCGCAGCGAGGTGCGACCATCGTTGCCGGCGATAAACGCGCCCAGCCCGCACGACAGCATCTTGCCCAGCACCACGGCCACGGTGATCACCGCAATGGGCCAGGCGTATTGCAGCAGGATCTGCGGATCGATCATCAAGCCAATCGCCACGAAGAAAATTGCGCTGAACATGTCGCGAACGGGCTCGATCAAGCGCTCGATCTTAATCAACTGCCGGGATTCAGCCATGATCGCGCCGATCAAAAAGGCCCCGAGCACCATGCTGTATTCCAACTTCACCACCAGCAGGCAGAAGCCGAAACACAGGCCCAACACGGTAATCAGCAGCATCTCGTTGCTTTCGAACTTGGCCACATAAGCCAGCAGGCGCGGCACCAGCAAAATACCGATCACCAGGGCGACGATCATGAACAGCGAGAGCTTGCCCACCGTGGAAAACACCTCGCCGGAGCTGACCGTGCCACTCACGGCAATGCTCGACAACAAGGCAATGATGCCGATACCCAGGATGTCCTCGACAATCAGCACACCGAAAATCAGCTGGGCGAACCGCTGGTCTTTCATCTTCAGGTCGTTGAGGGCCTTGACGATAATAGTGGTCGAGGAGATCGCCAGGATTGCGCCGAGGAACAGCGAGTCCATGGTGCTCCAGTCAAACCAGCGGCCGATCTCGTAGCCGATCCAGATCATCAGCACGATTTCCAGGAATGCCGCGATAAACGCCGTGGCCCCGACTTTGAATAGCTTGCGCAGGCTGAATTCCAGGCCCAGGCAGAACATCAGGAAGATGACCCCCAGCTCCGCCAGGGTCTTGATCGTGTCTTCATCGTGGATCAGGCCAAACGGCGGGGTGTGGGGGCCGATAATGAAGCCGGCGACGATGTAGCCCAGCACCACCGGCTGCTTGAAGCGGTGGAACAGGATGGTGACCACCCCTGCCACCAGCATGATCACGGCCAAGTCCTGGATAAAGCTGATGGCGTGCATGGCGAGGGGCTCCTTGAGGGTGCCGGCGCTTTTCCCACTTCCGGCCTCGCCTTTGAAGGGTCGGAAAAGTCTGCCTTGATCGTAAGAAAAGCCATGAGATGGGCTTTTGAAGGGTAACACCGCGACTTCTGCTGGAAAGCCGGTGCAATATATGGAAACAGATCGCTGCGCGCGTGACGGCAAGCCGCCTGACGGCGTCCCGTTAGGGATGGCGCTGCAAAGACCTTGAGTACCCGCAGAGGTGCCTTCCCCCCAACCAATGCCTACAACCCGTGAGTGTGCTATGGAACCCGGAAACGCCCAGCTGTCGATGACGGTACTGATGACCCCTGACATGGCCAACTTCTCTGGCAATGTGCACGGCGGCACGCTGCTCAAGTACCTCGACGAAGTGGCCTACGCCTGCGCCAGCCGTTATGCCGGTCGTTATGTGGTCACGCTGTCGGTGGACCAGGTGATCTTTCGCGAGCCGATCCATGTCGGTGAACTGGTGACCTTCCTGGCGTCAGTCAACTACACCGGCAATACGTCGATGGAAGTGGGCATCAAGGTGGTGACCGAGAACATCCGTGAACGCTCGGTGCGCCATACCAACAGCTGCTTCTTCACCATGGTGGCCGTGGACGACCAGCGCAAACCTGCCGCTGTACCGCCGTTGCAGCCGCAGAACAGCGAGGACAAGCGCCGCTTTGTGCAGGCTCAGCAGCGTCGGCAGATTCGACAGGAACTGGAAAAGCGCTACCGGGAAATCAAA
Organism: Pseudomonas sp. L13; assembly: GCF_009935965.1. NCBI lineage: Bacteria > Pseudomonadati > Pseudomonadota > Gammaproteobacteria > Pseudomonadales > Pseudomonadaceae > Pseudomonas > Pseudomonas sp. L13. Next base: position 194,806 of record NZ_QODJ01000001.1, read on the forward strand.
GCCGACGCGCCGTAATCTGTAAACCCAATCAAAATGTGGGAGCGGGCTTGCCCGCTCCCACATTGGGTTCCTTGCGCTTACAGGCTGATCGGTGTGGCTTCGAAGCGCACACGCGGATGGGCAATACGATCCTGGGCCCGCACCAGCTCCAGTTCATAACTGGCGCAGGCCTGGGTTTCCAGCAGCACTTCATGCACCGCCGCCGCGGTGAACTCAAAAGCAGCCACCAGGCTATCACCCAACAGCACCCGCGCCAGGAACAGCCCGGACGTCAGGTCACCCACGCCCACTGGCTGGCGCGGAAACGCCAGCAGGGGCCGGCGTAAGTGCCAGCTGCCATCAGCCGTCACCAACAGCATTTCAAAGCCTTCTGGCAGTTTGCCTGGGTAATCCAGGTGCTTGACCAACACCGCCTTGGGCCCGCGCGCCAGCAAGGCCTTGGCCATCGCCAGGCAATCGAACAGCGATTGCGGCTTGCGCCCGGCAAAACTGTCCAGCTCCAGTTGGTTGGGGCACAGGAAGTCCGCCATGGCGGCGGCCTCATCCAAGAGGAAATCGCTGACCTCCTGCGGCACGATGCAACCCTTTTCCGGGTGGCCCATCACCGGGTCACACAGGTACAGCGCCTTGGGGTTGATCGCCTTGATGCGCGCCACACCGCTGAGGATGGCGCGGCCCTGGTCTGCACTGCCCAGGTAACCGGACAGCACCGCATCACAGTTGCCCAGTTCGCCAATCGCGGCAATGCCCTCCACCAATGCAGGAATTTGCTGCGGCGCCAACACTTCGCCCGCCCACTGTCCATACTGTGTGTGGTTGGAGAACTGCACCGTGTTGAGCGGCCACACGTTCACCCCGACCCGCTGCATGGGGAACACGGCGGCGCTGTTTCCGGCGTGGCCAAAGACCACGTGAGACTGGATCGCAAGCAGGTGAGGTGTACGTTTCATGCGGGAGATTTCCGTAAAACCGTTGAATTTCTGGCCGAGCAGTATGCGACTAAACGCAGCCTGTACGACAGACCGGCGACACAGTTAAGCTGCGCTCACTTTGTTGGAGTTCATGGAATGCTGACCCTGGGAAACATCTTCGTCTTGATGCTGCTGGCAACCGGCGCCGCCTGGGTTTGGCACAACCACGGCCTGCGTGAACGGGCGCTGGCGCGGGTCAAGCAGCATTGCGCCAAGCTTGATATCGAGCTGCTCGACGGTGCCGTGGCACTTAAACGCATCGGCTTCGTGAAGGATGCCAATGGCCGCCGACGCTTGGCGCGTATCTATAATTTCGAGTTCACCGTGACCGGCGAAACCCGGCATGCCGGGGTCATCACCCAATTCGGCGCCCACAGCGCGCAGATCGAACTGGCGCCCTACCCGTTCGAAACCAAGGAGCCGCTACCCAGCGCCGAGATCATCGAATTGAGCCAGTGGCGCCAGGACCACGCCACCAAGAAACATCAGTAACGGCAGGCTGCCAGGGCGCTCTGCAAGGCGGCCACGTCCTGTGGCTCGCTGAAGATCAATTCAACACGCGAATCGCGCCGCCATGCGCTGGGTTGCCAGTGCAGTGGACTGTTATCCACAGCGTTGGCGGACACCCAACCCTCAACGCTGTGGATAACCAGCTTGGCACGGCGCCAGGCGAGACTCGATAGCCACTGATGCAAACGGCTGACATCAAATCGCTGGCTTGGGTGCCAGCGCCAGCCGATGCTCCAGCCGCCCTCCTGGCTCTGGCTCAGACAAATCGGCAGCCCAGGGTCGCTCCAGATCGCCGGCATTTGCTCCACTGCTTCAGGCACCGCGAAGTTATCCACAGCGCCTTGGGCCTGTGCGTTCAAACCGGGCAACCGATCGAGTGGCAATTGCGCCTGGCGTGTCCAATGGAGCGGGCAATCGGGTAATTGCGCTTCAATCGCCTGACGTTGGGCGGCCGTCAGCGTCTCGTCCTTGTTCAGCACCAGCAGACCGGCACTGGCCAACGCCTCCTGCTGTGCCAGGGGCAACGGCCTGCCCGCCGCCAACGCCTGGGCATCGAGTACCAGCACACAAGGCTGCACCGCCAGCACGTTTTGCCATGGCGCCTGCTGCAGTTGCTTGAGCAATTGCGCCGGATGACCCAAGCCTGAGGGCTCGATAAACAACCGATCCGGCTTGGCCTTACGCAACAAGCGGCCCAGCCCTACCTGAAAGGGTGCGCCGTTCACACAGCACAAACAGCCGCCCGCCACCTCGCCCAAGGCGATACCGTCATCGTCTTGAGTGAGTAGGGCAGCGTCCAGGCCGATCTGGCCGAATTCATTGATCAGCACCGCCCAGCGCTCGTTGGCCGGACGCTGGGCAAGCAGGTGCTTGATCAGGCTGGTCTTGCCTGCGCCCAAGGGCCCGGCAATCACATGGGTAGGAATGTTCTGCAGCATAAGAGGCATGGTTCAGGCCGTTTAGAGCGTTTGATCCTACGCGGTTATGCCAGCCAATCCAGCGTCAGGATCAACCGTCGTTCATCGGCCTTGAGCGCTGGCGAGCGGTGGATCAGCCCATGTCCTTCATTGCCGTGCCATTTGGTGCCTTTAAGCAGCGCCACTTCACCGCAATGGATCTGCTCGATGCGCTCAGTGGGCTCGGCATCCGCCTGGCTCAATGTGCGCCGGTCCATGACGCCTTCACGCAACCATTGGCTGCCGATACCGGCGTAGGTGGTGATCAGCCGAACCGGCACGTGATCGACGTGGAAACGCGGGCACATGGCTTTGTCCAACAGCCGCAAACGCACGCCGATGCGCTTGGCGCCCAGCAAGCAGGCGAAGGCACTGACCAGCCACGACACATCGGCGATAAAACCATCATAGCCTTCAAGATCGCGACAACTGGAGGCCAAACCCTGCAAGCTCGGCACGGCGTCTTCGCTGCTCAACTCGATGACCAAGGACTCGGCCAGTGGCTCATCAAGCGCCACCAGCAAAGCGCCAAACTCAGCGATGTGCAGAGGCAGTTGCCGCTGCCAGATGGCCAGGTTGACGCCATCATTGAGGATGTCGGAAAGCGCCAGCGGCGTTTCTCCGAAGCTTTGGCGGATGACAGGGCGCAGGGGAATCACCGGGGCCAGCATCAGGCTACCTGCTCATACCAAGGGCCAAAGGGGTCGGGCATCTGGCGCCAACCTTCGACGCCCAGGGCCATTTCTTCATCGTTGAGCAAGCAGGCGTCCAGCTCGGCACGCATCTGGGCAAAGTCGATGTTTTGCCCGATAAACACCAGCTCCTGACGGCAGTCGCCGGTGCTCAATTGCCAGTTGGCCATGATCGCCGCCACGCTTTCTTCGTCCTGAGGCCACTGGCTTTTCGGCACAAAGCGCCACCAACGCCCGGCAAATCCATGACGCATCAAGCCACCCGCCTGGGACCAACTGCCCGCATCCTGATGTTTGCTCGCCAACCAGAAGAAGCCCTTGGAGCGCAACAGCTTGCCGTTGACCCAGGGACGGTCGATAAAGTCGAAAAACCGCTGTGGATGGAAGGGCCGGCGCGCACGGTAAGCGGTGGACGCTATGCCGTATTCTTCGGTTTCCGGCACATGCTCACCGCGCAATTCCTGCAACCAGCCCGGTGCCTGGGCGGCGCGTTCGAAGTCGAAACGGCCAGTGTTGAGGATCTTGTTCAGCGGGACTTCGCCCATGACCATCGGAATGATTTCCGCCTGGGCGTTGAGGCGTTCGAGGATGGCCATCAGTTCTTCGCGCTCGCGGCTGCTGATCAGGTCGATCTTGCTGATCAGGATGACGTCGGCGAATTCGATCTGTTCGATCAACAGGTCGGTGATGGAACGTTCATCCTCCTCACCGAGGGTTTCGCCCCGTGAAGCCAGGCTTTCGGCAGCCTGGTAGTCGAGCAGGAAATTCATGCCGTCGACCACCGTGACCATGGTGTCCAGGCGTGCAATGTCGGCCAGGCTTTGCTCGTTTTCATCGCGAAAAGTGAAGGTTTCGGCCACGGGCAACGGTTCGGAAATACCGGTGGACTCGATCAGCAGGTAATCGAAACGACCTTCCTTGGCGAGCTTTCCTACCTCTTCAAGCAAGTCTTCGCGCAAGGTGCAGCAGATGCAGCCGTTGCTCATCTCTACCAGTTTTTCTTCCGCGCGATTGAGCGTGACGTCACGCTGCACTTCGCTGCCGTCGATGTTGATTTCGCTCATGTCGTTGACGATCACCGCCACCCGCAGGTTGTCGCGGTTGCGCAGGACATAATTGAGCAGCGTACTTTTACCGGCGCCGAGAAAGCCGGACAACACGGTCACGGGGAGACGATTGGGCATCAGGTATTCCTCATCAGGGTTGGCCGGTCAAACTGCCCGTTTATGGCGTTCGCGCAGCTCTTCACGTTCTTTGGCTTCGATACACAAGGTGGCGGTAGGACGCAGCAGCAGGCGTTGCAGGCCGATGGGTTCGCCGGTTTCACGGCACCAGCCGTATTCGCCACGGGCCAGCAGTTCCAGGGCGTCGTCGATCTTGTCCAGCAGCTTCTTTTCGCGCTCCAGCAGGCGCAGTTGCCATTGGCGTTGCTCTTCGGCACTGCCGATGTCCGCTAGGTCGCTGTTGGTTTCCTGCTCGCGCAGTGCCTGGAACTGCGCGTCGATACGGGCTTGCAGGTCATCACGCTGGGCCAGCAACAGCTCGCGGAAAAAGCGCTGCTGGGCCTCATTCATGTAGTCGGCCGCTGGTTGGGCCAAAAGATCGTGTTCGGTCATGGGAAGCGGTTCGCGGGTCGGGCTGTGCTTTTATGTTATAGTATAACAATACAAATAAGCCAATCCCTCTTGCTCGCCGCGACGAAGGGCGCAATGCTGGGTCGCCTTCTTATGCTGAGAACCCCGATGAAATACCTGCTGTGCGCTCTGCTAGTGGCAGCCGCCGGGCCTGCCTGCGCCCAGGCCCCCAGCCTGGTTGCCAAGTGCACACGCAGCGCCAACCTGCTGGCGTGTGTGGACCCGTTGGGCAATGCCTATAGCGTGGCGACCGTCGGCAGCACTACCTACCTGCGCGGTTTCGAAGTGATCGGCAAACGCTATTGGGCACAAACCAACAGCCGGTATGGACAACTGACGTTTTTTACCGGGTTGGCATCGGATGGCGAGGCGTGGGTCGGCTACACGCGGCGCGTGGGCTGGACTACCCTCAATCGGTTTTCCAGCTCAGGGGGCGCCAGCGCCAAGTTCACTTGCAGCCGGATGACTGGCTGTTAGACCTGGCTGTTTTTCTGCGCCTGCACCCAGGCCATGTAGCTGTTCATGGGTGGGTTCTTCTGGAAGTAACGCTTGAGCCCCTCGAAAAGACCATCCGCCACCGCCTGTTGATGGCGCGCCGTCACCAGCCGCTGGGCGTCGCGAGCGTTGGAAATGAACCCTGTCTCCACCAGGATCGAAGGGACGTCCGGTGACTTGAGCACGGCGAACCCGGCCTGCTCCACCCGTTTCTGGTGCAGGCTGGTGATGTTTTGTAGGCTGCCCAATACCGAGCTGCCCAACTGCAGGCTGGAGGCAATGGTTGCGTTCATCGACATGTCGAGAATCACCCCGGCCAGCATCGGGTCCTTGTCCTTCAGATTGAGCAAGGTGGTGGCGCCCAGCAAGTCTGCGCCATTTTCGCGTTGGGCCATGAAACGTGCCGTGGCCGAGGTGGCGCCGCCTTCAGACAACGCATACACCGAGGCGCCCGACGCGGTCAGCCGTGGCGCGGCGTCGGCATGTACCGAGATAAACATATCGGCCTTGTGCTGACGGGCGATGTCCACGCGCTTGCGCAGCGGCACGAAGAAGTCGTCGTTGCGCACCAGTTTTACGTCAAACCCCTTTTCGCGTTTCAGACGTTTAGCCAGCAACTGGGCGATCGACAGCACCACATCTTTTTCGCGCTGGCCCTTTGAACCAATGGCACCTGGGTCTTTGCCGCCATGGCCGGGGTCGACCACCACGATGATGTCGCGCTTGGGATGCGCCTTGTCTACCGGCGCCACCAGGGGTGCCGGCTCAGCGGCGATTTGACGGGGTGCACGGGTCGCGTTGGTCAAATCCAACACCAGGCGATGGCCTTGGCCCTCCTGGGGCGGCAGCACGAAACTGTTGAGCTGCATCGGCTCGACCAGGTCCAGCACGATGCGCGTATCGCTCTTGCCGAAATGCCCGGAACGGATCGAGGTAATCCCACTGTTCTTCAACACCAATTGGGAAAAGTCGCCGCTGAGACCGGCGCCACTCAAGTCGATGATCAAGCGGTCTGGTGAGGTCAGGGGAAAGGTCTTGTATTGCACCGGGCCGCTGAGGTCGAACACCAGGCGCAGCTTGTCCTCCGAGCGCCACAGGCGTGCATTGCGAATCTGCGTGGCGTAAGCCCCCAAAGGCAAGGCAAACAAGGGGCTGACCAGCAGCAGGTTGAGGAGCTGACGTCGGTGCATGGCATATACCGCAGATAAAGGAGCGTCCCTACTCGATATGACTGAACAAAGGCTGGAGCAGAAAATTCATCGTAGCTCGTATTGTTATACTATAACATGTCGAATTATTTCCAACGATGGACCTGCTTATGAATGCGCTGACTCTGCCGGACATTGCCGCGCAGGCTTCACGCCAAGCCTTGCCACTCGACTGGGTGGGGATGTGCGGCATCGCCTTGCCGATCCTGATTGACGGTCAACACCTGGCCGCCACCGCTGACGCGGGTGTAAGCCTGGACGACGGCACGGCCCGTGGCATTCATATGTCACGCCTGTACCTGGCCCTGGAAATGCTCGACCAACAGCCGCTGACGCCTGCACTGCTGCGTAATGTACTGCAGCGTTTTCTCGACACACATGAAGGTTTATCTAAGAACGCTTACCTGCGCATCCACACTCAGTTGCTGCTTAAACGCCCTGCACTGGTCAGCCCATTAGCCGGCTGGAAGACCTACCCGGTGAGCATCGAAGCACGTCTAGAAAACCAGATGTTCCACGTGGAACTAAAAATTGACGTTACTTACTCCTCAACCTGCCCTTGCTCCGCTGCCCTCGCCAGGCAGTTGATTCAGCAGCAATTTGTCGATGATTTCGCCAACGCGCCGTTACAGCATGAAACAGTGCTGGCCTGGCTCGGCAGCGCCAACGGCATCGTCGCCACACCCCATAGCCAACGCAGCAGCGCGCAGTTGCACGTTCATCTGCAAGGTACTGACCTGCCGATAGTCAACTTGATCAACGCTGCCGAAGCCGCGCTCGGCACCGCCGTACAAACTGCGGTGAAACGCGCCGACGAACAGGCCTTCGCCCTGGCCAACGGGCAGAACCTGATGTTCTGCGAAGACGCCGCTCGCCGCCTGAACCTCGCCTTGAAACGCTCGGATGCCATCAAAGCCTTCCACCTCAAAGTGGTCCATGCCGAAAGCCTGCACGCGCACGATGCCGTGGCTGAAAGCCGCTGGACGAGAGCTTCTGCATGATCACCTGCAATGCGTTGCGCTGGGGTGCCCCCGGGCAACCGCTCACCCCGGCACTGGATTTGACCCTGGAAAAAGGCAGCCTCACCGGCATCATCGGCGCCAACGGCACGGGCAAGAGCAGCCTGCTCAAAGTCATCGCCGGCCTGCAAAAACCGCTGGCAGGAAAGGTCATCGTGGATGTTCCACGCCGTGGCGGCTTGGCCTTCTTACCCCAACAGCAACACCTGGACCGCCAGTTTCCCATCAGCCTGCAAGAGTTGGTCGCCGCCGGTTTCTGGGGCACCCAACACCCCGCGCAACAACGCAGCCAACGTCTGCAAGCGGTACTGGAAGACTGGTGCCTGATTGGCCTGGAACATCGACCGTTGATGGCATTGTCCGGCGGCGAATTGCAGCGCGCCCTGCTTGCACGCATGAGCCTGGCCGACGCGCCCGTTCTGCTGCTCGATGAACCTCATGCAGCCCTCGACGAGGATGGCCAGGCGCTGTGCTGGAAACACATCCATGCCTGGCACAGCGAAGGTCGCACCCTGGTGATCGTCTGCCATGACCTGGCCTCCGTGCGCCACCACACCCAGCACGTACTGCAGATCAAAAACACCGGCTGCGTATTCGGCCCCAGCAAAGAGCTGATCCGCCCGCAACCGCAGATGCAGGTGGCCTGAATGCACTTCACTGCTCACTTGTGGCTGCCGTTTCATGAGTTCGTCTTTATGCGCCGCGCACTCATCGGCGGGTTGGTACTGGCTTGCAGCACCGCGCCGCTAGGTGTGTTTCTGATCTTGCGGCGCATGAGCCTGATCGGTGATGCGGTAGCCCACGGCATTCTGCCCGGCGCCGCCCTGGGTTTCTGGTTCGCCGGGCTGAGCCTGCCCGCGCTGACGCTCGGCGGCCTGGGTGCCGGCCTGAGCATGGCCGGCCTGGCCGCGTGGATCACCCGCCGCACCGGCCTGCGCGAAGACGCCAGCCTCGCCGCTATCTACCCCATCTCTCTGGCCGCCGGCGTGCTGATCCTGGGCCTTGCCGGCAAGCGCCTGGACCTGCTGCACCTGCTATTCGGCTCCGCCCTGGCCGTGGATCAAACCACTCTGACCGGCATGCTCTGGGTTTCGGGTTTCAGCCTGATCGCCATGGCGCTGATCTACAAACCGCTGCTGCTGGACACCCTCGACCCGCTGTTCCTGCAAACCGTCAGCCGCCTCGGCCCCCTCGCCCATGGCGTATTCCTGACCCTGGTGGTGCTGAACCTGGTGATCGGTTTCCAGGCCATCGGCGCGCTGATGGTGGTCGGCTTGATGATGTTGCCGGCCATCGCCTCACGCTTCTGGAGCCGACGCTTGCCGGTGTTGATCGCAGTATCGGCGCTGCTGGGCTGCCTGTCGGTGTGGTTGGGTTTGCTGTTGTCGTTCTACTACTCACTGCCCAGCGGACCGGCGATCGTGCTGGTGGCGGGCGCTGGGTATTTGTTGTCCGTGGTGTTCGGTCCGGTGCACGGTTTGTTGCGCCGCCCGCCTTTGCTCACATCCCAATGAGGTGTTTCCCCATGCGCGCTCTACTCGTGCTGTTCAGTCTGCTGCTGCCGCTGTCGATGGCTCACGCGGCAGACAAACTCCAAGTGGTCACCAGCTTCAGTATTCTCGATGACATCACCCACCAGATCGGTGGCGAGCATATCCAGATCAGCAACATGGTCGGCCCGGACGCCGATGCCCATACCTACGAACCCACGCCGGATGACGCCAAGGCACTGCTCAAGGCCAAGGTCATCATCAAGAACGGCCTGGGTTTCGAGCCGTGGCTGGACCGCCTGGTCACCAGCACCGAAACCAAGGCAACGGTGGTCACCGCCAGCAAAGGCGTGATTTCCCACACCATGGACGAGGATGGCGAAACCATTCCCGACCCGCACGCCTGGCACAACCTGGCCAACGCCGAGATCTATGTGAGCAACATCACCAAGGCTCTGGTAACCGCCGACCCGGCCAACAAGACTGATTACCTGCGCAACAGCCAGGCCTACCTCAAGCAAATCCACAGTCTGCTGGCCGAAGCCAAGGCCAAGTTCGGCGCACTGCCACCGGGCAACCGCCGCATCGTCACCTCCCATGACGCCTTCGGTTACCTGGGCCAGGCCTATGGCATCCAGTTCCTCGCGCCCCAGGGTTTGTCCACCGAACGTGACCCTTCGGCCGCTGAAGTTGCCGCGCTGATCACCCAGATTCGCAAGGACAAGGTCAAAGCCGTGTTCATGGAAAACATCAAGGACTCGCGCCTGCTCAAGCAGATCGCTGACGAAAGCGGCGCACAGATCGGCGGCACGCTGTACTCCGACGCCCTCGCCGCAGAAGGCCCGGCCAGCACCTTTATCGGGCTGTTCGAATACAACCTCAACACCCTGTGCGCCGCACTGAGCCAGCCATGATCCGCAAAAATCCTTCCGGCGACCTGCCGTTGATTGCCGAGTCGGCCTACGTGGATAAAACCGCGATCATCTGCGGCAAAGTCATCATCGGCGAGAACGTGTTCGTCGGCCCCTACGCCGTGATCCGCGCCGACGAAGTCGATGCTAGCGGCGCCATGGACCCGATCACCATCGGCGCCAATTCCAACATTCAGGACGGCGTGGTCATCCACTCCAAGTCCGGCGCAGCGGTGACCATCGGCGAATTCACCTCCATCGCGCACCGCTCCATCGTCCACGGGCCTTGCTCGGTGGGCGACCGCGTGTTTATTGGCTTCAACAGCGTGCTGTTCAATTGCGCCGTAGGTGATGGGTGCGTAGTGCGCCACAACTCGGTGGTCGACGGCCGCGACCTGCCCGCCGCTTTCTACGTGCCCTCTACGACGCGTATCGGCCCCAACACCGATTTGTCGCAGTTCCCGCCGGTGAGTGTCAGCGCCTCGGAGTTTTCCGAAGACGTGGCACGCACCAACGTCGACCTGGTACGCGGCTACAAAGCCCTGCAAAACGAGTTCTGAACCATGAGCCGCCTGCTGATCCGCAACGCCCGCCTGGTCAACGAAGGTCTGGCATTCGACGCCGACGTACTGATCGCCAATGGCCGTATCGAGAAGATTGCCACCAGCATTCAAGGCGATAACGAACCAGTGGAAATCGATGCCAACGGCCAGTGGCTACTGCCAGGGATGATCGACGACCAAGTGCATTTTCGCGAACCCGGCGCGCCGGAAAAAGGCAGCTTCTACAGCGAATCTCGCGCGGCGGTGGCCGGCGGTATCACCAGCTTCATGGACATGCCCAACACTCACCCGGCCACCCTGAGCCTGGAAGCCCTGGCCGATAAAAAGCGCCGTGCCGCACTGCACTCAGTGGCCAACTACGGCTTTCACTTTGGCGTGAGCAACGACAACCTCGACACCGTCGCCGCCCTTGACCCCCGTGAAGTGGCTGGAGTCAAAGTGTTCATGGGCGCATCCACCGGCAATATGCTGGTGGACGACCCACGCGTTCTGGAGCGCCTGTTTGCCGAGGTGCCGACCATCCTGCTCGCTCACTGCGAACACACGCCCAGCATCCTGGCCAACGAGCAACGCCTGCGCGAACGCTTCGGCGAGCATATTCCCGCAGTCGCCCACCCGCTGATCCGCGATGCCGAGGCCTGTTATCGCTCGTCCTCGTTTGCCGTGGAATTGGCCAAACGCCATGGCACGCGTCTGCATGTGTTGCACCTGACCAGCGCGCGCGAACTCGCGCTGTTCGAAGACAAGCCCCTGGCCGACAAGCACATCACCGCCGAGGTCTGCCTGCACCACCTGCTGTTCGATGACCGCGATTACCACCGCCTCGGCCATCAGATCAAATGCAACCCTGCGATCAAGACCCGCGCTGACCGCGACGCGCTGCGCCTGGCATTGTTGAGTGACCGTCTGGATGTGATTGGCACCGACCATGCGCCACATACCTGGGCGCAAAAACAGTTGGGCTATCGGCACGCACCTTCAGGCTTGCCCCTGGTGCAGCATGCCCTGCCGGCGTTACTGGAGTTGGTGGCCGACGGGCATTTGCCTCTCACCACCTTGGTCGCCAAGACCAGCCACCGCGTGGCCGACCTGTTCGCCATTGCTGATCGCGGCTACGTGCGCGAAGGCTACTGGGCCGACCTGGTACTGATCAAACCGGAGCCCGCCGGCAAGCCGGTCAGCAGCCAACCCATCCTTGCCCGTTGCGGCTGGACACCTTTTGCAGAGCGCAGCTTTCGCCACAGCGTGAGTACCACATTGGTCAGCGGCCACCTGGCCTGGCACAACGGCCAGGTGGTCAACAGTTGCCAGGGCTTGCCCCTGCAGTTTGGGCGTTAAGCGCGGGGTTTGACCGAACCGCAATCGTTGCCCAGCCACTGGGCATGGCTATCCAGGCTACCCTTCTGCTGGATGCCGGTGGCATTGAAGGTACCGTTGACGCTGGTGGTGAATTCTTTCTGGCTCTGGAACGTCGCCACGCCAGTGCCTTGAGCTTTCGGGCAACTGAAGCGGAATTTCCACTGGTTGCCGCTCTTGTCGGTGACTTCCTGTTTACAGCCCGACTGAGGGTCGGTCAGCGGGATCGAATCGGAGGCCACCTGGGCCGGGGTCAGGCACACCTGTACGCCTTTACCGGCCATGTTGATGCCTTGCTTTTCGAGCATGGCGCGCTGTTCAGGGGTCATCTGTTGTTTGAGCTGACCGAGGATCAGCGACAAGTCCGGCAGGTCCTGGTTATCGACTTTCATATTGCTGGTGGTCAATTCCCACAAGCCCGGCGCCAGCATCTGCGCCTGTGCCGCCACAGGCAGCGACAAACCAACAACCATGGCCAAACCAAGCAGACGAGCATTCATCGGGTAACTCCTGGGTAATTGTGGGCGTTAGACGTCGCAAAGCAGCCAGTGTTGCATGGCAAATAAAATAGCGACATTCACAGCCGTTCATGGTCTGTTACGCACTGGACTGCCTGGAGTTACGTCGTTCATGGATTTCTTTGGCCCGCACCTGCTCGCCTACGTCATTGCCACGCTGCACTTTCTGGGAACGCTCGCCGCGATCCACGCGGTACTGACCGTGCGCACCGCACAAGGCTCGATCGCCTGGGCGCTGTCACTGATGTTCATGCCCTACCTGACCTTGATCCCCTACCTGATTTTTGGCCGCAGCACCTTCGACGCGTACATCCAGGCCCGTCGCCAGGCCAACCAGGAAATGCACACGGCCATCACCGAGTTGAACTGGCGCCCGTGGGTGGAGGAAGCGCTCGCAGCGCGCAACTCCAGCGCCTATGCCTCCTTGCGCGCCATGCCCAAGCTGGGCCGTATGCCGTGCCTGGCCAACAATGAAGTGCGCCTGTTGATCAATGGCGACGCCACTTTCGGCGCGATCTTCGAGGCTATCCGTCACGCAAAGACCGCTGTGCTGTTCCAGTTTTTCATCATTCACGATGACGAACTGGGCCACCAGTTGCAGGCCCTGTTGAAGGAAAAAGCCGCCCAGGGCGTGGCCATTTACGTGCTGTACGACCGCATCGGCAGCCACGCCCTGCCCCATCGTTATGTGCAAGCGCTGCGTGACGCTGGCGTGCAGGTCAAGGCATTCGCCACCCGCAGTGGCTGGCTCAATCGCTTCCAGGTCAACTTCCGTAACCATCGCAAGATCGTGGTGGTGGACGGCATCACCGGGTTTGTCGGCGGGCATAACGTCGGCGATGAATACCTGGGTAAAAAACCGCCGCTGGCGCCGTGGCGCGATACCCATGTGCAGGTCACAGGCCCGGTGGTGGCGTGCCTGCAGGAGTCGTTCGCCGAGGACTGGTTCTGGGCCGCGCGGGAACTACCGCCGCTGATCCTGCCGGACGCCTACCCGGAAGACGGCGTGCTCTGCCAGTTGCTCGCCAGTGGGCCAGCGGACCCTTATGAAACCTGCTCGCTGTTTTTCGTCGAGGCCATCCATGCCGCCACCGAGCGAGTGTGGATCACCAGCCCCTACTTCATCCCCGACGAGGCGGTGTTTGCCGCCCTGCGCCTGGCGGTATTGCGCGGAGTCGATGTGCGCCTGCTGCTGCCGTCACGGCCCGACCATCGCATCGTGTATGCCGCGTCCAGCCTGTACGCCAACGAGGCGGTGCGAGCGGGTGTGCGGGTGTTTCGCTACACGCCGGGCTTTTTGCATCAGAAGGTGGTGTTGGTGGACAGCGAAATCAGCGCCATAGGCAGCGCCAACATGGACAACCGTTCGTTCCGGCTGAATTTTGAAGTGATGCTGCTGACGGTGGATGAAGCCTTCGCCAGCGAGGTTGAACAGATGCTGCTGGATGACTTTGCTCTGGCCCATGAAGTCAGCCAGGAAGAAAGCCGCGAGACTCGCCGCCTGCAGCAACTGGGGATGCGCATTGCGCGCCTGATCTCACCCATTCTCTGACAGCCAACACACAACCAATGTGGGAGCTGGCTTGCCTGCGATGGCGGTGTGTCAGTCGACTCATCCGGTCCTGATACAACGCTATCGCAGGCAAGCCAGCTCCCACAGTTTCGATCTTCAGTGTCTGGAGATCAGCGGTAGAGGTCTTCCCGCGTCCACGGCAGTTCATGCCCGCCATCGGCATGGGGTTTGACTGCCAGTATCTGGTGCAGGTTGATCCAGCCTCGGGCAAACGCATAAGCGCAACCGGCCAGGTACAGCCGCCAGATACGTAGCGCCTGCTCCGGCACCATCTTCGCCGCCGCTTCCAGGTTGTCTTCCAGGCGCTCGCTCCAATGGTCCAATGTGCGGGCGTAATGCATGCGCAGGCTTTCGACATCGACCACTTCCAGCCCTGCTTCACTGATCTGGGCGGTCATCATCGCCAGGTGCGGCAGTTCGCCGTTCGGGAACACGTAGCGCTCGATAAACTCACCGGCACCACGGCCCACGGGGCGGCCGTCGGTGTGCTTGGCGGTGATGCCATGGTTCATCACCAGGCCGCCTTCACGCACCGCGCCGAACAGGGTCCGGCAGTATTGCGCCAGGTTGGCGTGGCCGACGTGTTCGAACATGCCCACGCTCACCACTTTGTCGAAACGGCCGTCCTGGGGCAGGTCGCGGTAGTCGAGTAATTGCAGGTCGACCTGGTCTTCCAGGCCTTCTGCTTTCACCCGCTCCTTGGCCAGCGCCAGTTGTTCCTTGCTCAAGGTGATGCCGAACACCTTGACCCCAAACTCCCGGGCGGCATAACGCGCCAGCCCGCCCCAGCCGCAGCCCACATCGAGAAGATACTCACCCGGCTGCAGCCGCAACTTGCGGCACAGGTGGCGGAATTTGTCTTGTTGGGCCTGGTCGATCGACTCGCTGCCGGTTTCGAAATAACCGCAGGAGTAGGCCATGTCCTGGTCCAGCCATAGCTGGTAGAACTCGTTGGACAGGTCGTAATGGTAGGAAATGGCCGCCGCGTCGGTGGCCTTGTCGTGAATCGAGCGCACCGGACGACTCTCCTCGTCGTCATCGACCAAAGCGTGACTCAACTCGTCACATACCCTGATCACTTCGGTGATGGAGCCTTCCAGCTCCAGTTTGCCCTCGACGAAGGCTTCGCCCAGCGAGTCGAGCGTTGGATGGGTCAGCCTGGAGACAACCGTGGGGTCCTTGACCACGATGGTAACGCTGGGCTCGGGGCCCAAGTTGAATTCATGGCCGTCCCAGAGTCGAAGACGCAGCGGTAGCTGAAGATTCTGTAAGGCCGGTGGAAGTTGCGCGAGCATGAGTAGTCCCCCCTTGTTTCAGACGTCTGCTGTGAGGGTAGACCATGCCAAACAAAGTAGGAAGCTATCGAATGAATAGCCCCCCTTCTATGGCGCTCGGCGCTCGAGCAAACCTTCCTGGACCCACTGTTTCAGCCAAGTGGCCGCTTGCAGCGACGCCCCCTCTGAATAAGTGACCGCCAGCTCAGTACACAGTTCTGAAAAATTCCAACCCGTGGTCACCATGCCCGACAGTGCACAGGCTTCAGCGGCTTCCAGGCTGCGGTAGTGGCAGCGGTTCTCGTGGCGCCACACCAGGCAGATTTGTGCCGGGTCCAGCGCCTGGCTGCCGGGGAAGTCCGATTCATCCTTACTGGCTCGCCAGATCGCCACCGAGTTGAAACGGCAAAGCAGCTGCTGCACCGAAGGCGCCAGCGCAACCTGCAAGGTGGGCCAGTCCTGGGGCGCCAGGTGCGCCATATCATTGAGCGTCAGCGGCTCCCCCGAAGGTGCGTCAAACGCCAAGGTGAACGCCCACTCCAGGCGTGCCAACTCTGCCAGAGGCGCACTTTGCGCAGCCATCAGATGCTCAACGATAAACATCCCAAAGCGCTCGCCCAACCAGCGCACGCTGTAATGGGCCGAGGGATAACGGCGGATGTAGGCCTCGGTCAGTGAGCAAAACTCCTCATCTCCCAGCCAATACCAGATGGCACCGAAGTCATGGCGCAGCACCTCCTGCAGGCGCGACAGGTAGGCGTTGTGGTAAATCGCAAGGCCGGTGTCCACATCCAATGTCGGCCCACCCAGCAAGGTGGCGGCAAAGCCACTGTTGGCTACAGGCGCTTCGGATAATAGGTGCTGCTCAAACGCCAACTGCCAGTCGATCAGGCGCATAACGCTCTCCGGGCCAAGGCGCTGGCACCCAATTCACGGGCTTTGTTCAACTCGGTGAGCAACTCTTCGAAGGGCGGAAAATGGTCATCGCGCTCCAGCAAGGTCGACACTGGGCCCAGATGTTCGAGGGTTTGCTGGTACAGCGCCCACACCGGGTCGCACACGGGATGGTCATGGGTATCGACTACATAATCGCCATAGTCCATATGCCCCGCCAAATGCAGCTGGCGAATGCTTTCGGGTGGTAGGTTGCGAATGAAGGTCCAGGCATCAAAACCATGGTTACGTGCGCTGACGTAGACGTTGTTGACGTCCAGCAGCAACTGGCAGCCGCTCAGGTGCGCCAAGGCGTTGAGGAACTCCCACTCGGTGAACTCATCCGCCTTGGAACGCACATAGCTGGAGACGTTTTCCAGCACCAGCGGGCGCTGCAACACGTCCTGCACCTGACGTACGCGGCCGGCCACGTGGTAGAGGCTTTCTTCGGTGTAAGGCAGGGGCAGCAAGTCATGCAACTGGTGCGCGCTGCCGCGGCTCCAGCACAGGTGATCGGAAATCCACGCCGGCGCAATGCGCTCTGCGAGCTGTTTGATGTGGTTCAGGTAATCGGTATCGAGGGCATGCGGCCCGCCGATGGACAACGACACACCGTGCATCACCAAGGGGTAACGCTCGGCTATCGCATCCAGGTAGTACAAGGCCTTGCCGCCCTGCACCAAGTAATTTTCTGAGATCACTTCGAACCAATCCACGGCCGGCGACTGTTCAAGGATCTGGTGGTAATACTCACTGCGTAAACCCAGGCCGTAACCCAGACTTGGAAGGGACGCGGACATGACTCACTCCTGGGCAAAGTGTCCGCAGCGGTAGCAGGCAGCCGCCGCGGTTGCACTTGTTTGCCGGTTACTCGCCGACTTTACCGCCAGCGGCGTCGCAGGCCGACTTGGTCATGGCCTTGAAGCCCATCCCTTTGCACTCGCCCTGGCCCTTGCACGTGTGGTCCTTGGTTTTGCAGTCGTTCATGCCTTTGCAGGAGGTTACGCCGTAGCAGTGCACGGTGGCGTCTGCGGCTTGTACCTGAGTGGCTACACCCGCGAACAGAGAAGCAGCGGCCATTGCGAGGGCGGCACCAGCAGCAGCGGATTTAATGCTCATTGTTGTATTCCTCATGATCAGTAGTGGAGCCGGTCTGAACGGATTGTTCAGTCTCGACATAGCACTAGAGTGAGGCCCCCTGTTGGCGTTACAGCCGTGAGCAAATATTTCTGAAATTATTCGTCGAGCTTCAACAGCGGCTCCTGGAAGCGCAGCAAACGCCCGGCATTACCCAATACCAGCAGGGTACTGAGGTTGTGCAGCACCGCCGCGATCATCGCACCCGCCGCCCCCAACCAGCCAAATGCGGCGAACACCACAATGGCCAGTGTCCAGCCCAAGCCAATGATCACATTGACCTGCAACGTCTGCCGGCACTGGCGACTCAAGCGCACGCAGGTGCCCAGGCGGCGTAAGTCGCTGCCGATCAGCACCACATCCGCCGAGGCTAGAGCGATGTCCGCACCGCCCGCGCCCATGGCCACACCGACCACGCCGGCCTTGAGCGCCAAGGAGTCGTTGATGCCATCGCCCACCACCATTGGCCTGAAGCCACTGCTGATTTCCCCCAGCACGCGGTTGAGCTTGTCTTCCGGCAGCGCTTGGGCTTCGACATCACTGATGCCCACGTCCAACGCCAAGCTGTCGGCCACGCTTTGGCGGTCGCCGGTCAGCAGCAGTTGGCGGCCCAGGCCCAAGTCACGCAGCTCTTGCAGGGCCTGGCGCGCCTCGGGTTTGACGCTGTCGGCCAACAGCAGCCAGGCGAGGAACTCGCCGTTCAACGCCAGCCCTGCTATCGGGCCATCATGGGTGGGCACGCCGGTAGTGACGATGCCCAACTGTTCAAACAACTCCGGCCGTCCCAGCGCCGCTTCGCCCTGCTCGGTCTGGGCGACCACGCCCAGGCCCTGACGCTCGCGGATGTCGCTAAGCACCAGCATCTGCTCCTGGCTCGCCAACCCCGCCAACGCTCGGCTGACCGGGTGACTGCTTGCCGAACCGAGGCTGGCCGCCAGGTTCAGCAGCACCTGGCGATCCGGCGCGCGGGTCTCGATGGACTGCAGACGCAGGGTGCCAAAGGTCAGGGTGCCGGTCTTGTCGACCACCAGTGAAGTCAGGTCGGCCAGCTCTTCGAGAAACGCCGAGCTGCGAATCAGGATGCCATGGCGCGCCGCCACGGCGATCCCGGCAATCGCCGTGGCCGGCGCCGACAGCACCAAGGCACAGGGGCACGCCGCTACCAGCACCGCGAGCATCGCCTGAGCGTCATTGGTGACAAACCAGGTGACGGCCGCCAGCAGCAACACCAGCACCATGTAACTGCCGGCATAGCGCTCCAGCAGCCGGGTGATCGGCGGCTTGGACCGCTCGGCGTTCTGCATCAGCGCAATGACTTTGCCCAACGTCGATTCGTTACCGGTGCGCGTGACCTCAAGGCGCAGCAGGCCATCGAGGTTGATCGCCCCACCAAACACCTGCACGCCCACGCTGGCTTCCAACGGCACCGACTCGCCGGTGATCGGCGCCGTGTCCAGGCTCGCCTGGCCGGACAACACCACGCCATCGGCCGGCACGCGGTCCCCGGCGCGCACTTCGACGATATCGCCGGTATTCAAGGTACCGTTATCCACTTCGGTGATGCTGCCGTCTGCCTGCACCAGGCGTGCGTGGCTGCGGGTGAGTTTGCCCAGGGCATGGATCGCTTCCTGGGAGCCAATCACGCTGCGCTCTTCCAGCACATGGCCAAAGATCATGATGATCGGCAGCAACGCGGCGGTGAGCAGATCACCGGTGGCCCAGGCGCCGAGCATCGCCAGGGCGATCAACTGGTCGGTGATGCCGTGCAGGCTCGGAAAGCGCAGGCTGTACCAGGCCGAACGCATCACCGGCACCGCCACCAACAGCGAAGCCACGCCCAGCAGCAACTGGCTGACGCCGCTCTGGTTCGGCGCGAGCCAGCGCCACACCAGGCCCAGCACGAGCAAGCCCAGGGCGAGCATGGCCAAGGTCAATTGCCGGGCAGCGCTGCGCTGTTCGGCGGAGGTCAGCATGGGTGCGCTCATTGTTCGGCTCCCTGGATGATCAAGCGGGAGTCGTCTTTGGGATCGACGGTGGTCACCGAGCCGGCCTGGCCGAGAATCTTCGGCAGGCGTTCGCGGTACAGGCGCAACAGCAAACCAGGGTCTTTGACCTGGGCCAGGCTGGCAACCGTGGCGGTCTGCGCCTGGGCATTGGCCAAGCGTTCACTGGCCTGGGCATGGGCGACTTGCACTTGGCGGTCAGCCTCCTGATTGGCGGTCTGGGTGAGTTTTTCCGCTTCAGTGCGGGCGTTGGCCACGGCTTTATCGGCCTGCTGGCTGGCGGTCAGTACGGCGTTGAACGCATTCACCGCAGGGCCTGGCAGGCTCGATTGCACATCGACGCGGGTGGCCTCGATACCCAGCCCCAAGCCGCTGGCCGCCAACTCCGCCAGGCGTTTGTTGATGCCTTGCACCAGGTCGTCGCGCAGCCGCTCACGGCGTTCGGCGGCGCCATTGTCGCTGCCGATCAGTTCCGGGCGCGCTACCAGGATGGTGTCCAGATCCCGCGCAGCGGTAAGAGCCACTGCGCTGCGTGTCACCAGCCGATCCAGGGCCGGCAGCACGTGGTCGCCCTGCAACACAAAGGCGTAGGGCTCGGTCACCTTGTAGAACACCCGCACGTCCAGTTGCACCACCCCGGCATCGCCGGTCAGCAGGTAGCCGGAACCGGCCAGGGCATCGCTCAAGGGCGTGGCGAAACTGGCCACACGATCGGCCTGCAACGCCGCATCGGAACGCAGCAGGTTTTCCACCCGCCGTTCGATCACTCGGTCGGCCGCTGGCAGCAGGACGACTTGCTCAAAGGGTTGCGGCCAGGCCAGCAACAGCCCGGCATTCTGAATGCGATCAAGGGCGCCGAAATGCAGGACCACGGCGCGATTCTGCGGGTCGATCTGGCGCACATTGGAAAAGGCCCAGGCCAACGCTGCCAACACGGTGACCGCGTAGAGTGCCAGGAACGTCAGACGCCCGGCCTGGATCCAAGGGCTGTCCGGGCTTTCGGGCTCGCTCATGGCTGAAGGTCCTTCGGCCCGTCCACCAAAGCGCGAAACGGCGCGGCGTCGGTGCGCAGGATGATCTTGGTCCCTGGCGTGACCACCGTGCCCAAGGTATCCAGCGAGCGCAGCAGGTTGTACAGCTGCGGATTGCCAGCGTAGGCGCGACCATAAATCTGCGCGGCTTCAACCCGCGACTGCGCTTCGATGTCGGCGGCTTTCACAGTGGCATCGGCCTGCATGATGCGCGCATCCCGCTCGGCAGCGGAGCGGATCTGCGCCGCTTCGCGCTTGCCCACGGCGGTGCGTTCGGTGGCGATGGTTTCACGCTCGGCGCGCATGCGGTCAACCGTGGCGGTGAGGGTCACCGATGGCAACGTCAGGCGTTCGATGCCGACCTGCGCCACGCGCACACCGTAGGTGGTGAGCAATTGTTGATCAATCTGTTGACGCAACTGCGCTTCAAAATCGGCGATGCGCACTTGGCTGGCGTCGGTATTGATCAAGCTGGACAGGTCGAAGCTGGCTGCCGTGGTTTCCAGCGCCGAGCCGACAAAGGTGCGAATCTGCCGCGCCGCCTCATCGGGCTGGTTCTGCACCGCACGCATAAAGCGCTGCACGTTGTCGGCATCGCCCTGCACCTGCCACGCCACGTAGGCCTGCACGATAATCCGCAGGCCATCGCGGGTGCCCACATCCTGCAAGCCGCTGGACGTGGTGCGCAGGCGCAGGTCCACCGGAATCGCCGCTTCGAACGGTGCCGGCCAGCGCCAGCCCAGGCCCGGCTCCAGCAGCACGCGCGCGGGGTTGCCGAAGCGGGTAATCACCGTGGCCTCGCCGGAACGCACTTGCACCAGGCTCGCCGCTGCCACGGCAAACAGCACCAGCAACACCGCCCACGCCATACGCCGCCAGGGAAAAGGCCCGGCCGCCTGCTCATCGCCGTGATGGTGATGGTGGTGGCCGTGATGGTGGTGATGACCGTGATCATGATCGTGGGAATGAGCGCTCAACAGACGAACTCCTTATTGAACGGCTTTGCGCAGCACCGACGGGTCGGCGGGCAAGGTAAAAGAACGCAGATCGATCGTCGGCGCGCTGTCGGCGCCCAAGCGATGATCCAGAATAAGCAGCTTGGCCTGGGCCAGGCCCTGGCTCAGTTGGCCCAGGTACTGTTCC
The DNA here is from genome assembly GCF_009935965.1 of Pseudomonas sp. L13. Taxonomy (NCBI): domain Bacteria; kingdom Pseudomonadati; phylum Pseudomonadota; class Gammaproteobacteria; order Pseudomonadales; family Pseudomonadaceae; genus Pseudomonas; species Pseudomonas sp. L13. Next base: position 216,223 of record NZ_QODJ01000001.1, read on the forward strand.
AGCACGAAGGCTTGGCCCGCAGCGGCGTAGGCTTTTTGTTCGGCGGCAAAGCGCAGGTTCGCCGCCTGGGCGCCCGCGTTCACTTCGCGAGCACTGGCCTGGGCCTGATCGCGGGCATTGCTGGCTTGAAGCAGCGCCTGGTTGGTCTGCTCGCTGGCCGCACCGCGTTCACGGGCGATCAGCGCCTGGGCGCCGATCTGCGCGGCTTGCACACCGTGGTAAGCGTTAGCGGCACCGGCCGGCGGATGGATCGCCTCGACCACTGTGGCGAGGATTTCCACGCCGCTGTCGAGGGTTTGCAGGTCGGCTTGCACACTGCGACCAATCTCGTCGGCGAGGCTGGTGCGCTCTTCCCCGAGTAATTCATCCAGGGTGCGCGAGGCAAAATCGTGCACCAGGATGCGGCTGGCGGTGCTGCGGATCAGGGTCGGGATATCCGCGCTGTTGTAGGTAGCGGCAAGCGCAGCCTGATCAGTGAGGCCGATCCGGTAGACAAAGCGCACGTCCATATTGACGATCTGAAAGCCTTGCTTGTCGCCGCTGCTGCTGGCAATAACCTGGGATTTGTCATTCACATGGCTGGCGTCCCACAGGCGGTTGGCGATCAACGGCGCCGGGCCTTCGGCGGCGGCCAACTGCGGTGTGGCAGCGTCACTGACGCTGGTCGCCAGCTCATGCACCACGCCGTTTTCTACGTTGAGTACGCGGCCCAACGGCCAGGGCAAACCCGCATGCAGGCCGGGGCCGAACACCTCGACGGGTTTACCAAAGCGCTCATAAATCCCGCGGCCTTGCAGGGGCACTTCATGCACACCGGTCAGCGCCCAACCTACCGCCAGCACCACCAGCAGCACCGGGAAAAACGCTCGGCGCATGTAAGTGAAGGCCCAGATCTGACGCAGGTCGATGCCAAAACGGTTGTGCAGTTCATGCTGCAACGCCAACAAGGGCTGAGGCGGCCAACGCAGCAGGCCGGCGATAAAACTCTGCGCCATCAGGCGCGGTTCGAGGCGCGGCTGGCGCGGGCTGAACAGCGAGAGCACGCTCCTGAGCAGGAACTCCAACGCCACCAACGCCGGCAACAGCCCGATGAGAGTGGCCAGGCGCAACGGCCAGACCGACTCTGCACTGGCAAACAGCAGGCAGATCGCGCTGAGCACCAGGCAGATAATTGCCATCCGGCTCAACTGCGCCAGCTGTGAGGCTTCCGGCCATTGGGCAGCGGTTTCCTGGGCCAGGCGACGCTCGAACACCAGCAAACCAAAAGCCAGCGCCAATGCCAGCGCCGCACCGATACTGGCGGATTGGCCGATGGCCGCAGCAGGCAAGGCCAGGTTCCAGAACTGGATAACGCTGATCAACGCCAACAACGACCACCCGGCCAACCACAGTACCGGCGCACCAACCTGCGCCAGCAGGCCGTTGCCGAAACGGTTGATCAGGCCCTTGTGCCAGGGGGCGGGCTCCATGGGTTGTTCGATCAATTCGCCGCTCGGTACCTCCAGCGCCTGGGCGCGCCAATCGGCCACCCACCAGGCTGACTGCAACCCGGCCACCAATAGCAGCAAGGCCGACGCGCAGTTGATCAATACCAGCGGCCAGATCGAAAGGGGTGCAAACAACGCTACGAACAGCGCCAGTATCCAACCGCTGATGGCCAGGGTTGTCAGGCCGATACCGGCCTGGCGCAATCGACGGGCGTGGAACAGCCCCTGCTGAAAACGCGCGAGGCCCTCAACCGAAGCCCCGTCAGCCTCTAGATCCACTTGCATCTGCTCAATGCCCACTTGTACACAATTCGTTACGATATAACACGAAGCGTGAAATTTTTGTTCGAAACCCCGGTAGGAGCGAGCTTGCTCGCGAAAAACGTCAACGATAACGCGGGCTTCCAGAATAAACGCGGCGCCTGTGAGCTTTTCGCGAGCAAGCTCGCTCCTACATTGACCCTTAACCCCCTATAAACACGAGCCATCACTGGTGTCGGCTGCGATTAGTCGGCACACTCCGAAACAGTTTTTCGCGGGTTCACGGACAAGGAAGCGCCACCCCCCATGATTTCCATCTACCAACTCAAACCGCGTTTTCAGAACCTGCTGCGCCCTCTCGTGCAGCGCCTCTATGACAACGGCACCACCGCCAACCAGATCACCGTGCTGGCCGGGGTTGTTTCCCTGCTGGTGGGGCTGTTGATCGCGGGCTTTGCCCAACACCTCTGGCTGTTTGCGCTGATCCCGCTGTGGATGATTGTGCGCATGGCCCTCAATGCCATTGACGGCATGCTCGCCCGGGAATTCGACCAGCAGTCGCGCCTCGGTGCTTATCTCAATGAACTGTGCGACGTGATCGCCGACAGCGCGCTGATCCTGCCCTTTGCATTGATCCCCGAGGTGAGCTTGGCGCCGGTGCTGCTGGTGGCGCTGCTGGCGGTATTCAGCGAGTACGCCGGGGTGCTGGGGCCGATGGTGGGCGCGTCGCGCCGTTATGACGGGCCCATGGGCAAGAGTGATCGGGCGTTCGTGCTCGGGGTGCTGGCCACTGGTGTGGCGCTGGGCTGGCTCGGCGCCGGTTGGGTTGAGGCGGTGATGTGGTTGGTCGCCGCCCTGCTCGCCTATACCTTGGTCAACCGGGTGCGTCAGGGCCTCAAAGAACAACAATCTCTCCCTTCTGCATAAGGATTTTGCGATGCGCGAACAGCAACAGCACACCTTCAGTACCCATGATGGCGTCGAGCTTTTCTACCGGCACTGGCCGGCCACGGCAGGCGCCGGGCCGCGCAAGGCGATCCTGTTGTTCCATCGCGGCCATGAGCACTCAGGGCGTATTGCCCACCTGGTGGATGAACTGGGCCTGCCTGAATTCGATTTCTTCGCCTGGGACGCCCGTGGCCACGGCCAATCTCCCGGCGAGCGCGGCGACAGCCCCAGCTTTGCCACCAGCGCGCGCGACGTGCAGACGTTCTGTGACCACATCAATGCCACCTACGGCATCGAAGAGGAAAACCTGGCCGTCATCGCCCAAAGCGTCGGTGCGGTAATCGCCGCCACCTGGGTTCACGACTACGCACCGAAAATCCGCGCTCTGGTGCTCGCCTCGCCAGCCTTCAAGGTCAAGCTGTACGTGCCCTTCGCCCGCCCCGGTCTGGCACTGATGCGCAAGTTTCGTGGCAACTTTTTCGTCAACAGTTACGTCAAGGCCAAGTTCCTCAGCCATGACCCGGAACGCGTGGCGTCCTACGACAACGATCCACTGATCACCAAGGCCATTTCGGTGAATGTGCTGCTGGGTCTGTACGAAGCGGCCGACCGGGTTGTCGCCGACGCCCAGGCGATCCAGGTGCCGACCCAACTGCTTATCTCCGGCTCCGACTTTGTGGTGCACCGTAAACCCCAGCAGCAGTTTTTCGACCGCCTCGGCAGCCTGAAAAAAGAGCTGCATATCCTCCCCGGTTTTTTCCACGACACCCTCGGCGAACGTGATCGCGCTGTGGCCGTGAACAGCGCCAAACGCTTTATTCTGCAGAACTTTACCCACCCGCTGGACCGCGCCAGCCTGCTGGACGCCGACAAACTGGGCGCCACCTGCGCCGAATCCGAATCCCTGGCCGCGCCGCTGCCGCGCAATTCCCTGCGCGACCTGTACTGGCGCATGACCCGCGCCAGCATGGGCCTGGGTAAAACCTTTTCGGACGGGGTGAAGCTGGGCTTCGATACCGGTTTCGACTCCGGCAGCACCCTGGACTACGTGTATCGCAACACGCCCACCGGCAAAGGCGCGCTGGGGCGCATGATTGATACCAACTACCTCAACTCCATCGGCTGGCGCGGTATTCGCCAGCGCAAGCTGAACGTCGAAGAGCTGCTGCGCCTAGCGATGGCCAAGCTGCGTGAGGATGATCGGCAAGTACGCATTGTCGATATCGCCGCCGGCCACGGCCGCTACATCCTGGAAGCCTTGCAAGGCGTATCGCCGCTGCCGGAATCGATCCTGCTGCGCGACTACAGCGATATCAACGTGCGCGACGGTGGCGCGCTGATTCGCGAAAAGGGTTTGGGGGACATCGCCCAGTTCGTCAAAGGCGATGCGTTCGACCGCGCTGACCTGGCGGCCCTGGACCCTAAGCCGACGCTGGCCGTGGTATCCGGCCTGTACGAATTGTTCGCCGATAACGCCATGGTCGGCGGTTCACTGGCGGGCCTGGCCGAAGCCGTGGAGCCAGGTGGTTACCTGATCTACACCGGCCAACCGTGGCACCCGCAGTTGGAGCTGATTGCCCGCGCGCTCACCAGCCACCGCCAGGGCCAGGCCTGGGTGATGCGCCGACGCAGCCAGGCAGAAATGGATCAGTTGGTCGAGGCTGCGGGCTTTCGCAAGGTCACCCAGCGCGTGGATGAGTGGGGCATTTTCACGGTGTCCCTGGCACAGAAGATCTGAACATGCGCGAACCCGGTTTATTGAAACCTGCGGTGCTCTGGCTGCTGCTGTTGGCACCGCTGTTTTTCAGCACCTACGGCTTTGCCACCTGGGTCACCAGCCAGCGCAGCGACGTCGGCACGCTGGTGTTCGGCTGGGAAACACGCATGCCATTCTGGGCCTGGACCATCGTGCCCTATTGGTCCATCGACCTGCTTTACGGCTTCTCGTTGCTGCTACCCAACACGCGTCATGAGCTCAAGCAGCATGCGCTGCGCCTGCTGAGTGCGCAGGTGATAGCCGTGAGTTGCTTTCTGATCTGGCCACTGCGCTTCACGTTTGAGCGGCCGGAACTGGACGGTGTGTTCGGTTGGTTGTTCGCGGTGCTGGCCGGTTTTGACAAGCCCTTCAACCAGGCGCCTTCGCTGCATATCGCCCTGCTGGTGATCTTGTGGGTGATGTACCAGCGGCACACTCAAGGAGTGTGGCGCTGGGTAGTGCATGGCTGGTTCGCGCTGATCGGCGTTTCGGTGCTGACCACTTATCAACATCACTTTATCGACTTACCCACAGGCGCCCTCGCGGGGTGGTTGTGCGTGTGGTTATGGCCAGTAGAACACCCAAGCCCATTGTTAAGTGCGCGGTTCACACGAGATACCCAACGTTGGCGCCTGGCTGTGCGCTATGGGCTGGGCGCGCTATTACTGCTGGCGCTTGCCTGGGTACTCCGCGGCGGCTGGCTGTGGCTGCTGTGGCCAGCGGTTTCCCTGAGTTTGATCGCGGCCAACTATCTTTTTATCGGCGTGTCGGGCTTTCAAAAACGTGCGGATGGCCGCCTTACGCCTGCCGCCCGCTGGTTGTATGCGCCTTATTTGGCGTGTGCGTGGATCAATTCGCGGCTGTGGACACGCAAACATCCACAGCCGGACCTGATTGTGGATAACGTCTGGCTTGGGCGTATTCCTACAACCGGCGAACAGCGTTCATTCGCGAGCATCGTCGATTTATGCGCCGAACTGCCGATTAATCCACAAGACCGTGCTTATGCCTGCCTGCCCGTGCTGGACCTGATCGCCCCAACCCCCGACGAATGCCTGAATGCCGCCCGCGCCATTGAACGCCTGCGAGCGAGCGGCCCGCTGTTGGTGTGTTGTGCCCTCGGTTACTCACGCAGCGCCACCGCCGTCGCCGCCTGGCTGCTGAACACGGGGCGCGCCGCCACGGTTGAGCAAGCGCTGGCTATTATTCGTACAGCGCGGGCCGATGTGGTCCTGCACCCCGCACACCGTCAAGCGTTGGAGGGTTTGCCAAATGCCTGCTGATATGGAACTTCAGGTGGTCGCCAGCCTGTTGCGCCGGGGCCGATCACTGGATCAGTTATCCACAGGGCTGACGCTGCTCGGCGTGCTGTTTGGCCTCGCCCAATTGTTGCTGGCCAGTATTTCCACCATTTGCTTGCTGTTGGCCCTGTGGATGATTGTGCTGGGCCTGTTGCAAAAATACTGGGCACTGCGAGTGGCCTTCGACGCCGACCTGTTCGCCCTGCTGGCTCATGACACCACGCGCACGCCAGAGCTCGACCAGGCCCTGCAAACCCTTGGCCTGCAATCGCCCAAACGAGCCGGTCGGCCGTGGACTGAACGCCGCCGTGGCGCCCTCAAACTGTTGCGTAAACAAGCCTGGCTGCTGGGCGCGCAAGCGCTGCTGACCCTGGGCATCATCCTCGCCAGCCCTTGGCTACCTTTCGCCGGATAAGGAATTCCCATGTTCGAACCCGTGGTCGCCACGCTGATTACTTCCATGGCCCGCACCGTCACCGGCGCCCGCAGCCTGTGGCTGGGGTGCGCGCCGGTGCCGGTGCAGCGCATCTATTTTGCCAACCACAGCAGCCACGGTGACTTCGTGCTGGTATGGGCATCGCTGCCGCAGAACCTGCGCAAATTCACGCGCCCGGTGGCCGGCAGTGATTACTGGAACAAGAGTGTGCTGCGCCGCTACATCATCAATCGAGTGTTCAATGGCGTGCTGATCGACCGTGAGCGCAAGGACCCTGTGGATAACCCGTTGCAGCCCATGCTTGCGGCGTTGGAGGGCGGCGACTCGCTGATCATTTTCCCCGAAGGCACGCGCAATCTGGAGGATGGCTTGCTGCCGTTCAAAAGCGGCTTGTATCACTTGGCAAAGAGTTACCCACAGGCCGAGCTGGTCCCCGTGTGGATAGCCAACCTGAACCGGGTCATGCCCAAGGGTCGCGTATTACCGCTACCGTTGTTATGCACCACCAGCTTCGGTGCCCCCCTGCAACTGGAAGAAGGCGAAGACAAAGCCGCCTTCCTTGCCCGCAGCCGCGACGCCCTGCTCGCCCTTGCCCCGGAGCATTCCTGAGATGGATAGCCAAACCCTGATGTTATTTGGCGGCATCGGCGCGATCCTGGTCATCGCCTCGCTGATCGGCCTGATCCTCAAGCTGCGCACCCGTGGCAGCCCGAATGCCGTGATCGATAACCTCAACGCCCGCATCAACGCCTGGTGGGTAATGGTGGTAGTCATCGGCATCGCCTTCTGGCTGGGCACTGGCGCAGTGATCCTGTTGTTCTACGCGGTGTCGTTCTACGCCCTGCGCGAATTTCTTACGCTCACCCCGACCCGGCGCAGCGACTACCCGGCCCTGGTGGCCGCGTTCTACCTGGCCCTGCCGCTGCAATACCTGCTGATCTACGCCGACTGGTATGGGCTGTTCTCGATCTTCATCCCGGTGTACGTGTTCCTGCTGCTGCCGATCCTCGCCTCCCTGGGCGGCGACAGTACGCACTTCCTGGAGCGTGCGTCGAAAGTGCAGTGGGGATTGATGATCGCTGTGTTCTGCGTGTCCTTCGTCCCGGCGCTGCTGACCTTGGACATACCGGGCTACGAAGGTCGTAACCTGCTGCTGATCGCCTACCTGGTGATCGTGGTGCAACTGTCGGACGTGCTGCAGTACGTATGCGGCAAGCTGTTCGGCAAACACAAAATCGCGCCCAACCTGTCACCGTCGAAAACGGTGGAAGGGTTTGTGGGCGGGATTCTGCTGTCCTCCCTGATCGGCGCGGCGTTGTGGTGGACCACACCGTTCAATCCCTGGCAGTCGTTTCTGATCGCGCTGCTGATCAACTTGCTGGGGTTTGCGGGAGGGATTGTGATGTCGGCGATCAAGCGTGATCGCGGGGTGAAGGATTGGGGACATATGATCGAAGGGCACGGCGGGATGCTGGATCGGCTGGATTCGGTGTGCTTTGCGGCGCCGATCTTTTTCCATCTTGTACGCTACTGGTGGACCTGAGCCATCCCTTTCTCAAACCCGATGGAGATCAAAATGTGGGAGCTGGCTTGCCTGCGAAAGCGGTGGTGCAGTAACAGATTCAGTGACTGACACGCCGCCTTCGCGGGCAAGCCCGCTCCCACAGGGGATTTGCGCTTACCTGTAGGCTTTTTGGTGCTTTCAATACCTCTAGGCAGTGATCTCGACATAGGTGGACTCGCCGCCGCCTGTCGCACCTGACAGCCAGCCCCAAACGAAACTCAGCGTTGTGAGCCCGGCGTGATCCACGCCGACCGTGCCACGTGACCACCCCGCGAGCAGTTCACCTTCCAGGGTCACGCACTGATAAAGCAGCTCGATGGTCTCTGCACCGGTCACCCGTCCGACCTGCGTTCCCAGGCGAATTCGACCACCCTGGTAAGTGCTGGAAATCACGCCATCTTCGACCTGGTAATGAAACACGGTGCCGGTACCGGACAACCCTTGGGCGTTATTCGCGACCACGAACCGACGATCGTGCAAACGTGTTTGGACAGAAGCAGAAAGGTTTTGCATCAATACGCATCCTTGAATTGAGCGAATCCAAAACGAAAAAAGGGGCTGTTGAAAACAGCCCCTTTTGGGTACGTCAGTAAGTCTTACTCCACCGTCACCGACTTCGCCAGGTTACGCGGCTGGTCCACGTCGGTGCCCTTGAGCACGGCGACGTAGTACGACAGCAATTGCAGCGGAATGGTGTAAAGGATTGGCGACAGGGTGTCGTGGATATGCGGCATGTTGATGACGTGGGTGCCTTCACCGTTGGTCATGCCGGCCTTTTCATCAGCGAAGACGATCAGTTGGCCGCCACGGGCGCGTACTTCCTGCAGGTTGGATTTGAGCTTCTCCAGCAGTTCGTTGTTCGGCGCCACGGTGACCACTGGCATGTCGTCATCCACCAGGGCCAATGGGCCGTGCTTCAGCTCGCCGGCCGGGTAGGCTTCGGCGTGGATGTACGAGATTTCCTTGAGTTTCAGCGAGCCTTCCATCGCCACCGGGTACTGCGCGCCACGGCCGAGGAACAGGGTGTGGTTCTTGTCGGCGAACAGTTCGGCGACTTTTTCCACGGTGCTGTCCATGGCCAAGGCTTCGCCCAGGCGGGTCGGCAGGCGGCGCAGTTCTTCCACCAGGGTGGCTTCGACACCTTCAGCGAGGGTGCCGCGCACTTGGCCCAGGGACAGGGTCAGCAGCAAGAGGCCCACCAGTTGGGTAGTGAAGGCTTTGGTGGAAGCTACGCCGATTTCGCGACCGGCCTGGGTCAGCAGGGTCAGGTCGGATTCACGCACCAGGGAACTGATGCTGACGTTGCAGATGGCCAGGCTGCCGAGGAAGCCCAGTTCCTTGGCATTGCGCAGGGCGGCCAGGGTGTCGGCGGTTTCACCAGACTGGGAAATGGTCACGAACAGGGTGTCGGGCTGCACCACCACCTTGCGGTAGCGGAACTCGCTGGCGACTTCGACTTGGCACGGGATGCCGGCCAGTTCTTCCAACCAGTAACGCGCCACCATACCGGCGTGGTAGCTGGTGCCACAGGCGACGATCTGCACGTTGCGCACTTTGGCGAACAGTTCGGCGGCTTGCGGGCCGAACGCGTTCACCAACACCTGGTTCTGGCTCAGGCGACCTTCCAGGGTGCGCTGTACCACGGACGGCTGCTCGTGGATTTCCTTGAGCATAAAGTGGCGGAACTCGCCTTTATCAGCGGCTTCGGCGCCATCGCGGTATTGCACGGCTTCGCGCTCGACGGACTGACCGTTCACATCCCAGATCTGCACGCTTTCACGGCGGATGTCGGCAATGTCGCCTTCTTCCAGGTACATGAAGCGGTCGGTCACCTGGCGCAGGGCCAGTTGATCGGAGGCGAGGAAGTTCTCACCCAGGCCCAGGCCGATCACCAGCGGGCTGCCGCTGCGGGCTGCCACGACGCGGTCAGGCTGGCTGGCGCTGATCACGGCCAAGCCGTAGGCACCGTGCAGCTCTTTGACCGTGGCCTTGAGGGCGGTGGTCAGGTCGCTGTGGTCCTTGAGCTTGTGGTTGAGCAGGTGGGCGATCACTTCGGTGTCGGTGTCCGAGGTGAAGACGTAGCCCAGGCCCTTGAGCTGTTCGCGCAGCACTTCGTGGTTTTCAATGATGCCGTTGTGCACCACCGCCAGGTCGCCGGAGAAGTGCGGGTGAGCGTTACGCTCGCACGGGGCGCCGTGAGTGGCCCAACGGGTGTGGGCGATCCCTAAGCGACCTACCAGCGGTTCACCGGCCAGGGCCTGGTCCAACTCGCTGACCTTGCCCGGGCGGCGCATGCGCTCCAGCTTGCCAGCGTTAGTGAAGACGGCGACACCGGCGCTGTCGTAGCCGCGGTATTCGAGGCGCTTGAGGCCTTCGATCAGGATGGCAGTAACGTTACGTTCGGCGACTGCGCCAACAATTCCACACATGGTGCTTCTCCTAGATGATTGCCGCGCATATCAGCGTAATGCCGCGGGCTTGGATCTGGTCGCGGGCCTCGAGCGGCAGGCGATCATCGGTAATAAGGGTATGGACGCTGCTCCAGGGCAGTTCCAGGTTGGGAATCTTGCGGCCGATCTTGTCGGATTCGACCATCACCACCACTTCACGGGCGACCTCGGCCATCACACGGCTCAAGCCCAGCAGCTCGTTGAAGGTGGTAGTGCCGCGCTGCAGGTCGATGCCATCGGCACCGATGAACAGCTGGTCAAAGTCGTAGGAACGCAGCACCTGCTCGGCGACCTGGCCCTGGAACGAATCCGAATGCGGGTCCCAGGTGCCGCCGGTCATCAACAGCACCGGTTCATGTTCCAGTTCGCTCAAGGCGCGGGCTACGTTCAGGGAGTTGGTCATCACCACCAGGCCCGGCTGATGCCCCAGTTCGGGAATCATCGCGGCGGTGGTGCTGCCGCTGTCGATGATGATGCGCGCATGCTCACGCAAACGCTTCACCGCCGCACGGGCAATGGCGCGCTTGTAGGCCGAGATGGGCTGGGCGGCGTCACCCACCAGCTCTTGGGGCATGGTGATTGCGCCACCGTAGCGACGCAGGAGCAGGCCGTTACTTTCGAGGGCGGCAAGGTCCTTGCGGATGGTCACTTCCGACGTTTCGAAATGTTTGGCCAATTCGTCCACGCTGACTTCGCCCTGTTCGTTGAGCAAGGTCAGGATATTGTGGCGTCGTTGGGGGGTGTTTCGTTTCGACATGGTAGTGATAAGTTTCGTTTCGAAAGATAACGAAGGCAATCAAAACCTATTGGCGAAAGATCGTCAAGCGGGGCATGCAATATTTTTAAGTCACCACAAATCAATTGTGGGAGCTGGCTTGCCTGCGATAGCGGTTTGTCAGGCGACATCCATGCTGAATGTCAGACCGCTATCGCAGGCAAGCCAGCTCCCACAGGAGTGCGCCCCAATCTATCGAATTGTGGATAACTCAGGTCTTCTTGATTTTGACCGGGCGTTTCCAGCCGTCGATGTTGCGTTGGCGAGCGCGGGCAACAGCCAGTTGGGACTTATCCACATCCTGGTTGATGGTTGAGCCCGCGGCGGTGTTGGAACCGTCGCCGATGGTCACAGGAGCAACCAGGGAGTTATTGGAGCCGATGAACACGTCTTCACCAATAGTGGTCTGGTACTTGTTGGCACCGTCATAGTTGCAGGTGATGGTGCCGGCACCGATGTTGGTGCGGGCGCCGATGACGGCATCGCCCAGGTAAGTCAGGTGGCCGACTTTGGCGCCTTCGCCCAGGTGAGCGTTTTTCAGTTCGACAAAGTTACCCACATGGGCCTTGGCCCCCAGCTCGCTCCCCGGACGCAAGCGCGCAAACGGCCCGGCATCACTGCCCTCGCCCATCACGGCACCGTCGATATGGCTGTTAGCCTTGACCACCACGCCTTTGCGCAAGGTGCTGTCCTTGATCACGCAGTTCGGGCCGATGACGACACCGTCTTCAATGATCACGCGGCCTTCGAGGATCACGTTGATATCAATCAGGATGTCGCGGCCCACCGTCACTTCGCCACGTACATCGAAACGCGCCGGGTCTCGCAGGGTCACACCCTGGGCCATGAGGCGCAGGCCTTCGCGCAGTTGATAGTGACGCTCCAGCTCTGCCAGTTGCTTGCGGTCGTTGGCGCCCTGCACTTCCATCGGATGGTGGGGCTGCTCGGTGGCGACCAGCAGGCCATCGCTGACGGCCATCTCGATGACGTCGGTGAGGTAATACTCGCCCTGGGCATTGTTGTTGGACAGGCGGCTCATCCAGTCGGCGAGCTTGTTGGCAGGCACCGCGAGAATACCGGTGTTGCCTTCAGTAATCGCGCGCTGGGCTTCGCTGGCGTCTTTGTGTTCAACGATGGCAGCCACCTTGCCGTCGGCGTTGCGCACGATACGGCCGTATCCTGTAGGGTCATCCAGCTCAACGGTCAGCAGGCCCATCTGGCCAGGCACCACGTGCTTGAGCAGGCGTTGCAAGGTTTCCACTTCAATCAGCGGGACATCGCCGTAGAGGATCAATACCGTGTCCGCGGTGATGAAAGGCACAGCCTGCGCGGTCGCGTGGCCGGTGCCCAGTTGCTTGTCTTGCAATACGAAATTCAGATCGTCCGCGGCCAGACGCTCGCGAACCAGGTCTGCACCGTGGCCGATCACCACATGAATACGTTGCGGGTCCAACTGCCGGGCGCTGTGGATAACATGACCCAGCATGGAGTTGCCCGCGACCGGGTGCAGTACCTTGGGCAGGGCTGAACGCATGCGGGTGCCCTGGCCTGCGGCGAGAATGACGATTTCAAGAGACATGAATGGCTACCAATCTTGGGCGGTCCGGGTTCAGACCAAAGAAGTGTTTTGCAAAAAAAGAAAAAGGGTAGCCGAGGCTACCCTTTTTAATCAATCACGCATCAAGCAAAACGGCGTGGCCGCTTACTTCTTGCGGATCTGCTGGAGAGTACGCAGCTGGGCTGCGGCCTCGGCCAGACGGACTGCAGCAGCGCTGTAGTCGAAGTCTGCGCCTTTTTCGTTCAGCGCCTTCTCGGCAGCCTTGACGGCTTCCTGAGCGGAGGCTTCATCCAGGTCGCCAGCACGTTGCACGGTGTCGGCAAGTACCTTGACCATGTTCGGCTGAACCTCGAGGAAACCACCGGAGATGTAAAACACCTCCTTTTCCCCGCCTTGCTTGGTCAGAGTGATCGGACCTGGCTTCAAGCTGGTGATCAACGGCGCGTGGCCCATGGCAATACCCAGGTCACCGAGTTCGCCGTGTGCAATCACCATTTCTACCAGACCGGAGAAAATTTCCCCTTCCGCGCTGACGATATCGCAATGGACTGTCATAGCCATCTGATTGCCTCAACCTGATGAGCGCCCGTTTCCGGGCGCCAGGATTACAGTTTCTTGGCTTTCTCGATCGCTTCTTCGATGCCGCCGACCATGTAGAACGCTTGTTCTGGCAGGTGGTCGTAGTCACCGTTGAGGATGCCTTTGAAGCCAGCAATGGTGTCTTTCAGGGAAACGTATTTACCCGAGGCACCGGTGAAGACTTCAGCCACGAAGAACGGCTGCGACAAGAAACGCTGGATCTTACGAGCACGGTTTACCAACTGCTTGTCGGCTTCCGACAGCTCGTCCATACCCAGGATCGCAATGATGTCCTTCAGTTCTTTGTAACGCTGCAGCACGTACTGAACGCCGCGAGCGGTGTCGTAGTGCTCCTGGCCGATCACGTTCGGGTCCAGCTGGCGCGAAGTCGAGTCGAGTGGATCGACCGCTGGGTAGATACCCAGGGAAGCGATGTCACGGGACAGAACGACGGTGGCGTCCAAGTGGGCGAAGGTGGTGGCTGGCGACGGGTCGGTCAAGTCATCCGCAGGTACGTATACCGCTTGGATCGAGGTGATCGAACCTTCCTTGGTCGAAGTGATACGTTCTTGCAGAACGCCCATCTCTTCAGCCAGGGTCGGCTGGTAACCTACTGCCGAAGGCATACGGCCCAGCAGTGCGGATACTTCAGTACCGGCCAGGGTGTAACGGTAGATGTTGTCGACGAACAGCAGAACGTCGTTACCTTCGTCACGGAACTTCTCGGCCATGGTCAGGCCAGTCAGGGCTACGCGCAGACGGTTTCCCGGCGGCTCGTTCATCTGGCCGTAAACCAGTGCCACTTTGTCCAGAACGTTGGAGTCCTTCATCTCGTGGTAGAAGTCGTTACCCTCACGAGTACGCTCACCCACACCTGCGAACACGGAATAACCGCTGTGCTCGATGGCGATGTTACGGATCAGTTCCATCATGTTTACGGTCTTGCCTACACCGGCACCACCGAACAGACCGACTTTACCGCCTTTGGCGAACGGGCAAACCAGGTCGATAACCTTGATGCCGGTTTCCAGCAGGTCGTTGCCGCCCGCTTGTTCTGCGAACGAAGGTGCTGCGCGGTGAATGCCCCAGCGCTCTTCGGTGGCAATCGGGCCAGCTTCGTCGATCGGGTTGCCCAGTACGTCCATGATCCGGCCCAGGGTCGCTTTACCGACCGGTACGGAGATGGCAGCGCCAGTGTCGACAACGTCCAGACCGCGCTTCAAGCCTTCGGTGGAACCCATCGCAATGGTACGAACTACGCCGTCGCCCAGCTGCTGCTGAACTTCCAGGGTAGTTTCCGCGCCTTGTACTTTCAGCGCGTTGTAGATGCTCGGTACGCTGTCGCGTGGAAATTCCACGTCGATAACGGCGCCGATGATTTGAACGATACGTCCGCTACTCATAGCTGGATCCTCTGAATATTTGAACCGTTAAACCGCGGCAGCGCCGCCGACGATTTCCGAGATCTCTTGGGTGATCGCAGCCTGACGCGCCTTGTTGTAGATCAGCTGCAAATCGCTGATCAGATCACCGGCGTTATCGGTAGCGTTTTTCATCGCGATCATCCGCGCCGCTTGTTCAGCTGCGTTGTTCTCGACCACCGCCTGGTACACCTGCGACTCCACGTAGCGCACCATCAAGCCGTCAAGCAGCTCTTTGGCGTCTGGTTCGTAGAGGTAGTCCCAGTGGTGCTTGAGTTCCTGATCCGGGGTCGCCACCAGTGGAATCAATTGCTCCACGGTTGGCTGCTGGGTCATGGTGTTGATGAACTTGTTGGATACCACGGACAGGCGGTCAATCCGGCCTTCCAGGTACGCATCCAGCATCACCTTCACACTGCCGATCAAATCATTGATCGACGGCTCTTCACCCAGGTGGCTGATAGCTGCAACGACGTTACCGCCGAAGTTGCGGAAAAAGGCCGCACCCTTGCTACCAACAACACACAGATCGATCTCGACGCCGTTTTCGCGGTTTACCGCCATGTCCTTGACCAGGGCCTTGAACAGGTTGGTATTCAGACCACCGCACAAACCACGGTCACTGCTCACTACCACATAACCCACACGCTTGACGGCGCGCTCGATCATGAACGGGTGGCGGTATTCCGGGTTGGCGTTGGCCAGATGCCCAATTACCTGGCGGATACGCTCCGCATAAGGACGGCTAGCAGCCATGCGCATTTGTGCCTTGCGCATTTTGCTGACCGCCACTTTTTCCATGGCGCTGGTAATTTTTTGCGTGCTTTTGATGCTCGCAATCTTACTGCGAATCTCTTTTGCGCCTGCCATGTAACACCTATCAGGTTAGCAAGCGGGAGCCTTGCGGCTCCCGCTGCGGCTTACCAGGTTTGGGTGGCCTTGAACTTCTCGATACCGGCTTTCATGCCAGCGTCGATATCGTCATTGAAGTCACCCTTCACGTTGATCTTCGCCATCAATTCGGCGTGATCGCGGTTGAAGTAAGCAATCAGCGCTTGTTCAAAGCTGCCGACCTTGGCGATTTCAACGTCGGTCAGGAACCCACGCTCAGCGGCATACAGCGACAACGCCATGTCAGCGATCGACATTGGGGCGTATTGCTTCTGCTTCATCAGCTCGGTAACGCGCTGACCATGCTCAAGTTGCTTACGGGTCGCTTCGTCCAGGTCAGAAGCGAACTGGGCGAATGCCGCCAGTTCACGGTACTGAGCCAGAGCGGTACGGATACCACCGGAGAGCTTCTTGATGATCTTGGTCTGAGCGGCACCACCCACACGGGATACCGAAACACCGGCGTTCACTGCAGGGCGAATCCCTGAGTTGAACATGGCCGATTCCAGGAAGATCTGACCGTCGGTGATGGAAATCACGTTGGTCGGAACGAACGCGGAAACGTCGCCAGCCTGGGTTTCGATGATCGGCAGTGCGGTCAGGGAACCGGTTTTGCCGGTCACTGCGCCGTTGGTGAACTTCTCTACGTACTCTTCCGAAACGCGGGATGCGCGCTCCAGCAGACGGGAGTGGAGATAGAACACGTCGCCTGGGTAGGCTTCACGGCCTGGTGGACGGCGCAGCAGCAGGGAAATCTGGCGGTAAGCCACTGCTTGCTTGGACAGATCGTCATAAACGATCAGCGCGTCTTCACCGCGGTCGCGGAAGAATTCACCCATGGTGCAACCGGAGTACGGTGCCAGGAATTGCAGCGCAGGAGATTCCGAAGCACTGGCAGCCACGATGATCGTGTTGGCCAGGGCGCCGTTTTCTTCCAGCTTGCGAACCACGTTGGCGATGGTCGATTGCTTCTGACCGATGGCGACGTAGACGCAGAAAATGCCGCTGTCTTTCTGGTTGATGATCGCGTCGATCGCCAGAGCGGTCTTACCGATCTGACGGTCACCGATGATCAGCTCACGCTGGCCACGGCCGACTGGGATCATGGCATCGACAGCCTTGTAGCCAGTCTGTACAGGCTGGTCTACCGACTTACGCCAGATCACGCCCGGAGCAACTTTCTCGACCGCGTCGGTCTCGGTGTTGCCCAGTGGACCTTTACCGTCAACAGGGTTACCCAGTGCATCGACAACGCGACCCAGCAGTTCCTTACCAACCGGAACTTCCAGGATGCGGCCTGTGCACTTGGCGCTCATGCCTTCAGCCAGACTGGTGTATGCGCCCAATACAACGGCACCTACGGAGTCTTGCTCCAGGTTGAGGGCCATACCGTAGACGCCGCCCGGAAACTCGATCATCTCGCCGTACATGACGTCGGCCAGACCGTGAATCCGCACGATGCCGTCAGATACGCTGACGACAGTGCCTTCGTTACGGGCTTGGGAGGTCACATCGAGCTTGTCGATGCGGCCCTTGATAATTTCACTTATTTCGGAAGGATTGAGTTGCTGCATTGCTCTGCTGCCCCTTCAAACTCAAGATTTCAATGCTTCGGCAAGTTTCGCGATTTTGCCGCGAATCGAGCCATCGATAACCAGGTCGCCGGCACGGATAACAACACCACCAATAAGCGATGCGTCCTCCGAAGCTTGCAGGCGCACTTCCCGATTGAGTCGTGCACTGAGAACCTTGGCGAGTTTGTCTTGCTGTTCTTGGTTCAATGCGAAAGCACTGGTCACTTCAACGTCTACCGATTTCTCTGCTTCGGCCTTGTACAGGTCGAACAGAGCGGCGATCTCCGGCAATAGCGGGAGACGGTCGTTTTCGGCAATGACGTGGATGAAGTTCTGCACCTTCACATCAAACTTGTCGCCGCACACTTCAATAAAAGTGGCGGCCTTGTCTGCGCTCGTCAGGCGCGGGGCCTTGAGCACGCGCTGCATGGTGTCGTCTTGCGACACTGCTGCAGCCAGGCCGAGCATGGCTGACCAAGAGGCCAGTTGCTGGTGGGCCTGGGCGTGCTCGAAGGCTGCCTTAGCGTAAGGTCGGGCCAACGTGGTCAGTTCTGCCATGATCGCCCTCGCTTAAATTTCAGCAGCCAGTTTGTTAACCAGCTCCGCGTGCGCGTTTTGATCGATTGTGGCACCGAGGATCTTCTCAGCACCGCCAACGGCCAGAGCACCCAGTTGGGCACGCAGCGCGTCTTTGACACCGTTCAGTTCCTGTTCGATCTCGGCATGAGCCGAAGCCTTCACACGGTCAGCTTCGACGCGGGCTTTTTCAACAGCCTCTTCGACGATCTGGTTACCGCGTTTCTTGGCTTGCTCAATGATCTCGGCTGCCTGTGCTTTAGCTTCGCGCAGTTGCTGACCCACTTTCTCGTGGGCCAACTCCAGGTCGCGAGCTGCACGGCTGGCAGCGTCCAAACCATCCGCGATCTTCTTCTGACGTTCGTGCAAAGCCGCGATGACCGGAGGCCACACGAACTTCATGCAAAACACTACAAAAATGAAGAACGCAACGGATTGGCCAATCAGGGTTGCATTAATGTTCACGCCAACACCTCGCTCATTCGTTGTCCATCACCCCAATCACTCGAAAAGTCGAGTGATTA
This sequence comes from Pseudomonas sp. L13, assembly GCF_009935965.1. NCBI lineage: Bacteria > Pseudomonadati > Pseudomonadota > Gammaproteobacteria > Pseudomonadales > Pseudomonadaceae > Pseudomonas > Pseudomonas sp. L13. Next base: position 234,324 of record NZ_QODJ01000001.1, read on the forward strand.
GCCAGCGAGTTGACCAACGAAGGGGTTCGCGAAGGTGAAGAACAATGCGATACCAACGCCGATCATGGTCACGGCGTCGAGCAGGCCGGCGACGATGAACATTTTAACTTGCAGCATTGGGACCATTTCTGGCTGACGCGCTGCGCCTTCCAGGAATTTGCCGCCCAGCAGGCCGAAACCAATGGCAGTACCCAGGGCGCCCAGGCCGATCAACAGTGCAACAGCGATAGCGGTTAGACCAACTACAGTTTCCATCTTTCCTCCCGACTTTTACGTCGTATGGTTTAGGTTTTTTAGATTTTAAAGCGGTAAAACAAATCGTTTCATAGCCCTGTTGGGCCACCTTCCCGTTTGACCGGGAAGGACATCAGACTAGTCGAGACTGGTCTTAATGGTTCTCTTCGTGCGCCATCGACAGGTAGACGATGGTCAGCATCATGAAGATGAAGGCCTGCAGGGTAATGATCAGGATGTGGAACACAGCCCACGCCCACTGCAGAACTACGCCCAGGCCGCTAAGCCAGAGCAGACCGCTGCCGAACATCACAGCGATCAGAATGAACACCAACTCGCCGGCATACATGTTGCCGAACAGTCGCAGAGCCAGGGAAATCGGCTTGGCGATCAGGGTGACGAATTCCAGCAGGAAGTTCACCGGGATCAGCAGGGCTTGAACGAAGATGTTCTTGCTGCCGAACGGGTGCAGGGTCAGTTCGCCGATGAAGCCGCCGATGCCCTTGACCTTGATGCTGTAGAAAATGATCAGCGCGAATACCGACAGAGCCATGCCCAGTGTGGCGTTCGGGTCAGTGGTGGATACGGCGCGGAATGGAATGTGCGGGTCGCCGGAGATCGCCATGGCCAACTGAGGAATCCAGTCCACCGGGATCAGGTCGACGGCGTTCATCAGGAACACCCAGACGAAGATGGTCAGTGCCAGCGGTGCAATCACCGGGCTACGGCCATGGAAGCTGTCTTTCACGCTTCCATCGACGAATTCGACCAATACTTCAACGAAGTTCTGCAAAGCACCTGGCTGACCGGAAGTCGCCTTCTTCGCCGCCATGCGGAAAATCAGAACGAAGATCAGGCCCAATGCGACCGACCAACCCAGAGTATCCAGGTGGAAAGCCCAGAAACCCATTTCTTTGGCTTCTGCTGCGGTGTGGGCAAAGCCCCAGCCGCCATTAGGAAGCTGACCGAAGGTCAGGTTCTGCAAGTGGTGCTGGATATAGCCCGAAGCGGTTGTTTCTGCCATGGTTGCCTCAAACGCCCTAAGGTTTCGAAAGTCTTGTTTTCATAAGCAGGGGAGCGAACCAGCTGACCAGTTGGGTCAACACGAAGACGCCGAATACAGCCAGCGGCGCCAATGGCTTCACACCTGCAAAGGTCAGTGCAAACAGCACTGCCGTCAAAATCAGTTTCCCCGCCTCGCCGGCATAAAAAGACCGGACGATAGCCTGGGCTGCTCGGGCGCCGGAAAACCGAAAGGCCCTGTGAGCAAAATACATATTGGGCAGCAAGGCTATCAGGCCTCCGCAGAGTCCTGAATACCCGGCTACGACTCCATGCCAATACCAAAGCGCCAATGCGGCGATCAGCAAAATGACAAATTGAGCCAGTAGAACCGGAAAAACAGCCAAGCGATGGAACGGCAACGTGTTTGGCGTGCGGGTTTCCATCACTCTTGCTCCTCAATGGTCGGCTGCCGGAAATCAATAACTTGGCATAATTTGTGCCGACAAAATGCGCGCAGAGTATAGGGGCGGTTCAGCCCCTATTCAACTGTCGGGTAGTGATTTCCGATCACGCGCTACATAAGCAAATGTTTCAGCGGATGTGGGCAAGGACGCCTTGAAGCTCGTCAAGGGAGTTATATCCGATGACCAATTGCCCTTTGCCCTTCTTGCCGTGACGAATTTGCACCGCAGAGCCCAGGCGCTCGGCCAGGCGCTGCTCGAGTCGCGCGATATCCGGATCAGGTTTGGCGGTTTCCACCGGTGCAGGTTTGCCGCTGAGCCACTGGCGCACCAGCGCTTCAGTCTGACGTACGGTCAGGCCTCGTGCGACAACGTGTCGCGCCCCTTCAACCTGTTGATTTTCCGGCAAACCGAGCAACGCCCGGGCATGGCCCATTTCCAGGTCGCCGTGGGACAACATGGTCTTGATCACTTCCGGCAGAGCGATCAAACGCAACAAGTTGGACACGGTGACGCGGGACTTGCCCACCGCCTCGGCCACTTGCTGCTGAGTGAGCTGGAATTCCTGCTGCAAACGCTGCAACGCAATCGCTTCTTCGATCGGGTTGAGGTCTTCACGCTGGATATTCTCGATCAACGCCATGGCGATCGCGGTTTCATCCGGCACATCGCGCACCATGGCCGGGATGGTTTCCTTGCCGGCCTGCTGGCTGGCGCGCCAGCGGCGCTCACCGGCGATGATCTCAAAGCGGCCGCCGCCAATGGGGCGCACCACGATGGGCTGCATCACGCCCTGAGCCTTGATCGAGTTGGACAGTTCTTCCAGGGCCTGGGGGTCCATGTCCCGACGTGGCTGGTATTTGCCGCGCTGGATCAGGTCCAGCGGCAAGTGCTGCAGCTCGCGCTCGTCGGCCTGCACCGCTTGTTCTTCAAGCGATGTGACGGTCGGACCACTCAACAGTGCATCCAGTCCACGTCCGAGACCTCGTTTCTTGACGGCCATGGGGATTCCTTAAGTTGGCTGGGCTGCAGCGGTGCGTGAATTGCGGCGTTGCCGGCGAACCATCTCGCCAGCCAATGCCAAGTAGGCAATGGCGCCACGCGAGGATTTGTCGTACGCCAGCGCGGGCATGCCATAGCTTGGCGCTTCGGCCAGGCGGATGTTGCGTGGAATCACGGTGTCGTACAACTGGTCACCGAAGTGTTCCTTGAGCTGCGCCGAGACATCGTTCATCAGGCTCAGGCGCGGGTCGAACATCGTCCGCAACAAACCTTCGATCTGCAGTTTCGGGTTGAGCAGCTCGGCAATGCGCTTGATGTTATCCACAAGGTCGCTCAGGCCTTCCAACGCGTAGTACTCGCACTGCATGGGGATAATCACCCCATCGGCGGCTACCAGGGCGTTAAGCGTGAGCATCGACAGCGACGGTGGGCAGTCGATCAAAATGTAATCGTAGTTGTCGCGAATGGGCGCCAGGGCGCTGCGCAGACGGCTTTCTTTCATCTGCATTTCCAGCAGCACCACTTCCGCCGCGGTCAGATCGCGGTTGGCCGGCAGCAGTTGGTAACCGCCGTGCTCGGAATAGTGCATGGCCTGGGCCAGGTCGCATTCGCCAATCAGCAAATCGTAGACCGAGTTTTCCAGGCCGTGTTTATCCACACCGCTACCCATGGTGGCGTTGCCCTGTGGATCGAGATCGATCAGCAGCACCCGACGCTTGGTCGCGACCAGGGATGCTGCGAGGTTGATACAGGTGGTGGTTTTACCCACGCCACCTTTCTGGTTCGCTATCGCGAATACCTTAGCCATTCTTGCTTGTGTTCCCAATCATGCCGTGCGGCGCAGTATCAGCAGATGGCGTTGGCCTTGGCAACCAGGTACGGCCAAGGCGTGTTCGCTATCGAGGTGGAAGTCTGCCGGCAATGCTAACAGCTCGTCGCTTGGATGAACGCCCTTCATTGCCAGCCAACGGGTGTCACGGTCGCCCAGGTGGCGCGTCCAGTTGCTGAAGTTATCCATGCTGCTGAACGCCCGGGACACGATCCCGTTGAACGGCAGTTCAGGCGTGAACGCCTCGACACGACTGTGGATAACTTGCAGGTTATCCAGCTTGAGTTCGAGTTTGACCTGGGTCAGGAATCGGGTTTTCTTGCCGTTGCTGTCCAGGCAGGTCACGTGGGAATCGGGAAACAGGATCGCCAACGGAATGCCAGGCATGCCGCCGCCACTGCCGACGTCGAGCCAGCGGCCGTTTTCGATAAACGGCATCACGCTGAGGCTGTCAAGCAAATGTCGCGACACCATCTCGTCTGGGTCACGTACTGCGGTCAGGTTGTAAGCCTTGTTCCATTTGATCAACAGGGCCAGGTAGCCCAGCAGTAACTCATGCTGGGCTTCGGTCAGGGCCACGCCCAACTGACGCGCTCCTGTGGATAACTCTTCGGCGTGTTGCGAGGTGACCAACGAACTCAAGCGCTTTGCTCCAACTGACGGCCCGCGCCGCGTTTTTTCAAATGAATCATCAACAGCGAGATGGCTGCCGGGGTGACGCCAGGGATGCGTGAAGCCTGGCCGAGGGTTTCCGGACGAGTTATCCCCAACTTGCTTTGAATTTCTTTCGACAACCCGGAAATCCCGGTGTAGTCGATATCCACAGGCAGCTTGGTGTCTTCACTGGCGCGCAGCCGGGCGATCTCGTCCTGCTGGCGATCAATGTAGCCTGCGTATTTGGTCTTGATTTCAACCTGTTCGGCAACCTGGGGGTCTTCTGCGCCCTGGCCAGTCACTTCGACCAGACCAGCGTAGTCGATTTCCGGACGGGAAAGCAGGTTGAGCAAGTTGTACTCATGGGTCAACGGCGTGCCGAATTTTTCTGCAATGGCGTCGCCCTGCTCCGTGCCCGGGCGAACCCAGGTACCTTTCAGACGCTGTTCTTCGAGCGCAATGCTTTCGCGTTTTTTGCAGAAGGCCGCCCAGCGGGCGTCATCGACCAGGCCCAGCTCGCGACCTTTTTCGGTCAAGCGCAGGTCGGCGTTGTCTTCGCGCAGGATCAGACGGTATTCCGCCCGAGAAGTGAACATGCGGTACGGTTCCTGGGTACCCAGGGTAATCAGGTCGTCGACCAATACGCCGATGTAGGCTTCATCGCGACGCGGGCACCAGCTGTCTTTGCCCTGTGCACGCAATGCTGCGTTGGTCCCGGCCAGCAAACCTTGGGCGCCGGCTTCTTCATAACCGGTGGTGCCGTTGATTTGGCCGGCGAAGAACAGGCCGCCGATTACTTTGGTTTCGAGGCTGTATTTCAGGTCGCGCGGGTCGAAGTAGTCGTACTCGATGGCGTAGCCCGGACGCACGATGTGCGCGTTTTCCATACCGCGAATCGACTGCACGATCTGGATTTGCACATCGAACGGCAGCGAAGTGGAAATTCCGTTGGGATACAGCTCGTGGGTGGTCAACCCTTCCGGCTCGATAAAGACCTGGTGGCTCTCCTTGTCGGCAAAGCGGTGGATCTTGTCTTCGATCGACGGGCAATACCGCGGGCCAATGCCTTCGATCACCCCGGAATACATCGGCGAACGATCAAGGTTCGCGGCAATGATTTCGTGGGTACGGGCGTTGGTGTGGGTAATCCAGCAGCTGACCTGTTTCGGGTGCTGTTCCTTGGAGCCCATGAACGACATGACCGGAATCGGCGTATCGCCGGCTTGTTCGGTCATCACCGAAAAATCCACGGAACGCCCGTCAATACGTGGCGGGGTCCCGGTTTTCAGGCGACCGACACGCAACGGCAATTCCCGCAGGCGTTTTGCCAGAGCAATCGACGGCGGATCGCCAGCGCGACCACCGGAATAATTCTGCATCCCGATGTGGATAAGCCCACCCAGGAAAGTGCCGGTGGTCAGTACAACGGATTCTGCGAAGAAACGCAGGCCCATTTGAGTGACGACACCGCGTACCTGGTCCTGTTCGACGATCAGGTCATCGGCTGCCTGCTGAAATATCCACAGGTTCGGCTGGTTTTCCAGGGTTTCACGTACCGCTGCCTTGTACAGGATACGGTCGGCCTGGGCGCGGGTTGCACGCACGGCCGGGCCCTTTCGGCTGTTGAGCACACGAAACTGAATGCCACCTTTGTCGGTGGCCATGGCCATCACGCCGCCAAGGGCATCGATTTCCTTGACCAGATGGCTTTTGCCAATCCCGCCAATCGCGGGGTTGCAACTCATGGCTCCGAGGGTTTCCACGTTGTGCGTCAGCAACAGGGTTTTTACGCCCATGCGTGCTGACGCCAGTGCTGCCTCGGTACCGGCATGACCGCCGCCGATGACGATCACTTCAAAACGGGAAGGGAAATCCACCACGCACCTCGTGCCTGCTTATGTAGGTAATCAGGAATTGTTTGTTGAAAGGGTTTTAGAGCTTTGCGGGCAAGTATAGGGACTTAGCCCTTCCTAAAGAACCCTTTGCACAAAATTTAACCAGCTGTGGATGAATCACAGACAATAGAAGTTAAAAGAGAGAAATTTATTAAATCTTTGTTTTTATGTTTATTTATACTGAGCGACCTTTCTGTGGATAGATCTCTACAGCCCTTTATTTACAAAGTGTACAGCGATTCAAAACGTTGTGATCATCTGCCAATGAGGCCCTTGGATAAGTGCTTTAAGCCTGTGGATTAAAGCGGTGGTTATCCACAGGCGGGTTTTTACTCAGGTTTCAGGCCCTGTTATCAACTGGGCACAGAAGTGGTTATTCACAGGGCTTAATCCACAAAAAACGCGCCAACCAGTGTGAATAGCGTCCACGGCAAAGCCACCGTCGCAGGCAAAGGAGATCAAAAATAGGATGTGGACGCCGAACAGACAGGCACGAGAGGCCTGCCTGTGGAGAACGAAGGCGGGGTTTACTTGCCGATACAGAAGCTGGAAAAGATCCTGCCGAGCAAATCATCCGAGCTGAAAGCCCCGGTGATTTCACCCAACAGCTGCTGCGCTTGGCGCAGATCTTCAGCCAGCAGCTCCCCAGCCCCCGCCAAGGTCAGCTGGGCCCGCCCGTGCTCCAAGGCCGCGCTGGCATGACGCAGCGCTTCCAGGTGCCTGCGGCGCGCACTGAAGCTGCTTTCCGACGTCTGTTCGTAGCCCATGCAGGCTTTAAGGTGTTCGCGCAGCAACTCCAGACCGTCACCGGCCGATTTCGCGCTCAGGCTGATGGTGACGTGGCCATCTTCACTGGTTTCCAGGGCGATGGCTTCACCCGTAAGATCGGCCTTGTTACGGATCAAGGTGACTTTGGCTGGGTCTGGCCGTTGTTCAAGGAATTCGGGCCACAAGGCAAAAGGATCCACAGCTTCCGGCGCAGTGGCATCCACCACCAGCAACACACGATCGGCTTCGCTGATCGCCTTGAGCGCACGTTCCACGCCGATCTTTTCCACCTGGTCGTCGGTATCGCGTAAACCAGCAGTGTCCACCACGTGCAGCGGCATACCGTCGATGTGGATATGTTCACGCAAGATATCCCGGGTAGTGCCGGCGATCTCGGTGACGATGGCCGCTTCGCGCCCTGCCAGGGCATTGAGCAGGCTGGATTTGCCTGCATTGGGCCTGCCGGCAATCACCACTGTCATACCATCGCGTAACAAGGCGCCCTGCCCGGCTTCGCGCAGCACTGTGGATAACTCATCGCGGACTTTATCCAGCATCGCCAACACATGGCCATCTGCCAGGAAGTCGATTTCTTCTTCCGGAAAATCAATCGCGGCTTCAACGTAGATGCGCAGGCTGATCAACTGCTCGGTCAAGTTATGCACACGCAGGGAAAACGCCCCCTGCAATGAACGCAATGCGTTACGTGCAGCCTGTGCAGAACTGGCTTCGATCAAATCGGCGATCGCTTCGGCCTGGGCCAGGTCGAGCTTATCGTTCAAGAATGCGCGTTCGCTGAATTCCCCGGGTCTGGCCAGGCGGCAACCCAATTGCAAGCAGCGCTGCAGCAGCATATCCAACACCACAGGACCACCGTGCCCTTGTAATTCAAGGACATCTTCACCGGTGAACGAGTTTGGCCCCGGAAAATAAATAGCCAAACCCTCGTCCAATACGCTTTGGTCGGCATCCAGGAACTGGCCGTAATGGGCATAACGGGGTTTCAGCTCCCGGCCGCTGATAGCCTTGGCTGCCACGCCCGCCAATGGCCCGGAAATTCGAACGATACCGACGCCGCCTCGACCTTGAGCGGTGGCGACAGCAGCGATGGTTTCACGAGGAGCGCTCATCAGCAGGTTCCAGAACAAAAGTGACGGAAAGCAAAACGCCCCACTAGGGGGCGTCTTGAGTGGTTATCCACAGAGTAAATTACGCCTCGGCTTTTTGGGTAGCCGCTTCGATTTTACGTGTGATGTACCACTGTTGAGAGATCGACAACACGTTGTTGACCACCCAGTACAGTACCAAGCCAGCAGGGAACCACAGGAAGAAGAAGGTGAAGATGATTGGCATCATTTTCATTACCTTGGCCTGCATCGGATCCGGCGGGGTTGGGTTCAGACGCTGCTGGATGAACATGGTCGCGCCCATGATGATCGGCAGGATAAAGAACGGGTCTTTGATCGACAGGTCAGTTATCCACAGCATGAACGGTGCCTGGCGCATTTCCACGCTTTCCAGAAGTACCCAGTAAAGCGACAGGAACACCGGCATCTGTACCAGAATCGGCAAGCATCCACCCAGCGGGTTGATCTTCTCTTTCTTGTACAACTCCATCATGGCCTGCGACATTTTCTGCCGGTCATCACCATGTTGTTCTTTCAGCGCGGCCAGTTTCGGGGCCACGGCACGCATACGCGCCATCGACTTGTAGCTGGCTGCCGACAGAGGGAAGAAAAGCCCTTTGATCAGCATGGTCAGGAAGATGATCGACCAGCCCCAGTTACCGACGATGCTGTGGATATGTTGCAACAACCAGAAGATCGGCTGGGCAATGAACCACAGGAAGCCGTAATCCACAGTCAGTTCCAGACCTGGGGACAACTCTTTCAATACGGCCTGGCTTTTAGGGCCGGCGTACAGGGTAGCGCTGGTTTCAGCCTTGGCACCTGGAGCGACGGTCAACGCCGGGCCAGTGAAGCCAATGATGTAGTTGCCCTGGCTGTCCTTGCGGGTTTGAACCAGGTTCGCGTCACCCTTGTTCGGGATCCAGGCGGTCACGAAATAGTGCTGCAGCCACGCTACCCAGCCACCTTGGACGGTTTCTTTCAGCGTGCCCTTGTCGATATCTTTCATCGACACTTTTTTGTACGGCTCGTTACTTGTCCACAGGGCGGCGCCCAGGTAAGTCGCGGTGCCGGTGGCGGTGCTGGAAGACGGATCGGAGCTGGCGTCACGCTTGAGTTGGGCAAACAGGTTGCCGCTCCAGGCTTTGTCGCTGGTGTTGTCGATCAGGTAAGTGACCTTCAAATCGTACAAACCGCGGGTAAAGCTGAAACGCTTGATGTAGTTGACGCCGTCGAGGCTGAATTTCAGGTCGACGTTCAACTGGTTCTGGCCGTCTGCCAGTTGATAAGTCTTCTGTTCGGTCGAATAAACCGGACGACCGGTAGCACGTGCATCCGGACCATTGGTGCCGGTCAGGCCGCTTTGCGCCAGATAAGTACGTTCACCGCCGTTATCGAACAGTTGGAACGGCACATCCGGATGGTCTTGGCGACGTGGATAAAGCGGCAGCTTCAGCTGTGCGATATCACCACCCTGTGGGTCGATAGCCAGGTCAAGCACATCCGTTTTTACGTGGATGAGGTCTTTGTTGGTGACCACTGGCGTTTCTAACGGGGCACTTGTCTCGCCATTCGCGCTGGGAACATCGGCACTCGCGGACGCATTGTTACCCAACGGGGTGTCCGGAATAGCCGGCGCAGCCTGATTGGTAGCAACATTCTGAGTCGGCAGGGCAGCCTGACCGTAGTCCTGGTTCCATTTAAGGACCATGACATAGGACACGATTGCCAGGGCGACGATCAGGATTGTGCGTTTAATATCCATGATTACTCGGCCATCGAAGAAGAACGGGAGGTAGGGATAGGTGGAACCGGGTCATAACCACCGGGATTCCACGGATGACAGCGACCTAAACGACGAAAGGTCAGCCAGCCACCGCGCAGAAGACCATGATTTTCTATGGCCTCTAACGCGTAGCAGGAACAGCTGGGGTAGAAACGACAGTGGCTGGCCATCAGAGGACTAATGGCATAGCGATAAAACTGGATCGGAACGATTGCCAGTTTACGCATCAAGGCTGTCTACCCCTACAGTTTCGGTGCTGACTGCTGGTGCTGGCTTGTGGGTACGCGCCAAACGTTTCCAGAGCTTGCCGAAATGCTGAATCAATTCGGGGTTTTCTACATCACCCAAGCCTTTGCGCGCGACGATAACAATATCCCAACCAACCAGAGTGTCCTGGTGGAGGCGAAACGATTCGCGCATCAGACGCTTGAGGCGATTGCGCTCAACGGAGAGCTTTACGCTCTTCTTGCCGATCACCAACCCGAGACGGGGGTGATCAAGATCGTTGTTACGCGCAAGGAGCAGGAGATTTTTCCCCGGAACCTTGCCGGTGGGGGAGTCAAAGACTGCCTTGAAATGCCGGGGGGTTAGCAGACGCTTTTCCCGACTGAAGTCCTGACTCACCACCAGTACCGGATTATCAAACTGCCAGACGCGCACGACCTTTGGCGCGGCGACGCGACAGGACAGCACGGCCGTTCTTGGTAGCCATGCGAGCACGGAAGCCGTGAGTACGGGCGCGTTTGATGGTGCTTGGTTGGAAAGTACGTTTCATGGCGTTGTTACCTGGTTCGTCCACAACGGGCCGGAATGGCCCCCGTTTTAAGAGACCGGCGATTCTAGAGAAAGCAAGCCTCTAGGTCAATTTCCAACCAGCTTTTCCTTTAATTAGATGTCGACGGGGTCCTGACGTCCTTCTCCCCGTTTGGCTTCCATCCGACATGCCATAGATATAAAAATAAAGAAGGAAGTTATTTAAAGCTTTTCTGTAAAGCTTATAAAAGCTAGAGGCGTGATCATCTGTGGATAACTGCCTTTAGCCCTTGTTCTACGTGTTGTACAGAGAATGACAACACGGGGGAGAAGCGGTGCTCTGCCTGTGCTGCGCTATCGGATAAGCTGTGTGTGGAACAGCTAGTTATCCACAGACCGGTTACCCACAGACTTTCGACCCCACTTGTACAACGAGCTCAGGTGGGTTTATCCACAGAGCTTATGCACAGACCACTGGTCGCATTTTTTGCGGTTAAGGCATTGATTTTGGGTGGCCTGTGAGCAACCTACATGTGGATAAGTGGACGGCTGGCCGCTACAATGGCGGCTGTTTTTGCCTCACCGGCTTTCAACTTAGGGGATATCCGTGTCAGTGGAACTTTGGCAGCAGTGCGTGGAGCTTTTGCGCGATGAGCTGCCTGCCCAGCAATTCAACACCTGGATCCGTCCGCTACAGGTCGAAGCCGAAGGCGACGAGTTGCGTGTCTATGCGCCCAATCGTTTTGTCCTCGACTGGGTCAACGAGAAGTACCTGGGCCGCGTTCTCGAATTGCTCGACGAACATGGCAACGGTCTAGCGCCTGCCCTCTCCTTATTAATAGGCAGCAAGCGCAGCTCAGCTCCTCGCGCCGCGCCGAATGCGCCATTGGCCGCCGCCGCGTCGCAAGCCCAAGCTGCAGTGGCGCCTGTCGCCGCCGCGCCTGCACCGACAGCTGCGTCGTCCAAACCATCGTCGCGCAAAAATGCGCCAGAAAATGAGGAGCCGTCTCGCGACAGCTTCGACCCGATGGCCGGTGCCAGCTCCCAGCAGGCGCCTGTGCGCTCCGAGCAACGCACTGTGCAGGTAGAAGGCGCGCTCAAGCACACCAGTTACCTGAACCGTACGTTTACCTTCGAAAACTTCGTCGAAGGTAAATCCAACCAGCTGGCCCGAGCGGCCGCCTGGCAGGTCGCCGATAACCCCAAGCATGGTTACAACCCGCTCTTCCTTTATGGCGGTGTGGGCTTGGGTAAGACGCACTTGATGCACGCCGTCGGTAACCACCTATTAAAGAAGAACCCGAATGCCAAGGTGGTTTACCTGCATTCGGAGCGCTTCGTGGCCGACATGGTCAAGGCTTTGCAGCTCAACGCCATCAACGAGTTCAAGCGTTTCTACCGCTCCGTTGATGCCTTGCTGATCGATGACATTCAGTTCTTCGCACGCAAGGAGCGTTCCCAGGAAGAGTTCTTCCACACCTTCAACGCCCTGCTCGAAGGTGGCCAGCAGGTCATCTTGACCAGTGACCGTTACCCGAAGGAAATCGAAGGCCTGGAAGAGCGTCTGAAATCGCGTTTCGGCTGGGGCCTGACGGTTGCAGTCGAGCCACCGGAGTTGGAAACCCGTGTAGCGATCCTGATGAAGAAGGCCGACCAGGCTAAAGTCGATCTGCCGCACGACGCTGCATTCTTCATTGCCCAACGCATCCGTTCCAACGTGCGTGAGCTGGAAGGCGCGCTCAAGCGGGTTATCGCTCACTCGCACTTCATGGGCCGCGATATCACCATCGAGCTGATTCGCGAGTCCTTGAAAGACTTGTTGGCCTTGCAGGACAAGCTGGTGAGTGTGGATAACATCCAGCGCACCGTGGCTGAGTACTACAAGATCAAGATTTCCGACCTGCTTTCCAAGCGCCGTTCGCGCTCGGTTGCACGTCCACGCCAGGTTGCCATGGCCCTCTCCAAGGAGTTGACCAACCACAGCCTGCCGGAAATCGGTGATGTGTTTGGCGGACGCGACCACACCACGGTCTTGCACGCATGCCGCAAGATCAATGAACTTAAGGAATCCGACGCGGATATTCGCGAGGACTACAAGAACCTGCTGCGTACACTGACTACGTGATGACACCAGCGCAGCTTATTAAGGCAAGGGACTAGACCATGCATTTCACCATTCAACGCGAAGCCCTGTTGAAACCCCTGCAACTGGTCGCAGGCGTCGTCGAGCGCCGACAGACCTTGCCGGTGCTTTCCAACGTATTACTGGTGGTCGAGGGGCAACAGTTGTCCTTGACCGGTACCGACCTGGAAGTCGAACTGGTGGGTCGCGTCCAGCTCGAAGAGCCCGCCGAACCTGGCGAGATCACCGTGCCGGCGCGCAAGCTGATGGATATCTGCAAAAGCCTGCCCAACGATGCGCTGATCGACATCAAGGTGGATGAGCAAAAGCTGGTGGTCAAGGCTGGCCGTAGCCGTTTCACTCTGTCGACCTTGCCGGCCAATGATTTCCCTACCGTGGAAGAAGGCCCGGGCTCGCTGACGTGCAGCCTGGAGCAAAGCAAGCTGCGTCGCCTGATCGAGCGCACCAGTTTCGCCATGGCCCAGCAGGACGTGCGTTACTACCTCAACGGTATGCTGCTGGAAGTATCGGAAGGCATCATCCGTGCGGTAGCCACCGACGGTCACCGCCTGGCGATGTGCTCGATGCGTGCCGATATTGGTCAGCCGGATCGTCACCAGGTGATCGTTCCACGCAAGGGTATCCTTGAACTGGCGCGCTTGCTCACCGAGCCAGACGGTAACGTCAGCATCGTGTTGGGCCAGCACCACATTCGCGCCACGACCGGCGAGTTCACCTTCACCTCCAAGCTGGTCGACGGCAAGTTCCCGGACTACGAGCGTGTGTTGCCTAAAGGCGGCGACAAGCTGGTGGTCGGTGATCGTCAGGCTCTGCGTGAAGCCTTCAGCCGTACGGCGATTCTGTCCAACGAAAAGTACCGTGGTATTCGCCTGCAGCTGGCCAACGGCCAACTGAAAATCCAGGCCAACAACCCGGAACAGGAAGAGGCGGAAGAAGAAGTGGGTGTCGACTACAACGGCGCATCGCTGGAAATCGGCTTTAACGTGAGCTACCTGCTGGACGTGCTGGGGGTGATGACCACCGAACAGGTTCGTCTGATCCTTTCGGACTCTAACAGCAGCGCCCTGGTGCAAGAATCCGACAACGACGATTCGGCTTACGTTGTCATGCCGATGCGCCTGTAACCATGCTCAGCAGAAGCTAGATGTCCCTTAGTCGCGTCTCGGTCACCGCGGTGCGCAATCTGCACCCGGTGACCTTCTCCCCTTCCCCCCGCATCAACATCCTCCATGGCGCCAACGGCAGTGGCAAAACCAGCGTGCTGGAAGCCATCCACCTGCTGGGGCTTGCGCGTTCTTTCCGCAGTGCGCGCCTGTTACCCGTGATCCAGTACGAACAATTGGCCTGCACCGTATTTGGCCAAGTGGAACTGGCTGAAGGCGGTCATAGCAGCCTGGGGATATCGCGTGATCGCGGTGGGGAATTTCAGATACGAATCGACGGGCAAAATGCGCGCAGCGCAGCGCAGTTGGCAGAGATCCTGCCGTTGCAGTTGATCAACCCCGACAGCTTTCGATTGCTGGAGGGTGCCCCGAAAATCCGTCGGCAATTCCTCGACTGGGGCGTGTTCCACGTGGAACCACGCTTTATGGCCACTTGGCAGCGCCTGCAGAAGGCCCTGCGGCAGCGGAACTCATGGCTGCGGCATGGTACACTTGACGCCGCTTCGCAAGCAGCCTGGGACCGCGAACTGTGCCTGGCCAGCGACGAAATAGATGAGTACCGCCGTGCCTATATCAAAGCCTTGAAACCAGTCTTTGAGCAGACCTTGAGCGAGTTGTTGGACCTCGAGGGGCTGACGCTGAGTTATTACCGGGGTTGGGACAAAGAACGTGAGCTGAGTGCAGTGCTCGCAACGTCCTTGCAACGGGATCAGCAAATCGGCCACACCCAGGCCGGACCCCAACGCGCTGATTTGCGCCTTAGATTAGGTGCACACAATGCCGCGGACATCTTGTCCCGCGGCCAGCAAAAGTTGGTGGTCTGTGCGTTGCGTATCGCGCAGGGCCATTTGGTTAGCCAGGCTCGACGCGGTCAGTGTATTTATTTGGTGGATGACTTGCCGTCGGAGCTCGACGAGCAGCACCGCCGCTCGCTATGCCGCTTGTTGGAAGACTTACGCTGCCAGGTGTTTATCACCTGTGTAGACCACGAATTATTGAGGGAAGGCTGGCATACGGAAACGCCAGTCGCTTTGTTCCACGTGGAACAAGGCCGTATCACCCAGACCCACGACCATCGGGAGTGAAGGCATGAGCGAAGAAAACACGTACGACTCGACCAGCATTAAAGTGCTGAAAGGTTTGGATGCCGTACGCAAACGTCCCGGTATGTACATTGGCGACACCGATGATGGTAGCGGTCTGCACCACATGGTGTTCGAGGTGGTCGATAACTCCATCGACGAAGCTCTGGCCGGTCACTGCGACGACATCAGCATTATCATCCACCCGGATGAATCCATCACCGTGCGTGACAACGGTCGTGGCATCCCGGTAGACGTGCACAAAGAAGAAGGCGTTTCGGCGGCAGAGGTCATCATGACCGTGCTCCACGCCGGCGGTAAGTTCGACGACAACTCCTATAAAGTATCCGGTGGTTTGCACGGTGTAGGTGTGTCGGTAGTGAACGCCCTGTCCGAAGAGCTGATCCTGACTGTCCGCCGTAGCGGCAAGATTTGGGAGCAGACCTACGTCCACGGCGTACCCCAGGAACCGATGAAAATCGTCGGCGACAGTGAGACCACCGGTACCCAGATCCACTTCAAACCCTCGGAAGAAACCTTCAAGAACATCCATTTCAGCTGGGACATCCTGGCCAAGCGGATTCGTGAACTGTCTTTCCTTAACTCCGGTGTCGGCATCGTCCTCAAGGATGAGCGCAGCGGCAAGGAAGAGCTGTTCAAGTACGAAGGTGGCCTGCGTGCGTTCGTTGAATACCTGAACACCAACAAGACTGCGGTCAACCAGGTGTTCCACTTCAACATCCAGCGTGAAGACGGCATCGGCGTGGAAATCGCCCTGCAGTGGAACGACAGCTTCAACGAGAACCTGTTGTGCTTTACCAACAACATTCCACAACGCGATGGCGGTACTCACCTGGTGGGTTTCCGTTCCGCGTTGACGCGTAACCTGAACACCTACATCGAAGCGGAAGGCTTGGCGAAGAAGCATAAAGTCGCCACCACCGGAGACGATGCTCGTGAAGGCCTGACGGCGATCATCTCGGTCAAGGTACCAGATCCGAAGTTCAGCTCCCAGACCAAAGACAAGTTGGTGTCTTCCGAAGTGAAGACTGCGGTTGAACAGGAAATGGGTAAGTACTTCTCCGACTTCCTGTTGGAAAACCCGAACGAAGCCAAGCTGGTCGTCGGCAAGATGATCGATGCTGCCCGCGCCCGTGAAGCCGCGCGTAAGGCCCGTGAGATGACCCGCCGTAAAGGCGCGCTGGATATCGCCGGCCTGCCAGGCAAACTCGCTGACTGCCAAGAGAAGGACCCTGCCCTCTCCGAACTGTACCTGGTGGAAGGTGACTCTGCTGGCGGTTCCGCCAAGCAGGGTCGTAACCGTCGCACCCAGGCCATCCTGCCGTTGAAAGGTAAGATCCTTAACGTTGAGAAGGCCCGCTTCGACAAGATGATTTCCTCCCAGGAAGTCGGCACCTTGATCACGGCATTGGGCTGCGGTATCGGTCGCGATGAGTACAACATCGACAAGCTGCGCTACCACAACATCATCATCATGACCGATGCTGACGTCGACGGTTCGCACATCCGCACCCTGCTGCTGACCTTCTTCTTCCGTCAGTTGCCGGAGCTGATCGAGCGTGGCTATATCTACATCGCTCAGCCGCCGTTGTACAAAGTGAAAAAGGGCAAGCAAGAGCAATACATCAAAGACGACGACGCCATGGAAGAGTACATGACGCAGTCGGCCCTGGAAGATGCCAGCCTACACTTGAATGACGAAGCGCCGGGTATCTCCGGTGAGTCGCTGGAGCGACTGGTCAACGACTTCCGCATGGTCATGAAGACGCTCAAGCGTTTGTCGCGCCTGTACCCTCAGGAGCTGACCGAGCACTTCATCTACCTGCCGGCCGTAAGCCTGGAGCAGTTGGGCGACCACGCCGCCATGCAGGATTGGCTGGCCCAATACGAAGTGCGCCTGCGTACGGTGGAGAAGTCTGGCCTGGTGTACAAAGCCAGCCTGCGTGAAGACCGCGAACGTAACGTATGGCTGCCTGAGGTCGAACTGATCTCCCACGGCCTGTCCAACTACGTCACCTTTAACCGCGACTTCTTCGGCAGCAACGACTACAAAACCGTAGTCACCCTCGGCGCGCAACTGAGCACGCTGCTGGACGACGGTGCCTACATTCAGCGTGGCGAACGCAAGAAGCAGGTCAAAGAGTTCAAGGAAGCCTTGGACTGGTTGATGGCGGAAAGCACCAAGCGTCATACCATCCAGCGCTATAAAGGTCTGGGCGAGATGAACCCGGATCAGCTCTGGGAAACCACCATGGACCCTGCTCAGCGTCGCATGCTGCGCGTGACCATCGAAGACGCCATTGGCGCAGACCAGATCTTCAACACCCTGATGGGTGATGCGGTCGAGCCTCGTCGTGACTTCATCGAGAGCAATGCTTTGGCGGTGTCTAACCTGGACTTCTGATCAGGTACATCAGCTAAAAACAAAAGGCCAACGCTTAGCGTTGGCCTTTTTTGTTGGTTCGTAGTCGCGCATTTTTAAATGCTCCACGTGGAACATCGACGTATTTAACTTTCCACAGCGGGTGTCACACTCTCCAATCGATACCCGTACCCGTAGATCGTCAACAGCTGCCAGCCGCGATCCGCCGTCAGCCCTAGCTTGTTACGTAGGCGGTAGATATGCGTGTCCAACGGCCGCGACGAGACCATTTCTTCGTGGCTCCAGAACCGCTCATACAGGTACTCGCGAGACAACGGCCGGGCCAGGTTGGCAAACAAACAGCTGGCTAGACGGTATTCCCGTTCTGTCAGGTTGATGGGTTTGCCTGCGCGGGTCACAGTTAGTTCGGCATCGTCGAACGTCAGGTCGTTAAAGCTCTGCACTTCCTGGCTAGCCGACCTCTGCAACCCGTGGCGCCGCAGGACGGCACTGACGCGTGCTTTGAGTTCATTGGGCCGAAACGGCTTGCTGACATAATCGTCCGCCCCGCTATTCAACGCTGTCACGATGTCGCTCTCGGCATCGCGGCTGGTGAGCATGATGACGGCGGGAGGCGACTCCATGTGCTCGCGGGTCCAGCGCAATAACGCTATCCCGGAGATGTCCGGCAGTTGCCAGTCGAGGATCAGCAGGTCAAAGGTTTCCCGACGTAGCTGGCGCAGCAGGTCTTCACCGCGCTCAAAGAAATGCAGAGACCAAGGCTGATCAGCCGGGCCGGGAATCTGTCGCAGTGTCTGTTCCACCCGTCGCAACTCCGCGGGTTCGTCATCCAGTATTGCGACACGCATAGGCGGGGTCCTTCCTACAAAAATACGAGAGCTTGAATGGGAGGCACATGCTGCACAAATGCCGACCTCTGAATCTGAATAATTATGGAGGGATTCTACAGTGCTTGGATCTCTCGATACGCTGAAAGCGCCGTAAACTCAATTCACTACGATCTTCGAAGAAGATACCGGCTCCTGTCGGTGTGGAAAAGGCTCTGTGCCGATCGCCTCGCCGGTGCCTCATGCCTGCTCCAATGTGCGGTATCGTTCATCGTGCGGCCGTGGGGAGTCCTCCAATGAGACCGAAATAAGCTTCACTGGTTTCAGAACACCGCATGCACTTCATCGCAACCCCATGGAGAGGGATCCTGGGCTTATGACACTTTTACTTATTGACCATCAATGCCTTGGCACGCTCGTGGCGGTAGCCCTGTGAACCTATGGCGCAAAGCCGAGAAACGCCAACCTACCCAGGCCCAGCTTTTGTTCCATGGGTTGGTTCGTGAATGGCTGCTGATCGGTCTGGTACTCCTGCCCTTTACCGCCTACTTATCCTTGAGTGCTGGCCTGGCGCTTAACAATCCGCTCTATGACAGCCTGCGCCGCCTCACGCCCTTACCGGTGGATCCACGCATCGTTCTGGTGACCATCGATGCGCCGAGCCTGGAAGCACTTGGGCCGTGGCCTTGGCCGCGCAGCGTACATGCCGAGCTGATTGAACGCCTGAACGCCGCCCAGCCGGCGGGTATTTTGTTTGATGTGATCTTCAGTGAGAGCAGCAACAGTAATGACGACCAGCGCTTGGCCGATGCCGTATGCAAAGCCGGCAATGTATTGCTGCCCATCGCCGGAGACAGCAGCGTCAGCTCCAAGGCTCCCATAGCGCCGTTGTCGCCACTGCTCAAGTGCGCCAAGGGTGTCGGTCACATCAACGTCGAAGCGGACAACGACGGTGTGGTTCGCAGCGTGTATCTACGTGAAGGCCCGCCGGGAAGCACGCTTCCTCAGTTGGCGTGGCTGGCGTTCGCCATGAGCGAGCATGCCGAGACCATGCCGGGCCTGCCGCATGAGCCTACTGGCGGGAACTGGCATCAGGAGCATGAGATTCGTGTGCCGTTCACTTCAGAACCAGACCAGTTTCCCAGTGTGTCCTACGTCAGCGTACTACGCGGCGAGGTAGCTCCCGAGTCGCTGCGGGGTCGCCTGGTTCTGATCGGTGCCTCAGCCTATGGCATGGCTGATCGTTTCGTGACGCCGCTCTCTTCCACCGTAGGTACCACAGCGGGGGTTGAGATCCAGGCGGACGTATTGAATGGTTTATTGCAGGGCCGCAGCATCGTCGATCTGCCCGGCTGGCTGGCGGCGTTGCTGGCAACGTCCCTGGTGGCCCTGCTGTTGGGCCTTCTGCTTGTGCGCCCCCGCTACGCCCTGTGGATGACCTTGGCAGGCATGGCCGCGGCGTTGCTGGGCTCATGGGCTTTATTGCGCCTGGGCCACTGGTGGAGCCCCGCAGCGTGCCTGATCGGTTTGCTACTGAGTTACCTGATCTGGAACTGGCGACGCCTGAGCGTAATTCTCGCCTACTTTGGCTGGGAACTGGCACGCCTGGATAACGAACCCAAGGTGCTTCCGGAACGTCGACGTGCGCCCGCCAGCAAGGGCGATGTGTTGCAAGGGCGGATCTTTGCCCTAGAACAAGCCGTCAGTCGTACCCGTGATACGCGGCGCTTTATGGCGGACGGCCTGGAGTGCCTGCCGGTGGCGACCCTGATCACCGATCCCCAGGGCAGCATCCTGTTGGCCAACCGCGTGGCCCGTGAAGTATTCGGCAATGACCTGGTCGGCGAAAACCTCGTCGAACAGCTTGCTGATCTGGGCTATCCCCCGCTGCACAATGGTGTACGCCCTGCCCTGTCGGCGCTGGAACTGGTCGAGTTTCGCGATATCCACCAACGCAGTTTGCGCATGGAATTGGCACCTTTGCTGCCCGCCGAAGGGGATTTTGCCCTCGGCTGGTTGTTGAGCCTCACGGACCTGAGCAAGGAGCGTGAAGCCCAGCAGCACCGCGAGACGATGCTGCGTTTCCTTTCCCACGACCTGCGTGCACCGCATTCAGCGATTCTCGCGCTGCTGGACGTGCACAACGGGGAGTCCGCGGTGTTTGCCCAGATCGAACAGCAGGTGCGGCGGGCCTTGAGCCTGACCGAATCCTTTGTGCAATTGGCCAAGGCTGAAGCGGACGGTTACCAGTTCCAGCCCACCCTGTTTGCCATGCTGGTGATGGACGCCTTTGATCAGGTGGCGGTGATTGCGCAGTTGAAGGGCATCCATTTGGTCCACGACCTGGATGAGGCGGATGAGGCCATGGTCTACGCCGACCAATCGCTGCTCACCAGGGCGTTGTTCAATGTGCTGGAGAACGCGATCAAATATTCCCCATCCGGTACCACCGTCAGGTTGAAGCATGGCAGCGCGCAAGGTGGGTTGGAGTGCCGGATCAGCGATCAGGGGCCGGGGATTGCGCCTGAGGATCTGCCGGAGTTGTTCAACCAATACCGACGTTTCGATTCGGCTCAGGGCAGCGAAGGTCTTGGGTTGGGCCTGACCATGGTCAAGGCGGTAATAGAACGGCACGGTGGGCGCATCGTGTGTGAAAGTGAGCTGGGTAAGGGCTCGACGTTTATCCTGCTGCTGCCGTTATTGGAGGACTGAAAAGCGGCTTTTCTGCTGTGCATAAAAAACCGGTCACAAGGACCGGTTTTTTTATGAAGAAAAAACTTATGCACGTTTTTCTGAATTTTATGAGCTTCAGAAATATGTAAGTAAATCAGCCTGTTATGAAGCAAAAAAGCCAATTCGCCAACAAAGCGTACACAGGTTATCCACAGATGCTCAAAACGCCGTTGTCTCCACCACCACCGGCTCAGGAGGCAGGGAGCCCATGGCCCGTTGTTGTGCTTCATTCCATGCGGCGGCGCGGTCATTCAGGGCAGCGATGGCACGCGGCCCTTCGCCTTCTGCGTACATCGGTTCGCCAATCACCACGGTGATAGTGCCTGGGCGTTTGGCCCAGCCAGTCTTGGGCCAGAACTTGCCGGCGTTATGCGCAATTGGCAGCACAGGCAGGTTGGCGTTGACCGCCAGGGCGGTACCACCCCGTGAGAATTTGCCCACGGTGCCGTAGGGCACCCGCGTGCCCTCGGGAAAGATCAGCACCCAGACGCCGTCCTTGAGCAACTCATCGCCCTTCTTGGCGACATGCTTGAGCGCAGCCTTGGGGTTGTCCCGGTCGATGGCGATCGGCCGCAACATGGCCATGGCCCAGCCGAAGAACGGCACGTACAGCAACTCGCGCTTGAGCACCTGGCTCAATGGCGAGAAGTACGCCGAAAGGAAGAACGTCTCCCAGGTGCTCTGGTGGTTCGAGAGAATCACGCACGGTTGATCAGGGACGTTTTCAGCGCCCTTGACCTCGAAACGAATGTTCAGGAACACCTTGCTCAGCCACAACGCACAGCGGCACCAGTAGACGTTGATGAAGCGATAGCGCGCCTTGAAGGGCAGGAACGGTGCAATAAAAAAGCTCAGGGTGCACCAGAGAAACGAACTGGTGCCCAGCAGCAGGTAAAAGAAAAAGGTTCTGATGGCCTGCAAGATCGACATGGCGGCATTTACCGTTGCGGGACACGGCCCGCCTGTTAAAAGCGCACTCCCGAACAATCCTTGGTCAGGAAGTCGAGGGCGGCTAGTTGTTGATAAGTTCTGCGGCAACGGCCGCCAGATCGTCAAAAATCAAGGTGCCTACCGGCAGGTTTTTAGCCTGGGTCTTTTCGCCTTTCCCGGTTTTAACCAAAACTGGCTGAGAGTCGACGGCTTTGGCCGCCTCCAGGTCACCGAGGCTGTCCCCGACGAACCATATCCCAGCTAACGGCACCTTGTAATGTTCTGCAATGATTTTCAACATGCCAGGCTTGGGCTTGCGGCAATCGCAGCCTTCGTCCGGCCCGTGGGGGCAGTAAACCACCAGCCCCACCTCACCGCCCTGCTCGGCCACTAACGTGCGCAAACGCGCGTGCATGGCCTCCAGGGTCGCGATGTCGTAGTAACCGCGGGCGATGCCGGACTGGTTGGTGGCGATGGCCACCGTCCAGCCGGCTTTGCTCAACTGCGCGATGGCCTCGATCGAACCGGGCAGTGGGATCCACTCCTCCACCGACTTGATGTAAGCGTCGGAGTCGTAGTTGATCACCCCGTCCCGATCGAGAATCAGCAGTTTCAACATGGTCAGCCCAGTACGGAGATGTCGGCGATATTGATGAACAAGCCACGCAGGCGCGCGAGCATGGCGTAGCGGTTTTTGCGCACGCCAGCATCGTCGGCATTGATCATCACCGCTTCGAAGAACGCATCCACCGGCTCGCGCAACGACGCCAGGCGCGCCAACGCTTGCGCGTAGTCACGCTCGGCGATCAGCGGCTTCACGGCGTTCTCGGCCTTGGCGATGGCCGAGTTCAGCGAGAACTCCTTGGCATCGGCAAACAGGCCCGGGTCGACTTCGGCAGTGCCGAGGTTGTCGGCCTTGCTCAGCAGGTTCGATACGCGCTTGTTCACGGCGGCCAGGGCATCGGCTTCCGGCAGCTTGCGGAACGCTTGCACGGCTTGTACACGCTGGTCGAAGTCCAGTGCCGAACCCGGTTGCAGGGCACGTACCGACAGGTAGACGGAAACGTCCACGCCTTCGTCTTCATAACGCGCACGCAGGCGGTCGAACACGAACTCCAGCACTTGCTCGGCCAGGCCGGCTTGCTTGACCTTGGTGCCGAACTGGCCGACGGCGAATACCACGGCCTGGGTCAGGTCGAGGTCCAGCTTTTTGTCGATCAGGATACGCAGCACGCCCAAGGCCGCACGGCGCAGGGCATACGGGTCTTTGCTGCCGGTGGGCAGCATGCCGATACCGAAGATACCCACGAGGGTGTCCAGCTTGTCGGCAATGGCCACAGCCGCACCGGTCAGGGTGCTCGGCAGTTCTGCACCGGCACCGCGCGGCATGTACTGCTCGTTCAGGGCCAGGGCGACATCATCCGGCTCACCGTCGTTGAGGGCGTAGTAGTAACCGGCAACACCTTGCATCTCAGGGAACTCGCCGACCATTTCGGTGGCCAGATCGCACTTGGACAGCAAGCCGGCACGCGCAGCCCATGCGGCATCACCGCCAATACGTGGGGCAATGTAGGCCGCCAGCTTGGAAACACGCACAGCTTTGTCATAGACGCTGCCGAGTTTTTCCTGGAACACCACGTTTTGCAGGCGCAGGTTGAAGTCTTCCAACTTCTGCTTCTTGTCTTGCTTGAAGAAGAACTCGGCGTCGGTCAGGCGCGGGCGCACGACTTTTTCGTTACCGGCGATGATCTGCTGCGGGTCTTTGCTTTCGATGTTGGCCACGGTGATAAAACGCGGCAACAACTTACCGTCCACGTCCAGCAGGCAGAAGTACTTCTGGTTGTCCTGCATGGTGGTGATCAAGGCTTCTTGCGGCACGTCGAGGAAACGCTCCTCGAATGAGCATACCAGCGGCACCGGCCATTCCACCAGGGCGGTCACTTCGTCGAGCAGGCTTGGCGGCACGATGGCGGTGCCTTCCTGCAGACGGGCCAGCTCTTCGGTGCGCTTGCTGATCAGCTCGCGACGCTCATTGGCGTCGGCCAGCACATAAGCGGCGCGCAGGTCGTTGAGGTAGTTGGCCGGCGAAGTGATGCGCACGCTTTCTGGATGATGGAAGCGGTGACCACGGGAATCACGACCGGCCTTCTGGGCGAGGAGGGTGCAATCGATGACCTGGTCACCTAGCAGCATCACCAGCCATTGGGTCGGGCGCACGAACTCTTCCTTGCGCGCACCCCAGCGCATGCGCTTGGGGATAGGCAGGTCGTTCAGGGAATCTTCAACGATGGTCGGCAACAGGCTGGCGGTCGGCTTGCCGGTGATGACCTGGCTGAAACGCAGTTTCGGGCCGCTCTGGTCGATCTCGCTCAGCTCCACGCCACACTTCTTGGCAAAGCCAAGGGCGGCCTGGGTCGGGTTGCCTTCGGCGTCGAAAGCCGCCTGGCGCGGTGGGCCGTCCAGGTTGATGTTGCGATCCGGCTGCTGGGTTTCCAGCGCAGTCAGCAGCACAGCCAGGCGGCGCGGTGCGGCGTAGACTTTTTTGGCTTCAAACTTCAGGCCGGCAGTCTGCAGGCCTTTTTCTATACCGGCCAGGAATGCATCGGCCAGGGTATTGAGGGCCTTGGGTGGCAGCTCTTCGGTGCCCAGTTCAACCAGGAAATCTTGAGCACTCATTGTGCAGCCTCCAGCTTAGCCAACACTTCATCACGCAGGTCCGGGGTTGCCATCGGGAAGCCCAGCTTGGCGCGAGCCAGCAGGTAGGCTTGGGCGACGGAACGCGCCAGGGTGCGCACACGCAAGATGTATTGCTGGCGCGCAGTAACCGAAATGGCACGGCGGGCATCCAGCAGGTTGAAGGTATGGGAGGCCTTCAACACCATTTCATAGCTTGGCAACGGCAGCGGCTGGTCGAGTTCGATCAGGCGCTTGGCTTCGCTTTCATAGAAGTCGAACAATTCGAACAGCTTGTCGACATTGGCGTGTTCGAAGTTGTAGGTGGACTGTTCCACCTCGTTCTGGTGGAACACATCGCCGTAGGTCACCTTGCCGAACGGGCCGTCAGCCCACACCAGGTCGTAGACCGAGTCCACGCCTTGCAGGTACATGGCCAGGCGCTCAAGGCCGTAGGTGATTTCGCCGGTGACCGGGTAGCACTCAATGCCGCCGGCTTGCTGGAAGTAAGTGAACTGCGTCACTTCCATGCCATTGAGCCAGACTTCCCAGCCCAGGCCCCAGGCGCCCAGGGTTGGCGATTCCCAGTTGTCTTCGACGAAACGGATGTCGTGCACCAGTGGGTCCAGGCCCACATGTTTCAGCGAGCCCAGGTACAGCTCCTGGAAGTTGTCCGGGTTGGGCTTCAATACCACCTGGAACTGGTAGTAGTGCTGCAGACGGTTCGGGTTTTCGCCGTAGCGGCCGTCAGTCGGGCGGCGACTGGGCTGCACATAAGCGGCGTTCCAGGTTTCCGGGCCGATGGCCCGCAGGAATGTAGCGGTGTGGAAAGTGCCGGCGCCTACTTCCATATCGTAGGGCTGAAGTACCACACAACCTTGCTCGGCCCAGTATTGCTGGAGGGCGAGGATCAAGTCTTGGAAGGTACGCACGGCTGGCGTAGGCTGGCTCACGAAATTCACCTGTTACTTGGGCTGCGATTTAAAGAGCGGGAGTATACCCGATTCGGCCCCGCCACCACTCCCTGGAGCCTTATGCCACGCTGCTTTTGGTGTTCTGAAGATCCGCTGTACATGGCTTATCACGATCAAGAGTGGGGAACGCCGCTGCGCGATGCGCAGGGTTTGTTCGAGTTGCTTTTGCTCGAAGGGTTCCAGGCAGGCCTGTCCTGGATCACCGTTTTACGCAAACGCGAGCATTATCGAAAGGTGTTGTTCGGCTTTGACGCGCAGCGCCTGGCGCAATTGAGCGATGAAGAAATCGAGGTGCTGATGCAGGACCCGGGCATCGTGCGCAATCGCTTGAAGCTCAACGCTACCCGGCGCAACGCCGCGGCCTGGCTGGCGCTGGAGGATCCGGTGGGGTTGCTGTGGTCGTTTGTCGGCGGCAAACCCAAGGTCAATCACTTCAAGGATCGCAGCGACGTCCCGGCGATTACGCCCGAAGCCGAAGCCATGAGCAAAGCCTTGAAAAAGGCCGGCTTCACCTTCGTCGGGCCGACCATCTGCTACGCCTTCATGCAGGCCGCGGGCATGGTCATGGACCACACCCAGGACTGCGACCGCTACGCGGACTTGGTCAACGCCGGTTAGAATGCCGGCTTTGCGCACCACACACGATCAGGAGTGACCTGTGGAAAAGTTTAAAGGCGCCTTGCTGGTAGGCGCTCTTCGGTTGTTTGCCCTGCTGCCCTGGCGCGCCGTACAAGCCGTCGGCACGGGGATCGGCTGGATCATGTGGAAAACCCCCAACCGTTCCCGCGATACGGTGCGGATCAACCTCTCCAAATGCTTCCCGGACATGGACCCGACTGAGCGCGAGCGCCTGGTGGGCCGCAGCCTGATGGACATTGGCAAGTCCCTCACCGAAAGCGCTTGCGCGTGGATCTGGCCGGCGCAGCGCTCTATCGACCTGGTCCGTGAAGTCGAAGGCCTGGAAGTGCTGCACGAGGCCCTGGCTTCTGGCAAAGGCGTGGTGGGCATCACCAGCCACTTGGGCAACTGGGAAGTGTTGAACCACTTCTACTGCAGCCAGTGCAAACCGATCATTTTCTATCGCCCGCCCAAGCTCAAGGCCGTGGACGAGTTGCTGCGCAAGCAGCGCGTGCAGCTGGGCAACCGCGTGGCGGCTTCCACCAAGGAAGGCATTCTCAGCGTGATCAAGGAAGTGCGCAAAGGCGGCCAGGTGGGCATTCCTGCCGACCCGGAGCCGGCTGAGTCCGCCGGGATCTTCGTACCGTTTTTCGCCACTCAGGCGCTTACCAGCAAGTTCGTGCCGAACATGCTTGCGGGCCACAAGGCGGTGGGTGTGTTCCTGCATGCCCTGCGCCTGCCGGACGGCTCGGGCTACAAGGTGATCCTGGAAGCGGCGCCGGAGGACATGTACAGCACCGACACCGCGACGTCCTGTGCGGCGATGAGCAAGGTAGTTGAGCGCTATGTAGGTGCTTACCCAAGCCAGTACATGTGGAGCATGAAGCGCTTCAAGAAACGCCCGCCGGGTGAGGCGCGGTGGTATTGACTCACGCTGATCTCCTAGCCAATGGAGATCAAATGTGGGAGCTGGCTTGCCTGCGATGGCAGCACCTCGGTCTATCAGTTACACCGAGGTGATGCCATCGCAGGCAAGCCAGCTCCCACAGGGGGTTGTTTCAAGCCTGGCGATCGAGTTTCTTCAAAAACACGGCCATCTCTTTTTCGGCCTGTTTGTCGCCGTGGGCCTGGGCCGCTTCTATGCCTTTTTCCCAAGCGTGTCGTGCTCCAGCGTTATCACCCTGCCCCAACTGCGCCTTGCCCAACAACTTCCACGCCGCCGAATACTTCGGATCGAACTCGACGCATCGCTGCAAATGCTCGGCCGCCTTGGCGTTGTCCTTCAGGTCCAGGTAACCCTTGCCCAGGCCAAAGCGCAGCAGCGAATTATCCACACCCTTGGCGAGCATTTTTTCAAGGGATTCGAGCATGTCGGTCACTCCGGTTGATCAGAAAAAGCTCAACCCCACGTGGAACAGCTTCTCCACATCGCGAATATGTTTTTTGTCCACAAGGAACAAAATCACATGGTCACCGGTGGCGATCACCGTGTCGTCGTGGGCAATGATCACTTCTTCGTCGCGAATGATCGCGCCAATGGTGGTACCCGGCGGCAGGCCGATATCGCGGATCGCCTTGCCAATCACTTTGCTGGACTTGGAGTCACCGTGGGCAATCGCCTCGATGGCTTCCGCTGCGCCACGGCGCAACGAGTGCACGCTGACAATGTCGCCACGGCGCACGTGGGCAAGCAAGGTGCCGATGGTCGCTAACTGTGGGCTGATGGCAATGTCGATATCGCCGCCCTGGATCAGGTCCACATAGGCCGGGTTGTTGATGATGGTCATCACCTTCTTCGCCCCCAGCCGCTTGGCCAGCAAGGACGACATGATGTTGGCTTCGTCATCGTTGGTCAGGGCCAGGAAGATATCGGCATCGGCGATGTTCTCTTCCATCAGCAGGTCACGGTCCGAGGCGCTGCCTTGCAGTACGACAGTGCTGTCGAGGGTGTCGGACAAATGCCGGCACCGCGTCGGGCTCATCTCGATGATCTTCACCTGGTAGCGGCTTTCGATGGCTTCGGCCAAACGCTCGCCGATCTGCCCACCGCCGGCGATGACGATGCGTTTGTAGCTTTCGTCGAGCCTGCGCATTTCGCTCATGACCGCGCGAATGTTCGCCTTCGCGGCGATGAAAAACACTTCATCGTCAGCCTCGATCACCGTATCGCCCTGGGGCAGGATCGGCCGGTCACGGCGGAAAATCGCGGCGACGCGGGTTTCCACATTCGGCATGTGCTCACGCAGCTGGCGCAATTGCTGGCCCACCAGCGGCCCGCCGTAATAGGCCTTCACGGCTACCAGTTGCGCTTTGCCTTCGGCGAAGTCGATGACCTGCAGCGCACCTGGAATTTCGATCAGGCGCTTGATGTAGTGGGTCACCACCTGTTCCGGGCTGATCAGCACGTCCACCGGAATGGCGTCGTTGTCGAACAGCCCGGCGCGGGTCAGGTACGCCGCTTCGCGCACCCGAGCGATCTTGGTCGGGGTGTGGAACAGGGTGTGGGCGACCTGGCAGGCGACCATGTTGGTCTCGTCGCTGTTGGTCACAGCCACCAGCATGTCGGCATCGTCGGCGCCGGCCTGGCGCAGCACCGTCGGAAACGACGCGCGGCCTTGCACCGTACGGATGTCCAGGCGGTCGCCCAGGTCGCGCAAACGCTCGGAATCGGTGTCGACCACGGTGATGTCGTTGGCTTCACCGGCCAAATGTTCGGCCAGCGTGCCACCGACCTGCCCTGCTCCAAGGATGATGATTTTCATCCGGTCACTCCCTTAAAATCATTCAGCCGCGTGCAGCGGCGATCTTGATCAGTTTGGCGTAGTAGAAGCCATCATGCCCGCCTTCCTGCGCGAGCAGTTGGCGACCGTGGGGCTGCTTGATGCCGGCCGTGGTAGCAAGGTCCAGCTCACGCGCGCCGCTGGTGCGGGCGAGGAAGGCTTGGATGACCTCGGTATTTTCGGTGGGCAAAGTAGAGCAGGTGGCATAAAGCAGGATGCCGCCGACTTCCAAGGTGGGCCACAACGCGTCGAGCAGTTCGCCTTGCAGCACCGCCAGGGCGGCGATGTCGTCGGGCTGGCGGGTCAGCTTGATATCCGGATGACGGCGGATCACGCCGGTGGCCGAGCAGGGAGCGTCCAGCAGGATGCGCTGGAATGGCTTGCCGTCCCACCAGGTGGCGGTGTCGCGGCCATCCGCGGCGATTAGCTCGGCGCTCAAGCCCAGGCGCGTGAGGTTTTCCCGCACGCGCACCAGGCGCTTGGCTTCGAGGTCCACCGCGACTACACCGGCCAGGTCTTTTTCCACTTCAAGGATGTGGCAGGTCTTACCGCCGGGCGCGCAGCAGGCATCGAGTACACGCTGGCCGGGGGCAAGGTCGAGCAAGTCGGCGGCCAACTGCGCGGCTTCGTCCTGCACACTGATCCAGCCTTCGGCAAAGCCCGGCAGGCTGCGTACATCGGTGGCGGCTTCCAGCACGATGCCATCCGTGCTGTACACACAGGGCGTGGCATTGATGCCAGCGTCCGCCAGTAACTGCAAATACGCGTCACGGCTGTGGTGACGGCGGTTGACCCGCAGGATCATCGGCGGGTGCGCGTTGTTGGCTGCGCAGATGGCTTCCCATTGCTCAGGCCAAAAGGCCTTCAGGGATTTTTGCAGCCAACGCGGGTGGGCGGTGCGCACCACCGGATCATGTTCCAGCTCGGCCAGCAGGGCTTCGCTTTCGCGCTGGGCGCGGCGCAGCACGGCGTTGAGCAGGGCCTTGGCCCAGGGTTTTTTCAGCTTGTCGGCGCAACCGACGGTTTCACCGATGGCCGCGTGGGCGGGCACGCGTGTATAGAGCAATTGGTAGAGACCCACTAGCAACAGCGCCTCGACATCCGTGTCCGCCGCTTTGAACGGTTTTTGCAGCAGCTTGGCGGCCAGCGCAGACAACCGTGGCTGCCAACGGGCGGTGCCAAAGGCCAGGTCCTGGGTAAACCCCCGGTCGCGGTCTTCAACTTTATCCAACTGCGTCGGCAGCGAACTGTTCAGCGAAGCCTTGCCGTTGAGGACGGCGGCAAGAGCCTTGGCGGCGGCCAGACGTGGGTTCATTGAGTGACCACTCCAAGCGTGGTGCCCAGGGCGAATTTCTCACGACGGCTATTGAACAAATCGCTGAAGTTCAGCGCCTTGCCGCCAGGCAATTGCAGACGCGTCAGGTACAGCGCCTGTTCACCGCAAGCCACCAACAGGCCGTCTTTGCTGGCGCCGATGATCTCGCCGGGAGCGCCTGCGCCATCGGCCAGGGTCGCGGCCAACACTTTCAAGGCCTCGCCGTTGAGGGTGCTATGGCAGATCGGCCATGGGTTGAAGGCACGTACCAGGCGCTCCAGCTCCACGGCCGGGCGGCTCCAGTCAATGCGCGCTTCGTCCTTGTTCAGCTTGTGGGCGTAGGTGGCCAGGCTGTCGTCCTGGATTTCACCTTGCAGGGTGCCGGCAGCGAGGCCGGCGATGGCCTGGATCACGGCGGGCGGGCCCAGCTCAGCGAGGCGGTCGTGCAGGCTGCCGCCGGTGTCTTGGGCGGTGATCGGTGTGGTGACCTTGAGCAGCATCGGCCCAGTATCCAGGCCAGCTTCCATGCGCATCACGGTCACGCCGCTCTCGCTGTCGCCGGCTTCAACGGCGCGTTGAATCGGCGCCGCACCGCGCCAGCGTGGCAGCAGTGAAGCATGGCTGTTGATGCAACCCAGGCGCGGGATATCCAGCACCGCCTGAGGCAGGATCAAGCCGTAGGCCACCACCACCAGCAGGTCCGGCTTCAGCGCGGCCAGTTCGGCCTGGGCCTCGGCGTTACGCAGGGTCGGCGGCTGCAGCACAGGAATGTTGTGCTCCAGCGCCAACTGCTTGACTGGGCTCGGCATCAGTTTTTGCCCGCGACCGGCCGGGCGATCCGGCTGGGTGTACACCGCGACGATGTCATAAGGGCTGGCAAGCAGCGCCTTGAGGTGTTCGGCGGCAAATTCAGGAGTGCCGGCAAAAACAATGCGCAATGGCTCGGTCATGGGAGTTCTCGGTTAAAAACAGTCACAAAAGAAAAAGGCTTGCCGCAGCAAGCCTTTGGAAGAAGGGCATCAGGCTTGCTGGCGATGCTTTTTTTCCAGCTTCTTCTTGATGCGGTCACGCTTGAGCGTGGACAGGTAATCGACGAACAGCTTGCCGTTGAGGTGGTCGCATTCATGCTGGATGCACACCGCCAGCAGGCCTTCGGCAATCAGTTCGAAAGGCTTGCCGTCACGGTCCAGCGCCTTGATCTTCACGCGCAGCGGGCGTTCCACATTCTCGTAGAACTCCGGCACCGACAGGCAGCCTTCCTGGTATTCGCCCATCTCTTCGGTCAGCGGTTCGAACTCAGGGTTGATGTACACCCGAGGTTCGCTGCGGTCTTCCGACAGGTCCATGACCACGACGCGCAGATGCACGTTGACCTGGGTCGCGGCGAGGCCGATGCCCGGGGCTTCATACATTGTTTCAAACATGTCATCGACCAACTGACGAACCTTGTCGTCCACTACGGCCACCGGCTTGGCGATCGTGCGCAGGCGCGAGTCGGGAAATTCGAGGATGTTCAAAATAGCCATAAGCGTAATTGCTGCACATGTGAGAAAGAGACAAATCGGCGGTGGGATGGACCCATACGGCCGGTGTGAAACGCTCGGAAGCCGCGAAGGCCATGGCATTTCACGCGAACGCACATAATAAAGGAGATTCACCCCATGAGGAAATCGCTACTCGTCTTGCTGCTGTGGGCCCCGTTCGCCACGGCATTGATTGCGCAACCCACTGAGCGCCTGGATCAGGCCGCGCAACAGGCCATCCAGCATTTTTTACTGCACAACCGTATTTTTGACTCCCCCCAGGACCTGGACAAAGCGCCTTACATTATTGCGGCGCAAGGCGGGCGCGTGCTGGGTGCCAGTGACGAGCGTGTGCATGCGCGCGGGCATCTGGACCCGGCCCAGCCAAGCTACGGGATCTTTCGGCGGGGCAAGGCCTACACCGATCCCCATACCCAGGAGCTGTTGGGCATCAATGCCGACGACATCGGCACTGCGCGCTTTGTGCTTGCCGACAGCCTCACCACCCTGGCAGTGCAACGGGTGACCCAGGAAATTCGCCCAGGCGACCGTTTGTTGCGCGCCGAGCCTCCCGTTGCTTTGGCCAGCCTGGAAGCCGGCAAACCGGCACCCTTGATTACAGGGCACATCATCGACATCCCCAAGGGCGTCACGCAGATTGGCGTGCTCGACGCTGTAACCCTCAACAAGGGCCGCCGCGATGGCTTGGTGGAAGGCCAACTGCTCACAGTGATCAAGGCTGGCGCCACCGTGCGAGACGCCCTCACCGGTACGTCCACTCCCCTCCCGGATGAGCGAGCCGGCACCCTGCTGGTGTTTCGCACCTATGAAAAGCTCAGCTATGCCCTGGTGCTCAGTGCTTCACGGTCGCTAGCCGTGCAAGACCGTTTCGAGACGGCTGATCAAGCGCAATAAATAGCCTGCTAAATAAGTTACCAACAGAGTTATCCACAGCTTGTTCCGGTCAAGGATGATCATATGAATCCGATAAACAGTAGCGATATTTCCCCGGCAGAGCTGGAAGCCCGGCTACGCTTGCACAAGCTGCCAGAACTGGGGCCCAAGCGTTTTCACGTGTTGATCCAAGCCTTTGGTTGCGCTTCCAAGGCCTTGAGTGCTCCCGCCAGTGCCTGGCGTTCCCTCGGTTTGCCCGCCATCAGTGCCGAGGCCCGCCGTAGCCCCAAAGTCCGTGA
The DNA here is from genome assembly GCF_009935965.1 of Pseudomonas sp. L13. Taxonomy (NCBI): domain Bacteria; kingdom Pseudomonadati; phylum Pseudomonadota; class Gammaproteobacteria; order Pseudomonadales; family Pseudomonadaceae; genus Pseudomonas; species Pseudomonas sp. L13. Next base: position 267,196 of record NZ_QODJ01000001.1, read on the forward strand.
CGGTGCCAGTGAGGCGTTGGCCTGGCTGGCGCGCCCGGCCCAGCATTTGCTGATGTGGGACAAGCCGGATTACCCGGCGTTGCTCGCGCAAATCGACGATGCGCCGCCGTTGTTATTCGTTGCGGGCGACCCCGGTATTCTGGAAAAACCACAGTTGGCCATGGTCGGTAGCCGGCGTGCCTCGCGCCCGGGCATGGACACGGCAGCGGCCTTTTCCCGCAGCCTGGCGAGCGCCGGTTTTGTCATCACCAGTGGGCTGGCGGTGGGCATTGATGGCGCGGCGCACCAGGCGGCATTGGACGTGGGCGGCCATACCATCGGCGTGCTCGGCACGGGCCTGGAAAATTTTTATCCACAGCGCCATCGCAAGCTCGCTGCGGCGATGATTGCCCAAGGCAGCGCCGTGGTTTCCGAGTTTCCGCTGGATGCCGCGCCCCAGGCCGGTAATTTCCCACGGCGCAACCGGATTATCAGCGGGTTGTCGTTAGGCGTACTGGTGGTGGAAGCCAGTATGGCCAGCGGTTCGCTGATCACCGCACGCCTGGCCGCGGAGCAAGGGCGTGAGGTGTACGCGATTCCGGGTTCCATCCACCACCCCGCCGCCAAGGGCTGTCATCAACTGATCCGTGATGGCGCGGTATTGGTGGAAACCATCGAGCACATTCTTGAAAGCCTGCGCGGTTGGCAGCGGTTGTCCCATGCTGCGCCGGTGCCCGTGACCCATCCGCTGGTGGCGCTGCTGCACGCGGCACCGCATAGCAGCGAAGCCTTGGCGATTGCTAGCGGTCGGCCGTTGTCCCAAGTGCTGGCCACCCTCACGGAGCTGGAGTTGGAGGGCCAGGTGATTTGCGAAAGCGGGCGCTGGCTGGCGCGGTGCCCGCTTTCGTAGCGGCCCGTTTTTGGCGCTAGGTTTTGTAACGAAGATCGGTAAACTGCCCAGAGCTTTAGTCCGGAGAGTTAACAATGGTCAACAGGTGGCGTGTGTTGGAAGCCGCACGGGAAATTCGCGCAGGCGCAGTGATCGCCTATCCGACCGAAGCGGTCTGGGGCCTGGGCTGCGACCCGTGGAACGAAGAAGCAGTGGATCGGCTGCTGGCGATCAAGAACCGCTCGGTCGACAAAGGCCTGATCCTGGTGGCGGACAATATTCGTCAGTTCGATTTTCTGTTTGAAGATTTTCCGGACACGTGGGTCGAACGCATGGCCAGCACCTGGCCAGGGCCGAATACCTGGCTGGTGCCCCATCAAGACTTGCTACCCGAATGGGTCACGGGTGTGCACGACACCGTAGCGCTGCGGGTCAGTGATCATCCGTTGGTGAGAGATTTGTGCGCCGAGGTCGGCCCGTTGATTTCCACCTCGGCCAACCCCCAGGGCCGCCCGGCAGCCCGCACGCGGATTCGCGTGGAGCAATATTTTCGCGGGCAAGTGGACCTGGTGTTGGGCGGCGCCTTGGGTGGGCGCAAGAACCCGAGCCTTATTCGGGACCTGGTGACGGGTGATGTGGTGCGCCCGTCCTGAGACCGCAGTGCACCCATCGCAGGCAAGCCAGCTCCCACATTGATGAGTGTTCGCGGTCAATGTGAGAGCTGGCTTGCCTGCGATGACGCCCTTAAGGCAGCAGAATGGTCGACCCAGTCGTGCGCCGCCCCGACAACTCCGTCTGCGCCTTGGCCGCCTCCGCCAGTGAGTAGCGCTGGTTGATATCAATGCGCACCTTGCCACTCTTGATCATCAAAAACAGATCGTCCGCCATCGCCTGCAAGTTTGCCGCATTGTTGGCGTAGGTCGCCAAAGTAGGCCGGGTCACGTACAGCGATCCTTTCGCCGACAGAATCCCCAGGTTCACCCCCTCCACCGCACCCGACGCGTTGCCGAAGCTCACCAACAAGCCCCGCGGCGACACGCTGTCGAGCGAGGTCAGCCAGGTGTCCTTGCCGACGCCGTCGTACACCACCGGGCATTTCTTGCCGTCAGTCAATTCCAGTACGCGTTGTGCGACATCTTCCTTGCTGTAGTCGATGGTTTCCCAGGCGCCGAGCGATTTGGCCAGGGCCGCCTTTTCCGGGGAACTGACCGTACCGATCAACTTCACGCCCAAAGCCTTGGCCCATTGGCAGGCCAGCGAACCCACGCCACCGGCAGCGGCGTGGAACAAAATGGTCTCACCGCCTTTGAGCTCATAGGTCTGGCGCAGCAGGTACTGCACGGTCAGGCCTTTGAGCATGGCACCGGCGGCCTGTTCAAAGCTGATCTCATCCGGCAGGTGCACCAGATTGGCGGCAGGCAACACGTGCAACTCGCTATAGGCACCCAGCGGGCCGCTGCCGTAGGCCACACGGTCGCCGACTTTGAATTGGCTGACTTCACTGCCCACCGCATCGACCACGCCAGCGCCTTCCGCACCCAGGCCCGATGGCAGGGCGGGCGGCGCGTAGAGGCCACTGCGGAAATAGGTGTCGATGAAGTTCAGGCCGATGGCCTCGTTGCGCACCCGAACCTGCTGTGGGCCAGGCTCCGCTGGCGTGTAGTCCACATATTCAAGTACTTCGGGGCCGCCATGGGCGCTGAACTGGATACGTTTGGCCATCTGCACTTCTCCTTGGGTTCGAATCTGCGTAGCCCCCTATCGGACTCCTAAGCTTGATCCTCGTCAACTGCTGCGCACCTAAGTGCAGTGGCATGTAGGCGCAGTGGTATCCTGTGCGCCCATTTGCCGCCGACGCCCCATGGGCCTCGCGTAGCTTTGCCCGATTCAAGGTGATGCCATGACTACCCGCACCGAGGCCGTTAAAGCCTACCTGCTTGACCTGCAAGACCGCATTTGCAGCGCCCTGGAAACCTTCGAGACGGACACTCGCTTTATCGAAGACGCCTGGACCCGGCCAGCCGGCGGTGGCGGTCGCACCCGTGTGATGGAAAACGGTTCGGTGATCGAAAAAGGCGGTGTCAACTTTTCCCACGTGTTCGGCAGCGGTTTACCACCGTCTGCCAGTGCCCATCGCCCCGAGCTGGCCGGCCGTGGTTTTGAAGCGCTTGGCGTGTCACTGGTGATCCATCCGCATAACCCACATGTCCCGACTTCCCACGCCAATGTGCGGTTTTTCATCGCTGAAAAAGAAGGCGAAGAACCGGTGTGGTGGTTCGGGGGTGGCTTCGATCTCACCCCGTATTACGGCAATGAAGAAGACTGCATTCACTGGCACCGCGTGGCCGAGCAGGCTTGTGCGCCGTTTGGCCCGGATGTGTACGCACGCTACAAGGCCTGGTGTGACACCTACTTCCACATCAAGCACCGCAACGAACCTCGTGGCATCGGTGGGTTGTTCTTCGATGACTTGAACGAATGGGGCTTTGACACCTGCTTTGCCTTCATCCGCGCCATCGGCGATGCCTACATCGACGCCTACCTGCCGATTGTGCAGCGCCGCAAGGCCATGGCGTACACCGAGCAACAACGCCAGTTCCAGGAGTTCCGCCGGGGCCGCTACGTTGAGTTCAACCTGGTCTATGACCGTGGCACCCTGTTCGGCCTGCAATCGGGCGGGCGTACGGAGTCGATCCTGATGTCGCTGCCACCCCAGGTACGCTGGAGCTACGACTGGAAGGCCGAAGCCGGCAGCGACGAAGCGCGCCTCACCGACTATTTCCTGCAAGACCGTGACTGGCTCGGCGTTGCCGCGCCCAAGGCGGCGGTGTGATGGACCGTTATGTCGTGTTCGGCAACCCCATCGGCCACAGCAAATCGCCGCTGATTCACCGTCTGTTCGCCGCCCAGACCGGCGAGCAGTTGGACTACAGCACGATGCTCGCGCCGTTGGAGGACTTCACCGCCTGTGCCCGTGAGTTTTTCCAACACGGCCGTGGTGCCAACGTGACCGTGCCGTTCAAGGAGGAGGCCTACCGTTTGGCCAATACCCTGACCGAGCGAGCCCAGCGCGCCGGTGCCGTCAACACCTTGAGCAAACTGGATGACGGCACCTTGTTGGGCGACAACACCGACGGCGCAGGCCTGGTGCGCGACTTGACGGTCAATGCCGGGCTGAGCCTGCAAGGCAAACGCATCCTGTTGTTGGGCGCCGGTGGTGCGGTGCGCGGTGCGCTGGAGCCGTTGCTGGCGCAGCAACCCTCATCATTGATCATCGCCAACCGCACCGTGGAAAAAGCCGAGTTACTGGCTGAGCTGTTCGATGACCTGGGCCCGGTGTCTGCCAGTGGTTTCGACTGGTTGCGTGAGCCGGTGGACGTGATCATCAATGCCACGTCGGCCAGCCTGTCAGGCGATGTACCGCCGATTGCAGGCAGCCTGATCGAGCCGGGCAAGACCTTCTGCTACGACATGATGTACGCCAAGGAACCCACCGCATTCTGCCGCTGGGCGAGCGAGCAAGGCGCGGCGGTGGCGATGGATGGCCTGGGCATGCTGGTGGAGCAAGCGGCGGAAGCCTTCTTGCTGTGGCGCGGTGTGCGTCCGGATTCGGCGCCCGTACTGGCCGAACTGCGCCGGCAATTGGCCTGATCCCACATTCCACATGTGGGCACAGTTAAAATGTGGGAGCTGGCTTGCCTGCGATGGCGGCGGGTCAGCTAACACATTAATGACGGACCTATTGCTATCGCAGGCAAGCCAGCTCCCACAGTGTTGATCGGGGTTTAGTCTTCGAAATGGAGGGGGCAGTTATCCGACCCCTCCAGCTTCATCAATTCCTCAACCACCTGCGGCCTGGCCCCACGCAACGTCAGGCTACGCCCCAACCCCGCCAACCGCCGCGCCTCCTGATGCAGCATCTCCACCCCGGAATAGTCGATAAAGTTGATCTGCTGCGCCTCGATCACCACCCGCTCACCCTGCAAATGTTGCAAGCGCACTTGCAGGTAATGGCTGGCGCCAAAAAAGATCGAGCCGCCCACCCGCAACACATCCGCCTCACCGTCGCGCCAGTGTTGAACCCGTGGCTGAGAGGTGCGCTTGAGGTAGAAAAACAGCGACGCCAGCACCCCGGCATAGATCGCCGTTTGCAGCTCCAACAACAAGGTGGCGACGCAGGTCAGGCTCATCACCACAAATTCGGCGCGGCTGACCCGGAACAGCGCACGAATGCCGCGATGGTCCACCAGCCCCCAGCAAATCAGCAGGATGCTCGCCGCCATGCTCGGGATCGGAATATGCGCAATCAACGCTGCGCCAAATAACGCGAATAACGCCACCCACAGGGCGGAAAAAAACCCCGCCAATGGCGAACAGGCACCCGCCTCATAACTGAGGCCCGAGCGGGTGAACGATCCGGCTGACAGGTAGCCGGAAAAAAATCCGCCCACGATGTTGGATAAACCCTGGGCGCGTACTTCCTGGTTGGCGTCGAGCAGTTGTTGCGAGCGGGCCGACAGCGAACGGGCAATCGACAGGCTGGTCACCAACCCCAGCATTCCCACCGCCACGGCACTCGGCAGCAGGCGCAGCACCAGATCCAGATCCATCGGCAACGGGCTGAACGGCGGCAGTTTGCCAATAAACGAACTGACCCGTGCCACATGCCCGAACATCGCCGGCCACAGCCATGCCGCCACGCTGCCCAACACCAATGCGATCAACAATGTCGGCCAGCGTGGCACTAGGTACTTGAGCAGCATACCTGCCAGCAACGTACCCAGCCCCAGGGCCAGGGACGCGTGGTCCCACTCGCCACGATGGTCGATCAGCGCCAGCAGGCCATTGATAGCCGTGGCCTGGCTCGGTAAATCCAAGCCGAGCAGGTTGGGCAGTTGCCCCAAGGCGATCACTACGGCGGCGCCCAGGGTGAAACCCAGCACCACCGAATGGGAGACAAAGTTCACCAACGCGCCGAAGCGCAGCAGGCCGAGCAACCACTGGAACACCCCGGCGAGGAAGGTCAACAACAGGATGAGGGTGATGTAGTCCTGTGAGCCGGGCACGGCCAATGGGCTGATGCTGGCGTAAAGCACGATGGAGATGGCGGCCGTGGGCCCGCAGATCAGGTGCCAGGACGAGCCCCACAGGCAGGCGATCAATACCGGGATGATGGCGGCGTAGAGCCCGTATTCGGGTGGGAGACCTGCGATCAATGCGTAGGCAATCGACTGCGGCAGCGCAAGCACCGCGCCGCTGAGGCCGACGATGGCATCCCGGCCGACGCTGGCGCGGGTTTGGCGCGGCAGCCAGCGCAGGAAGGGCAAAAGTGTATGGCGGGTGGGCCGGGGCATCGCAGGCTCGGGTAAAGGGTTTTGGCAAGAGTATCAATATGCATGGGTACTTGTGGGGGCTGGCTTGCCTGCGATGCTGGCGCCTCGGTGTTACAGGCATACCGGGGTGATGCTATCGCAGGCAAGCCAGCTCCCACAGGGGTCAGCGGCAAGCGTCAGAGTTTGGCTTTTACCGCCGGCAACGCCTCCTGGCCATCCAGGGTTTTCACGCCCTCCAGCCACTGGTCCAGCACCGCCGGGTTGGCCTTGATCCACGCCTTCGCCGCCTGTGCATTGCTGACCTTGTTGTTGGCCACGTCAGCCATGATGCTGTTCTCCATGGCCTGGGTAAAACTCAGGTTGGTCAGCAGTTTTCCGATATTGGGGCACGCTTGTGCGTAACCCTTGCGGGTCAAGGTATAGACGTTGCCGGTGGCGCCAAAGTACTGCTCGCCGCCCTTGAGGTAGCGCATTTTCAGTTGCACGTTCATCGGGTGCGGGGTCCAGCCGAGAAAGGTGATAAAACGCTGTTTCTTCACCGCTCGCGAGACCTCTGCGAGCATCGCCTGTTCGCTGGACTCGATCAGCTTCCACTGCCCAAGGTCGAAATCATTCTTCTTGATGATCTCCTGCAGCGAGATATTGGCTGGCGCGCCGGAGCCAATGCCGTAGATCTTCTTGTCGAACTTGTCGGCAAATTTATTCAGGTCGGCAAAGTCATGCACCCCGGCGTCCCACACATAGTCCGGCACGGCGAGGGTGAACTCGGTGCCCTCCAGGTTCTTCGCCAGTTGCACCACATCGCCGTTGGCCACGAACTTGTCGTAGAAGCCTTGCTGCGCCGGCATCCAGTTGCCGAGGAAGACATCCACCTGGCCGTCTTTCAGCCCGCCGAAGGTAATCGGCACCGCCAGGGTGTCGACCTTGGGTTGGTAGCCCATGCCCGTCAGCAGGAAACTGGTGATGGCGTTGGTGGCGGCAATGTCGCTCCAGCCTGGATCGGCCATCTTTACCGTTTCGCAGCGAGTGTCTGCGTACACATGGGCGCTGCTGAGCACCACCAAACTCAGTACCACGGTCAACTTTTGCATGGCCTTCCCTCTGTCTACTTATTGGTTTTGGCAGGGTTGTGGAAAACGTGCCTTGCGCTCCAGGTCATCGAGGTCGATATGGTTGCGCATGTACTGCTGACTGGCGTCTACCAGTGGCTGGTGATCCCAGCTCTTGAGTTTGCCTTGGGTCAGCGCTTCAAACACAAGGCGTCGACGGCGTTGGCTGGCGAGCACCTGTTGATGGATTGCCGGGATGTCCCATTTAGCCCGCGCTTCACGCAAGAACGCTTCGAACAGCGAGCGATGTTCGGCGCACTGGCTGAGGTTTTCCTGCTCGTTCGGGTCGTTGTGCACATCAAACAACAGGCAAGGATCATCCTCGCTGTAGATGAATTTGAAGGCGCCCCGGCGAATCATCATCAATGGGCTGATGGTGCCTTCGGCCATGTATTCGCCAAACACTTCGTCATGCCCGCCCTGCCCTTGCAAGTGCGGAAGCAGTGAGCGGCCGTCCAGCGGCAAGTGCGGGTCCAACGTGCCGCCGGCCAATTCCACCAGGGTCGGCAACAGGTCGGCGGTCGACACGGCCTGGGTGACGCGGCCCGCGGCGAACTGCCCCGGCGCACTGACCAGCAGCGGCACGCGGGCGGCCATTTCAAACCAGTGCATTTTGTACCAGAGGCCGCGCTCGCCAAGCATGTCGCCGTGGTCGCCGGAGAAAATGATCAGGGTGTCGTCGGCCAGGCCCGTGTCCTCCAGGGTCTGCAGCAGCTTGCCGACGTTGCTGTCGATGTAGCTGCAGGCACCGAAGTAGGCGCGGCGGGCGTCGCGGATCTTATCCACCGGCAGCGGTTTGTCCCACAAGTCATAGACCTTGAGCAGCCGCTGGGAATGCGGGTCAAGGTCGGCCTGGGGCGGCGTCGCGGGCATTGGAATGTCGGTGTCGGCGTACAGGTCCCAGAACGGCTTGGGAATGGTGTACGGGTCGTGGGGATGGGTCATCGACACGGTCAGGCAAAACGGCTGGTCGTCCTCCTCGCGGATGTGATCAAACAGATATTGCTGAGCCTTGAACACCACCTCTTCGTCGAAATCCAGCTGGTTGGTGCGCACACACGGGCCGGCTTGCAGCACCGAGGACATGTTGTGATACCAGGTCGGGCGTACGTCTGGTTCGTCCCAGTTCACCGCCCAGCCATAGTCGGCGGGGTAGATGTCGCTGGTCAGGCGTTCCTCATAGCCGTGCAACTGGTCGGGGCCGCAGAAGTGCATCTTGCCCGACAGCGCAGTGCGGTAGCCGAGGCGACGCAGGTAGTGGGCATAGGTCGGTACATCGGCGGGGAAATCGGCGGCGTTGTCGTAGGCGCCGATCTTGCTCGGCAACTGGCCGCTCACCAAGGTGAAGCGCGACGGTGCGCACAACGGGCTGTTGCAATAGGCGGCGTCGAACACCACACCTTGTGCCGCCAGGCGGCTGAGGTTGGGCAGCTTGATCGGGGAAGGCCCGTAGAACGGCAGCATCGGCGCGGCCATCTGATCGGCCATGATGAAAAGAATGTTCTTGCGCTTCATGGTTTCTCGGCATTCCATAGGCGGTGTTTATGCGAATGAGCATGCGGTCCATAAATACTTGGGTAAAGCCCATGGGCGGCAATGGCTAGGATAAGTTGAGCTTATGTATGAAGCGCTGGGTGACCTCTCTCTCGATTTGCTGCGCGCCTTTGAAGCGGCGGCGCGCCATCGCAGTTTCACTGCAGCCGCGATGGAGCTGGGCACCACCCAACCGGCGGTCAGCCAGCAGATCAAGCGCCTTGAAGAGCAACTGGCGATCCGCCTGTTTGACCGCATTTATCGCGGCATTGAACTGACCGACGCTGGCGCCCTGCTGTTCGAGCACGTGCAAGGCGGCCTGCAGAACATCAACCAGGGCCTCGGCGCCATCACTCAACAAAGCCAGCATGAAGTGCTGCAAGTCGCCACCGACTTCGCTTTCGCCGCCTATTGGCTGATGCCGCGCCTGCATCGCTTCCACCAGGCCAACCCGCAGGTGGATGTCAGCCTGGTCACCAGTGAGCGCAACCACGCCACCCTGCGCAGCGATATTGATGTGGCGGTGCTGTTTGGCGATGGCCGTTTCAAGCAGGGCGAGAGCCTGTGGTTGTTCAATGAGGAAGTGTTCCCGGTGTGCAGCCCGCAGTGGCTCAAGGAACAAGCTGCGCCTTTGACGGTGCAGACCTTGCAAGACTGCCCGTTGCTGCACCTGCGCCAGGAAAACAACAGCCAGTGGTTCGACTGGAACGGCGTGTTTCGCGAGCTGGGTATCACGGCTGCGCCGACCCCTGGGCAATTGCGCTTTGACAACTACACCTTGCTGATCCAGGCCGCGATTGCCGGCCAGGGTGTCGCCATCGGCTGGCGCCACCTGGTGGATAACCTGCTGGAGCAGAATTGGCTGTGCCGACCGATCAGCCCCACGGTGACGTCGCGATTTGGCTATTACGTGGTGCAGCCCCAGCGCAAACGCCGTGGGCAGTTGGTGGATCGCTTTGTCGAGTGGCTGGTGGCGGAACAGGCCAGCAGTGCGCAGTCGTTGACCGGGCTGGCCCTGCCGTCGATTGCGGTCTAGGATCGGCGCACAGTGGAACCGGAGTCAGTCATGCAACGTATCAAGGGCTACCACGCCCATATCTACTTCGACGCCAGTACTATCGAGCAGGCGCGCACGCTCTGTGAAGACGCCGCCAGGCTGTTCCCGTTGCGCATGGGCCGCGTGCACGAGCGGCCGGTGGGCCCGCACCCGGATTGGAGTTGCCAGCTGGCGTTCGAGCCGGAATATATCGGCCTGGTGTTGCCGTGGCTGGCGCTGCACCGCAATGGTTTGGTGGTGTTTCTGCACCCGGAAACCGGTGATGACCTCAAGGACCACACCGATTACGCCATCTGGATGGGCGCGATGCGCGAGCTGGACTTGTCGATTTTTTAACCTTCCTTACCCGATAAATCCGCGGCCTTCCCTAAGTAAAAACAAGAATGGTTGTAGGATTTATCTTGTCTTGTCTCATTATATGGGATTGATATTTATATATTGAGATACTCTGCGCCCTAGGTTTATATTCGCCCATCTGCTTTTTTCAGCACCCACTCATTTCAGGTGAAGCGATGCAGGCGCAATTGATCGCGCTCGATTGGGGAACCAGCTCCCTTCGTGCTTACAAACTCGGCCCCGCGGGCGTTGTGCTGGAACAGCGCTCGCTGGCTACCGGCATCATGCATTTGCCCACGGAGCCTCGGGAAATTGCCGGTGTGCTGTGCACCGACGGCTTTGAACTGGCGTTCGATAGCGCCTGCGGCGATTGGCTCGACGCTCAGCCCGGGCTGCCAGTGATCGCGTGCGGCATGGTCGGCAGCGCACAGGGTTGGAGCGAGGCGGCCTATCGCAGCACGCCCGTGGATGTCGCCAGCCTTGGCCAGGCGTTGCATGGCATACGCAGCCTGCGCGGGGTGCAGGTGCACATCGTGCCGGGGGTGATCGAGCAAGTGGGGCTGCCCAATGTGATGCGCGGCGAAGAAACCCAAGTGCTCGGCGTGCTGCAAGGGCTTGGGCCCAAGGTGTTGATCGGCCTGCCCGGCAGCCATTCCAAATGGGTCGAGGTGGTGGAAGGCCGCATTACCCATTTCGATACCTTCATGACCGGCGAAGTGTTTGCGGTGTTGAGCAAGCACAGCATTCTGGGGCGCACCCAACAGGCCAGCGAGCAGTTCCAGCCCGAGCCGTTTGATCGAGGCGTGCACGTGGCGCTGTCCAACGATGGCCAGCGTGGCGTGCTCTCGACCCTGTTCAGTGCCCGTACCCTTGGGCTCACTGCGCAGCTGGCGCCCGACCAGCAGCCCGATTACCTATCCGGCCTGCTCATCGGCCATGAACTCGCCGGCCTGCCAGATTCCGCCAAACACCAGCCGATCATCCTGGTCGGCGCTGTTCCACTCTGCGCCCGCTATCAACGCGCCCTCGCCCTTTGCGGCTTTGCCCACGTCAGCCTGGCGCAAGAAGCCACGGAGCGTGGCCTGTGGCAACTGGCGCAAGCCGCCGGGCTTACTCGACCTTTACTGGAGGCCTGACATGCTCAAGCAAGCACTCGCACAAAACGGTTTGATCGCCATCCTGCGCGGCCTACGCCCCGACGAAGCCCAGGCGGTCGGCCAGGTGCTGTACGACGCGGGTTTTCGCGTGATCGAAGTGCCGCTCAACTCGCCAGACCCTTACACCAGCATCCGCACCCTGCGCGACAGCTTGCCCGCCGATTGCCTGATCGGTGCCGGCACGGTGTTGACGCCTGAGCAGGTCGAACAGGTCAAGGCGGCCGGAGGCCAGGTGATCGTCATGCCCCACAGCGATGCCAAGGTGTTGCGCGCGGCCAAAGCGGCGGGTCTGTATTTGTCGCCTGGGGTAGCCACGCCCACCGAAGCCTTTGCCGCACTGGCCGAAGGCGCCGATGTGTTGAAGCTGTTCCCGGCCGAGCAAATGGGCCCTTCAGTGATCAAGGCATGGCTGGCGGTATTGCCGGCGGGCACGTTGCTGCTGCCGGTGGGCGGCATCACGCCGGACAACATGCAGGTGTTTACCGACGCCGGCGCCAAGGGCTTCGGACTGGGTTCCGGGCTGTTCAAGCCGGGCATGACAGTGGATCAGGTTGCGAGCCGTGCCCAGGCGTATGTCGCCGCCTGGAAAGCCCTCGGCTGAGAGCACATTCCGCGCCCACAGGCGCTGCATCTATAAGAGAGACAAGAGATGAAAATCACCAAACTGACGACCTTTATCGTTCCGCCGCGCTGGTGCTTCCTCAAGGTCGAAACCGACCAGGGTGTGACCGGCTGGGGTGAGCCTGTGGTCGAGGGCCGGGCTCACACGGTGGCCGCTGCCGTCGAAGAACTGTCCGACTACCTGATCGGCAAAGACCCACGCAACATCGAAGATATCTGGACCGTGCTCTATCGCGGCGGCTTCTACCGAGGCGGCGCGGTGCACATGAGCGCCCTCGCCGGCATCGACCAGGCGTTGTGGGACATCAAGGGCAAGGCCCTCGGTGTGTCGGTCAGCGATTTGCTGGGCGGCCAGGTGCGCGACAAAATCCGCGTGTATTCATGGATCGGCGGTGACCGCCCCGCCGACACTGCCCGTGCCGCCAAAGAGGCGGTTGCGCGTGGTTTCACAGCCGTGAAAATGAACGGCACCGAAGAGTTGCAGTTTGTCGACAGCTTCGAAAAAGTCGACCTGGCCCTGGCCAACGTCGCGGCCGTGCGCGACGCGGTCGGCCCTAACGTGGGGATCGGCGTCGACTTCCATGGCCGGGTGCACAAGCCGATGGCCAAGGTGCTGATGAAAGAGCTCGACCCGTACAAACTGATGTTCATTGAAGAGCCGGTGCTTAGCGAAAACTACGAAGCGCTGAAAGAACTGGCACCGCTGACCAGTACGCCGATCGCCCTGGGTGAGCGCCTGTTCTCGCGCTGGGATTTCAAGCGCGTGCTCAGCGAAGGCTATGTCGACATCATCCAGCCAGACGCCTCCCACGCTGGCGGGATTACCGAAACCCGCAAGATCGCCAACATGGCCGAAGCCTACGACGTGGCCCTCGCCTTGCACTGCCCGCTGGGCCCGATTGCCTTGGCGGCGTGCCTGCAACTGGATGCGGTGTGCTACAACGCGTTTATCCAGGAGCAGAGCCTGGGCATTCACTACAACGAAAGCAACGATCTGCTCGACTACGTGCGAGACCCGGGCGTGTTCGACTATGACCAGGGCTTTGTGAAGATCCCCAACGGCCCGGGTTTGGGCATTGAGATCAACGAGGAGTATGTGGTTGAGCGCGCGGCCATCGGCCATCGCTGGCGCAACCCAATCTGGCGCCATGCCGATGGCAGTTTTGCCGAGTGGTGATTTGCACCTGATTGAAACGCGCTAAAAAATGTGGGAGCTGGCCACACGGGTAACTGACCTATTGCTATCGCAGGCAAGCCAGCTCCCACATTGAGCGCGTTCCTTCCTCAACAAATATAAAAAGAGGCACCCCCATGCACCCTGAATCCCTCACCGGGCAGGCTTCTTTAGTCACGCCTAGCAGAAAGCGCTTTTTCATCATGGTGCTGCTGTTCATCACCGTGGTCATCAACTACCTCGACCGTAGCAACCTGTCGATTGCTGCGCCGGCGCTGACCAGCGAGCTGGGGATCGACCCGGTGCAAGTCGGGCTGATTTTCTCTGCCTTCGGCTGGACCTACGCCGCCATGCAAATCCCGGGCGGCTGGTTGGTAGACCGGGTGCCACCGCGCATTCTCTACACGGCGGCCCTGCTGCTGTGGTCGATTGCCACCGTGATGCTCGGTTTCGCCGCCAGCTTTATCGCGCTGTTCGTGCTGCGCATGGCCGTGGGCGCCTTGGAGGCACCGGCCTATCCCATCAACAGCCGCGTGGTCACCACCTGGTTTCCCGAGCGCGAGCGCGCCACGGCTATCGGCGTCTACACTTCTGGGCAATTCGTCGGCCTGGCGTTCCTCACCCCGGTACTGGCGTGGCTGCAACATCAATACGGCTGGCACATGGTGTTTGTGGTAACCGGTGGCGTCGGCATCCTGTGGGCCGCGATCTGGTACGCGGTGTACCGCGAGCCCAAGGATTTCAAAGGCGCCAACGAAGCCGAAATCCAACTGATCCGCGACGGTGGCGGGCTGGTGGACATGCAGGCTAAAACCGTCAAGGCACCCTTCAGCTGGACGGACCTGGGCATCGTGCTGAGCAAACGCAAGCTCTGGGGCATCTACCTGGGCCAGTTTTGCCTGAACTCCACGCTGTGGTTCTTCCTGACCTGGTTCCCGACGTACCTGGTGAAATATCGTGGCATGGACTTTATCCAGTCTGGCTTGCTGGCCTCCTTGCCGTTCCTGGCCGCGTTTGTGGGCGTGCTGTGTTCGGGGGTGTTTTCCGATTGGCTGATTCGCCGTGGGGCGTCGGTGGGCTTTGCGCGCAAGTTGCCGATCATCAGCGGGCTGCTGATTTCCACGGCGATCATCGGGGCCAATTATGTGGACTCCACGGGGTGGGTCATCGCGTTTCTGGCGGTGGCGTTTTTCGGCAATGGCCTGGCGTCGATCACCTGGTCGTTGGTGTCGACCTTGGCGCCTGCCCGTCTGCTGGGGCTGACCGGCGGGGTGTTCAACTTCATCGGCAACCTGGCGGCGATTGCCACGCCTATCGTGATTGGCTTTCTGGCCAGTGGTTCGTCCTTTGCGCCGGCCATTACCTATATCGCGGTCTTGGCGTTGCTCGGCGCACTTTCCTACATATTGCTGGTAGGCAAGGTCGAGCGGATCGAGCTGTAAAAAGGGCGACCTTCGGGTCGCCCTTTTTCGTTCTACGGCACCGACATCTCGTTACGAAATACATTGTGCGGGTCCCAGCGCTGCTTGGTACGGCGCAAGCGGCTTTCGATCATCAGGTCGGGAAAGAAGATCTTGTACCACTGGGGGTTTTTACCGTTGGCCGGATTACCGCCTGCGTAGGTCATGTCGAGGTCGGGATAATTGATGTAGCAGCCTTCGAACGCATCGTTGAGCGGCACGCCTTGAGCATCGGCAAACGCATTGACGTAGAGCCCTCGGATCCAGTCGGCATGGGCTTGATCCGCGGCCGCGCTGTCGCCGTGCCAGTAACATTGGGGTTGCCACTTGAGGAAGGACGAACGCTGGGCGGCTGACGACTCCTTGCGCACGGGCGCACTGGCGGCGTTGATCTGGCCGCCGAAGGACTGGATCTGGATCAGGCTTTGTGTCAGGTGGTTGTCAGGGTCCGGCCAGGTCAGGGTAGTCCAGATGGCCTGTAGCACTTGGGGGCTGAACTCACCTTTCTGATAGGCCGACTTATAGCGCCCACGCTGATTGTCTCCCGAACCATTCAATGTTTGCTGGCACACCAGCCAATCCAGGCGCCGCGCCGCAGCCTGGGCGGATGACACTGAGTCGATGGGGCGCCCGCCGGCTGTGCCAGGCGGCAAATGGACCACATGAAACGGCACCAGCGACTCGGTGGCAGGTAAGCCGATGGCCGTGAGCATCTTGCCGACAAAATCATCGAAGGGTGCACGGTCGTTCAGCTCACCCTCCTTGTCCACATAATGGATGCCCAGAGTGATATTGCCTGTGTGCTCGTGGCGCATTTCCAGTTTGGTCGCCAGGCCCCAGGTGTCCGGGTTGTTCTGATGGCTGGCAAACCATAGCTGGTAAGCCACCAGCAGGTTGTTTAGTGCATCCTGGGTCAGTACTGACCAGTCCCATTCCAGCACCAGCCACAGCACCTCTTTGGGTGCTTGCGGCAGGTCCTTGAAGTAATAGCTGGTGATAATGCCGAATTGACCACCCCCAGCACCGCAGCACGCGGCGAACAGGTCCAATTCGTCCTGTTGGGTGCTGTCCCCGCTGACATGGCGCGGTTCGAGCCCTTTGCCTTGGCTGTCAGGCACCAGGATATCGACCCCACTGAGCCAGTCACACACCAGTCCATACTTGCGCGACAGCAACCCGTAGCCGCCGCCGCAAATGTGCCCTCCCAGGCCGACTGAATAACATGAGCCGCCGGGTAAGGTCTTGCTGGCCTGCTTGTACAACGCGCTATAGCTGTCCCAGATCTGGCTGCCGGCCTCCAGGCGAAAGCGGTAGCGAAAGGGCTGCGTTGGGCTCAGTTCGGAGCCGATCTGCCCGTTGGCGTCGTACACCACTTGGTTCAGCGCGCTGATATCCAGGATCGACAGCACCTCATCCGGGCTGTCGGGCATCTTGTTGGCGACAAACCCTTCGTAGCAATGACCGCCGCTGCGTACGGTGATGCGTCCATTGGGCAGGGCCAATGCCTGGGCGGCGGCGTCCATGATGTCTTGCGGGCTGCGGCACAGGTAAATCAGGTTGGCGCCATTGGGCGACGACTCGCCCTGCACATTGCCCAGGGGCCAGCGCAGGTTGAAGCCCTTTTGCAAGGTTGAGTGGCGACGGTCTG
This sequence comes from Pseudomonas sp. L13, assembly GCF_009935965.1. Classification (NCBI taxonomy): domain Bacteria; kingdom Pseudomonadati; phylum Pseudomonadota; class Gammaproteobacteria; order Pseudomonadales; family Pseudomonadaceae; genus Pseudomonas; species Pseudomonas sp. L13. The sequence goes on from NZ_QODJ01000001.1 coordinate 283,492, forward strand.
AAACAGTAATGAGATCAAATGCCATGATGTACTCCTGAGAGCCAAGAATGACTTCTGATGCGGCTAACTTAACGACCGAGGTGCAAGGACTGCGGGGCTTGCGAAGGTGGTTAGACGGCAAAGGGCACGAAGTGCGTTAAAAGGAAGGACGCGATGCCTAGCCTGTAGGAGCGAGCTTGCTCGCGAAAAACGTCAACGATAACGCGTGCGCGCTGAATGAACGCGGCGCCTGTAAGTTTTTCGCGAGCAAGCTCGCTCCTACACATTAGGCGAGATGCCCGCCTCCTTTTGAAGCCTAGCGTATAAATCGGTGATATTTGGGCAGCCTGATACCGACCGAACAGGCAGTTACTTGCGTGCGTTGCGCACACCTTCCGACAGCGCCGCGCACAGGGTCAGTACGCCATCAATGGCTTGCTGGTCGTTCTTGGCCGTGGCGATGTGATCGATCAGCGCCGAACCCACGACCACGCCGTCTGCCAGGCGTGCGATGGCCGCTGCCTGGTCCGGCGTGCGAATACCAAAGCCGATGCTGATCGGCAGGTCGGTATGGCGGCGCAGGCGGGTCACGGCTTCTTCGACGTGTTCCAGGGTGGCGGCCCCGGCCCCGGTTACACCGGCGACCGACACGTAATACACAAACCCGGAGCTGCCATTGAGCACCGTAGGCAGGCGCACGTCATCGGTGGTCGGTGTGGTCAGGCGGATAAAGTCGATGCCTGCAGCCTGGGCCGGGTCGCACAGCTCGCCGTTGTGCTCAGGCGGCATGTCCACCACGATCAGGCCGTCGACACCGGCTGCCTTGGCATCGGCAATGAACTGCGACACGCCATATTTGTGGATCGGGTTGAAATAACCCATCAACACCAGCGGGGTGTCGTTGTTGTCCTGGCGGAACTCGCGAACCATCTGCAGGGTTTTCAACAGGTTCTGCTTGGCGCCCAGGGCGCGAATATTGGCCAGTTGAATGGCCGGGCCGTCGGCCATCGGGTCGGTGAAGGGCATGCCCAGTTCGATCACGTCGGCGCCGGCGGCCGGCAAGCCCTTGAGGATCGCCAGCGAAGTGTCATAGCCGGGGTCGCCAGCGGTGACGAAGGTCACCAGGGCGGCGCGGTTCTGTTCTTTGAGTTGCGCAAAGCGGGTTTGCAGGCGGCTCATCAGTGTTTCTCCTGCTTGGACTGTTCCATATGGTGCATCACGGTCTGCATGTCTTTGTCGCCACGGCCCGAGAGGTTGACCACCATCAGGTGATCCTTGGGCAGGTTTGGCGCGCGCTTGAATACTTCAGCCAGGGCGTGGGCGCTTTCCAGGGCAGGAATGATCCCTTCCAGGCGGCAGCATTTGTGGAAGGCTTCCAGGGCTTCATCGTCAGTTACCGAGGTGTACTGGACGCGGCCGATGTCATGCAACCAGGCGTGTTCCGGGCCGATGCCGGGGTAGTCCAGGCCTGCGGAAATCGAGTGGGCGTCGATGATCTGGCCGTCGTCGTCCTGTAGCAGGAAGGTGCGGTTGCCGTGCAGCACGCCCGGTACGCCGCCGTTGAGGCTGGCGGCGTGTTTGCCGGTTTCAATGCCATGGCCAGCAGCTTCAACGCCGATGATTTCGACGCTGGTGTCATCCAGGAACGGGTGGAACAGGCCCATGGCGTTGGAACCGCCGCCGATGCACGCCACCAGGCTGTCCGGCAGGCGGCCTTCCTGGGCTTGCAGCTGGGTACGGGTTTCCTTGCCGATCACGGCCTGGAAGTCACGCACCATCGCCGGGTACGGGTGCGGGCCGGCCACGGTACCGATCAGGTAGAAGGTGCTGTCGACGTTGGTGACCCAGTCGCGCAGGGCTTCGTTCATGGCGTCTTTGAGGGTGCCGGTGCCGGCGACCACGGGGATGACTTCGGCGCCCAGCAGCTTCATGCGAAACACGTTGGCCTGCTGGCGCTCGATGTCGGTGGTGCCCATGTAGATCACGCATTGCAGGCCAAAGCGCGCCGCCACGGTTGCGGTGGCCACGCCGTGCATGCCGGCGCCGGTCTCGGCGATGATGCGTTTTTTGCCCATGCGCCGGGCCAGCAGGATCTGGCCGATGCAGTTGTTTATCTTGTGCGCGCCGGTGTGGTTGAGCTCTTCGCGCTTGAGGTAGATCTTGGCGCCGCCGCAGAACTCGGTGAGGCGTTCGGCAAAGTACAGCGGGCTTGGGCGTCCGACATAATCGCGCTGGAAGTAGGCCAATTCTTCGTTAAACGCCGGATCTACCTTGGCCGCTTCGTATTCGCGGGCCAGGTCGAGGATCAACGGCATCAGGGTTTCAGCGACGTAGCGGCCACCGAACGCACCAAACAGGCCGTTGGCATCAGGGCCGTTGCGTAGATCGGTCTGGGACTGAGTCATGGGACGCTCCAGGAAAGAATGTGTTTAAAGGCAATGACGGTCACTCTACGCGTGACGCCTTGGCCTGAAAACCGATAAGATCGCCGCAACCTGTCAGGAAAACTCACAGATGAGCCGCGACCTTCCTCCCCTCAATGCCTTGCGCGCTTTTGAAGCCACCGCCCGCCTGAACAGCGTCAGCCAGGCAGCAGAGCTATTGCACGTGACTCACGGCGCCGTCAGCCGCCAGTTGAAAGTACTGGAGGAGCACTTGGGCGTGAGCCTGTTCGTCAAGGACGGGCGCGGCCTTAAACTCACAGATGCGGGGGTAAGGCTTCGTGACGCGAGCGCGGAAGCTTTCGAGCGTTTGCGCGACGTGTGCGCCGAACTGACCCAGCGCGGTGCCGATGCACCTTTCGTACTCGGCTGTTCAGGCAGCTTGCTGGCGCGCTGGTTTATTCCTCGGCTGGGGCGGTTGAATGCCGACTTGCCGGATTTGCGTCTGCACCTGTCGGCGGGCGAAGGCGATCTGGACCCCCGCCGCCCTGGGCTGGATGCCTTGCTGGTGTTCGCTGAGCCGCCGTGGCCAGCGGATATGCAGGTGTATGAGCTGGCCAGCGAGCGTATCGGCCCGGTTATGAGCCCACGCTTCGCCGATTTTGAACAGCTGCGCCAGGCTCCGGCTTTGGCACTGGCCGAGCAAGCCTTGCTGCACACCACCTCAAGGCCGCAGGCCTGGCCCAGTTGGGCACGGCAACACGGCATCGAGCCCGGCGCGTTGAAACTCGGCCAGGGGTTTGAGCATTTGTATTATTTGCTGGAAGCGGCGGTTGCCGGGTTGGGAGTGGCAATTGCGCCAGAACCGCTAGTGGCAGAAGACCTGCGAGCGGGTCGCCTGGTGGCGCCGTGGGGCTTCAGTGAAACCCCGGCGCACCTGGCGTTGTGGCTACCCAAGCGCGCCGCGGATGGGCGCGCCGGGCAGTTGGCGCAATGGCTCAAGGCTGAGCTGTTGCGCCAACCGGTTTAACCGGTCAATCAGTCACCGCGTTTGCACAGCAGGTAAGCCGCCAGCAGGCCCAGTGCGCCAACGGCGACGCCAGCGGTCGTCCATGGATGCTCTTGAGCGTAGTCACGGGTGGCAGCGCTGGTTTCGCGGATTTTGACTTTGCTTTCTTCGTAGGCGTCGCTGATCAGGTGACGAGAGTGCTTGAGCGCGTTCTCGGCATTGCTTTTCAAGGCCTTCAGCGTTTTGCGCGACTCATCGGACGCGTCATCCTTGAGGCTCTCCAGAGATTTGAGCAGGCTCGAAATCTCGGCTTCCATGCTTTCCAGCGACGCTTTGCGTAAAGAAGTGTTGGCCATGTGGACATCTCCTGAAGTGATTGAGTGGCGTGTGTAGATACCGACTGCGCCGGTTTCAGAAAGTGCAGTAATTCTGAACTTTCGTCTCCCAACGGTCGCCTGAAGCAGTACGCACATTCGCTGCTAGTCTTGATTGACGACCTAAAGGAGAAACGCCATGAGTGATCATCACACGTACAAGAAAGTCGAACTGGTAGGCTCTTCCACCACCAGCATCGAAGACGCGATCAATAATGCCCTGGCCGAAGCCAACAAAAGCATCAAGCATCTGGAGTGGTTTGAGGTGACCGAAACCCGTGGTCACATCAAGGATGGCAAGGCTGCGCACTTCCAGGTCACGCTCAAAGTGGGATTCCGCATTGCCAGTAGTTGATCGGCAGAGTTGAACTTTGCCCGCTGGCCGATTGCCATAACCTGCGCTACAAACAACGGGTGCCGATGCGATGAGCGTCGGCACGCTCTTTTTGATCAGCGCAAGGAAAGTAACGGATGAAGACGTTTCTGTTGGCGGTAGGGTTGTTGAGCATTGCGGGTACCGCTATGGCGGCGGGCAAGCCTTGTGAAGAGCTGAAAAGCGAAATCGCAGCGAAAATCGACGCCAAGGGTGCTTCGGGGTATTCGCTGGAAGTGGTGGACAAAGGCGCTACGCCAAGTGACCACACAGTGGTTGGCACCTGCGAAGGTGGCACCAAGGAAATTGCCTACAAGCGCGGTTAACCTCGTGTTGTGGACATAAAAACCGACGCAAGTGCGTCGGTTTTTTTCGCCTGGATTTCAGCCCTTCATCACTTGTGCAAGCAGCTCGTAGGAATGAATCCGGTCGGCGTGCTCATACAGGTCACTGGTAAAAATCAGCTCATCGGCACCGGTCTGCTCGATCAACACCTCCAACTTGGCGCGAATCTTCGCGGGGCTGCCCACCATGGCCAGCCCGAGAAAGCTGCCCACCGCGTCTTTTTCATGGGGCAACCACAGGCCGTCCATGGTTTTTACTGGAGGGCGCTGCACCAGACTCTGACCGCGCATCAACGCCAGAATACGCTGGTACACCGAGGTGGCCAGGTAATCGGCCTGCTCATCGGTGTCCGCGGCCACCAGCGGAATGCCGAGCATCACGTAGGGCTTATCCAACACGGCTGAAGGCTTGAAGTGATTGCGATACACGCGAATGGCCTCATGCATCAAGCGCGGTGCGAAATGGGAAGCGAAGGCGTAAGGCAAGCCCCGCTCGCCGGCCAATTGCGCACTGAACAGGCTCGAACCCAGCAGCCACACCGGCACATTGGTGCCGGTGCCCGGTACCGCGATAACCCGTTGGTCGGGCGTACGCGGGCCTAGGTAGGCCATCAGCTCGGCCACATCTTCGGGGAAGTCATCGGCGCTGCCGGAGCGTTCACGGCGTAGGGCGCGGGCGGTCATCTGGTCGGAACCGGGCGCGCGCCCCAGGCCCAGGTCGATACGGCCAGGGTAGAGGCTTTCCAAGGTGCCGAACTGCTCGGCGATCACCAGTGGCGCGTGGTTAGGCAGCATCACGCCGCCGGAACCCACGCGAATGGTCGAGGTACCACCCGCCAGGTAACCGAGCAGTACCGAGGTGGCCGAACTGGCGATGCCGTCCATATTGTGGTGCTCAGCTACCCAGAAACGGTGGTAGCCGAACTTCTCCACATGCTGGGCCAAGTCCAGGGAATTGCGCAGCGACTGCGCCGGGCTGCCGTTGGCGCGTACGGGCACCAGGTCGAGGGTCGAAAATTTTACGTCGGACAGCGATTTCATAAGCCTGCTTCTCCAATAGGGCGCACAGGCTTTTGTAAACGAGCCAAAACCTGCCGCTGCATGTGCATGTTCTATGCAATGAGGGCATATACCCGAGATTCAATAGGTGACTCTGAAATTTCCTACTGGATTGCTAGGTTTCTCCGACAAGATGAACTTTGCCGTGGCGTCTATCCTCAGAACCCTTACCGACGCAAAACCACCGTTCGAGGAGAAAGCTATGAGTATCGTTAAAAAGGCATCCGCGCATTGGGAAGGCGACCTGAAGACTGGCCTGGGCTCCATTTCCACGGAAACCGGCGTGCTGCGCGAAGCGCCCTACGGCTTCAAGGCCCGCTTCGAGGGCGGCAAGGGTACCAACCCTGAAGAACTGATCGGCGCAGCTCACGCCGGCTGTTTCTCCATGGCGTTTTCCATGATTCTCGGCGACGCTGGGCTCAAGGCTGACAGCATCGACACCCAGGCCGAAGTGACCTTGGACCAGGTCGAGGGCGGCTTTGCGATTACAGCAGTGCATCTGATCCTGAAGGCCAAAATCCCAGGCGCAAGCCAGGCGCAGTTCGATGAACTGAGCAAAAAGGCCAAGGAAGGGTGCCCGGTGTCCAAGGTGCTGAATGCGACCATCACGTTGGATGCCACGCTGGTCAACTGACACAGCAGTCATCTTATGTGGGAGCGGGCAAGCCTGCTCCCACATTTTAGTTCTGCGTTAAATTAGAACTCGTGTTTGCAAAATGTGGTCGAATAGCCCATGCAGCCTAGGCGCACACTCGTGCGCAGCGCATTCAGGGAGCTCCACACATGAAACGTTTTGCCTTGGCAATCATCTGCGGTGTATTGGCCACTTCGGCCATGGCCGCGCCAAAAGATTGTGAAGAGCTCAGGAAAGAAATCGAAGTGAATATCCAGGCCAAGGCGATTCCGTCCTACACCCTGGAGATCATCACCGCCGAAGAAGCCAAGAACCATGACTCGGCCATGATTGTCGGTTCGTGCGAAAACGGCACCAAGCGCATCCTCTACCAAAAGAACAACGACTGACTCAGATGCAATTCACGCTGCGCTCTTCGGCCAATAACTGGCGGCTTGAGTCGTACAGCCGAATGTTGGGCGTGAACGCCTGTGAGCGCCCTTCCAGCACATAGCGCTGGCCGGCGTGAAAGTGGTCGTACTGCAGCGTCATGAAGCAGGTGCGATACATCATCTGGCTGAGGCCACCCAGGCCGCCGCCGGCGGGTACTTCAAAATCAAAGCGCACCATCAGCTCATGAGGGCCGGGAGGCATTTGAAAAAAGCGCCCGTCGTCGAGGTTTTTTCCGTCCAGGCGCTGAGCCATCACCAACTTGGAACCCGGTGTTGGCGTGGTGAAATCGACCCAGGCCTGCTGCGGGTCCACAGGGGGGATGGGGGTATAGGCGCAAGCGCTGAGGAACACAGCGGCGAGGGGAAGCACAAGCTGGCGCATGGCAGGTACTCAACACGAAGAGAGGCTTGAGTATAAACACGCCATGCCGTGGAAAAATCCCCTGCAAGCGCGATAGTCTGGCGAACCAATCTCCCAGGAGCAGTCAGTGCATGATCAGGCGTTTTCTTCCAGGGCTGATGGTTGTGCTGCTCAGCGGCTGCTCCAGTGTCAGTTATTACAGCCAGTTGGCGAGCGGCCAGTGGCAGCTGTTGCGAGCCCGGGAGCCGGTTGCCGAGGTCATCGCCGACCCTGCTCGCCCGCCAGTGCTGCGCGAGCATCTGGCTCAATCGCAGAAAGCCCGAACCTTTGCCAGTGAACAGCTGCATCTGCCTGATAACCAAAGTTATCGGCTGTATGCCGATATTGGCCGACCCTATGTGGTCTGGAATGTCTTTGCCACACAGGAATTTTCTCTGTCACCACAGAACCATTGCTTTCCCATCGCCGGTTGCGTCGCCTATCGCGGCTACTACAACCAAGGCGCAGCGCGGGGCGAGGCGGCACTGATGCGGCAACAGGGCATGGACGTGTCGATAGGTGGCGTGGAGGCCTACTCCACGCTGGGCTGGTTCAACGACCCGATCATGAGTTCGATGATGAGCTGGGGCGATGAGCGCCTCGCCACGCTGATCTTCCATGAGCTGGCCCACCAGCGCTTTTACGTGAAGGATGACACCGAGTTCAACGAGTCCTATGCCAGTTTTGTCGAGCAGGAAGGCACCCGACAATGGCGTGCGGCGCGGGGCCTGGCACCTGTCGGCGATGTGGCGTTGAAGCAACGTGACCAATTTATCCGGCTGATTCTCGATACCCGTAAACGCCTGGAGACGTTGTACGCGCAGCCGTTGGCAGCGGACGCGATGCGCCAGGCCAAAGCGGCGCAATTCGAACAGTTGCGCAGCGAATACCGGCACCTGCGCGATAGCCAATGGGAGGGTGACAAGCGTTATGACGCCTGGATCAACCAGCCGATGAACAATGCCCGGCTGTTGCCGTTTGGGTTGTATGACCAATGGGTGCCGGCGTTTGCGGCGTTGTTTGCGCAGGAAGGTGGGGATTGGGTGAGGTTTTATGCGACGGTGGAGAAGTTGGGTGAGCTGCCGGTGGAGCAGCGTAAAGCGGCGTTGAGGCAGTTGGAGAGGGTTGGCCGTTAGGGCCTTATCGCAGCATAGGTATCTACACAACTTTGTGGGCTGTAATAGCAGACGGTAACCACGATGCGAAGCGAGTCGCTCTTGATCTTAGGCGCCCCGTTAAACCACGCTGGCCGGAATTCGACAGGGATTTGGGGGGTAAACCGGCAGGGATGCCGGTTTAGCCGCCCCGCGCCATGGATGGCGCGTGGCGGCGGCCCCCCAAATCACTGGCGGATTACGGGCACACCGAGCCTAAGCGAGGTGCCGAGTGGTGGGGCAAGAGCGTTTTGCTTACTTTTGCGCTTTTCAAAAGTGAGCCGCTGTCAGAGCGGAACCCTAAGTGGCCGTTACCGCAGCAATGGATATGTACACGGTCCGACTGTGTTGACTGTCAGGCCGCTTTCGCAGGCAAGCCAGCTCCCACATTTGGATCGCGGTGCGTCAGTTAGAACAGCGTCGGCTATCTGGTCGTCACGGGAGCAAGCTCCCTCGCCACAGGTCCAGCGTCGTATCGAAGTTGTGTAGATATCTATGCTCATCGCAGGCAAGCCAGCTCCCACAGTTGACCGACTTTCAACATGAGCGCGCGCTCGACTGTGGGAGCTGGCTTGCCTGCGAAAGCGCTCTCAAGACCGCTGCAAAAACGCCTGATGCATCTGGTCCAACGTCTCGAAATGCCAGGTCGGCGCCTCGGCATTCAGCTCTTCAAAACTACCAAACCCATACCCCACGGCGACCGAATCCAGCCCATTACTGCGTGCCCCGATCAGGTCATGCTTGCGATCGCCGATCATCAAGGTGGTGGCCGGGTCCAGGCCTTCCTCACGCATCAAATGCGCGATCAATTCGACCTTGTTGGTGCGCGTACCGTCCAGCTCGCTGCCGTAGATCACCTTGAAGTGCTTGGCAAAGTCGAAATGCCGCGCAATCTCGCGGGCAAATTCCCACGGTTTAGAGGTGGCGACGTACAGCTGGCGCCCTTGGCTGTTCAACTCTTCCAATAACGGCATGACGCCGTCGAACACGCGGTTTTCGTACAGGCCGGTAACCTTGAAGCGCTCACGGTAGAAATTCACTGCCTCCCATGCCTTGGCCTCGTCGAAGGCGTAAAACTGCATGAACGCCTGCAACAAGGGCGGGCCGATGAAGTGTTCGAGCTTGGTCAGGTCGGGTTCATCAATGCCCAGTTTGGCCAGGGCATACTGGATCGAACGGGTAATGCCCTCGCGCGGGTCGGTGAGGGTGCCGTCCAGGTCGAACAGGACGGTGGGGTGATGCAGGGTCATTGATCGAATCCTTCGGCCAGGTGCAGGTCTTTGAGCTTCACGTAGTTCGCCGCGCTGTAGGTGAAAAAGGCACGCTCTTTGTCAGTCAATGCGCGAACCTGCTTAACCGGGCTGCCCACATACAAAAAACCGCTGTCGAGTTTCTTGCCTGGCGGCACCAGGCTGCCGGCGCCGATGATCACGTCGTCTTCAACCACGGCGCCATCCATCACGATACTGCCCATGCCGATCAGGACGCGGCTACCCACGGTGCAGCCATGCAGCATGACCTTATGGGCGATGGTCACATCGTCGCCGATCAGCAACGGGAAACCGTCAGGATTGAACGGCCCGGCATGGGTGATGTGCAGCACGCAGCCGTCTTGCACGCTGGTGCGCGCACCGATGCGGATGCGGTGCATGTCGCCGCGAATCACGGTCAGCGGCCAAACCGAGCTGTCGGCGCCGATTTCGACATCGCCGATCACCACCGCCGAAATATCGACAAACGCCCCGGCGCCGAGGGTTGGCGTGTGGTTCTGATAGGTGCGAAGGGTCACGATAGCCTCTCTCTGTTGTGCTGATAGCTGCGGTGGGTGTTGATTGTAATTAAGATGGCCCCATCTTTGTTCTACATGTTTCTTCAGCCAAGGTGCCCACCGTGAGCGCGAACAACCCTCTTTTGCAGTCCTACGACCTGCCGCCGTTCTCGGCGATCCGTGCCGAGCACGTGCAGCCGGCCATCGAACAGATCCTCGCCGACAACCGCGTGGCAATCGCAGAGATCCTGCAAAGCCAGGGTAAAAATCCGACATGGGCCGGCCTGGTCCTGGCCATGGACGAACTCAATGATCGCCTCGGTGCGGCCTGGAGCCCGGTCAGCCACCTCAATGCCGTGTGCAACAGCGCCGAACTGCGCGAAGCCTACGAGGCGTGCCTGCCGGCCTTGAGCGCTTATTCTACCGAGATGGGCCAGAACCGTGAGCTGTTCCAGGCCTTCGAAGCCTTGGCCAACAGCCCGGAAGCTGCCGGTTTCGATGTGGCGCAAAAAACCATTCTAGAGCACTCCCTGCGTGACTTCCGCCTGTCGGGTATCGACTTGCCGCCGGAGCAGCAAAAGCGCTACGCCGAGGTGCAGAGCAAGCTGTCCGAGCTGGGCAGCAAGTTCTCCAACCAGTTGCTGGACGCCACCCAGGCCTGGACCAAGCACGTCACCGATGAAGCCACCCTTGCCGGCCTGACCGACTCGGCCAAGGCGCAAATGGCCGCCGCCGCCCAGGCCAAGGGCCTCGACGGCTGGCTGATCACCTTGGAATTCCCCAGCTACTACGCCGTCATGACCTACGCCCAGGACCGTGCCCTGCGTGAAGAGGTGTACGCCGCCTACTGCACCCGTGCGTCAGACCAAGGCCCGAATGCCGGTCAGAACGATAACGGCCCGGTGATGGAACAGATCCTCGACCTGCGTCAGGAACTGGCCCAATTGTTGGGTTATGCGTCGTTCTCCGAGCTGAGCCTGGCCACCAAGATGGCCGAGTCCAGCGACCAGGTGCTGAGCTTCCTGCGTGACCTGGCCAAGCGCAGCAAGCCGTTTGCCGCCCAGGACCTGCAACAGCTCAAGGCCTATGCCGCCGAGCAAGGCTGCCCTGATCTGCAAAGCTGGGACAGCGGTTTCTACGGCGAAAAACTGCGAGAGCAGCGCTACAGCGTTTCCCAGGAAGCCTTGCGCGCCTACTTCCCGATCGACAAAGTGCTGGGTGGCTTGTTTGCCATTGTGCAGCGCCTGTACGGCATCGAGATCGCTGAGCTCAAAGGCTTCGACACCTGGCACCCGGATGTGCGCTTGTTCGAAATCAAGGAAAACGGCGAGCACGTCGGGCGTTTCTTCTTCGACCTGTACGCCCGCGCCAACAAGCGTGGCGGTGCCTGGATGGACGGTGCCCGTGACCGCCGCCGTACCGTTGATGGCGTGCTGCAAAGCCCCGTCGCCAACCTGGTGTGCAACTTCACTCCGGCCGACAGCGGCAAGCCTGCCCTGCTGACCCACGATGAAGTCACCACCCTGTTCCACGAATTCGGCCATGGCCTGCATCACCTGCTCACCCGCGTGGAACACGCCGGCGTATCCGGTATCAACGGTGTGGCGTGGGACGCAGTGGAACTGCCGAGCCAATTCATGGAGAACTGGTGCTGGGAGCCCGAAGGCCTGGCGCTGATCTCCGGCCACTACGAAACCGGTGAGCCCCTGCCCCAGGACCTGCTGGAGAAAATGCTCGCGGCGAAAAACTTCCAGTCCGGCCTGATGATGGTGCGTCAGCTGGAGTTCTCGCTGTTCGACTTTGAACTGCACGCCACCCATGGCGATGGTCGCAGTGTGGCCCAGGTACTTGAAGGCGTGCGCGATGAGGTCTCGGTGATGCGCCCACCGGCCTACAACCGCTTCCCCAACAGCTTCGCGCACATCTTCGCCGGCGGTTATGCGGCGGGTTACTACAGCTACAAGTGGGCCGAAGTACTTTCGGCGGACGCCTTCTCCAAGTTTGAGGAAGACGGCGTGCTCAACGCCCAGACCGGGCGTGCGTTCCGTGAAGCCATCCTGGCGCGTGGCGGTTCCCAGGCGCCGATGGTGCTGTTCGTCGATTTCCGCGGACGCGCGCCGTCGATTGACGCACTCTTGCGCCACAGCGGCCTGAGTGAGGACGCGGCAGCATGAGTGAAGGGCCTGTGATCACCAAAAAGCAATTTATCGCCGGGGCTGTCTGCCCGGCGTGCAGCGAGCCGGACAAGTTGAAGATGTGGACCGAAGACAGCGTGCCACACCGCGAGTGCGTGGCCTGCGGGTATACCGATACGCTGAATGATCAAGGCCTGTCGGTGCCCAAGGAATTGGGCACAAGGGTCAATACCTCCGCGTTGAAAGCCCCGGCGGACCCTAAAGTGCAGGCAGTGCAGTTCTTTCCAAACCCGAAGCTGAAAAAAGACTAACCCCGCACCCCCTGTAGGAGCGAGCTTGCTCGCGAAAAACGTTAACGATAACGCGTGTTTCCTGAATAAACGCGGCGCTGTTGAGTTTTTCGCGAGCAAGCTCGCTCCTACAATTTTTTCTCTTCCTTACCCGTTGTGGTGATCCAACCTTTCATTGAGCACAACGCAAACGCGCTGGTGCTGCAATCCCCATTCGCCAACGCTGTGCGTAACTTGTCGACATCGGCTCTCATCATGTAGCGAACGCTGTCCTTGAAACCCTTGCTGCTGCCAAAGCCGCCCAAGGTCATCTCGTTCAGCGCGTCCTCCTTGCTCCACCCCTGAGCCACCACCCGATACATCGCTGCCATCAGGCCGGTGCGGTCGACGCCGTGCTTGCAGTGCATCAACACCGGGCCATCGGCCTCTGCTGCCTGAATCGCCCTGATCGCCGCCAGCACGTCGGAATCGTCGACGTGGTTGGTGCGATAGCTCAACTGCACCTGTTTGATATCAGATGATTGGAGCCACTGCGCATCAGATTCCGGCAGGAAGTTGATGACCGTAGCGATCTTGAGCGTTTGCAACAGGGGCAGCGCACGCTCGTCCGGCAATGCACTGCGATAGAGCGTGGGTGTCATTTGATGCAGGTTGTATTGGTTGCCCACCGGCTGGGCCCATTCCGGCGAGCGGATCGACGCAGCCTCATCGGCTTGTACGGTGTTGAGCAGGCTCATGAGCGCCAAGCCGAGAACGAGCAGTATGCGTGTGTTGAACATGAACGTTGTGACCGCGCGAGGAAGTGGCTGATGGGCCACAGACTTACTCAAGGCGGGTCAATACGGCGTGAGGTCCGCGTCAAAGAATTGTGATACTTGCGATCTGATCCGGTGTTTTTGTCGCCGAATTGACGCCGCTGAATTCTTAGCCTGCTATCATTTGTAACTAATGTTTGCCATTGTGCTGTATCTACTTGGATCCAATTAGCCGCAAAGCCTTCACGCTGCTCCCAGAAGCGGCGGATGAACCCGTGACCACATGATGAGGTGTACCTATGTCTGATCAAGATCAAGACAACCCCCGGCGTGACTTTTTACGCAAATCCTTGACCTTGATCCCGGTGGTCACGGTTGCCAGCACCGGCCTTGGTGGTTCGATGTTGATGGCCACGCCGGAGCCTGCCCAGGCCGAGCCGGCCAAGCCTGCGGTCAGCGATGAAGCCTACGAGCCAAGCTATTTCACGGCCGAGGAATGGGCGTTTATCAACGCCGCCGTCGAGCGCTTGATTCCCGCTGACGCCCAGGGCCCTGGCGCCTTGGAGGCTGGCGCGCCGGAATACATCGACCGCCAGATGAACACTCCTTACGCCAGTGGCGCCCTGTGGTTCATGCAAGGCCCGTTCAACGCCGACGCGGCGCCGGAGATGGGTTGGCAGAGCAAATTGGTGCCCAAGGAGATCTACCGCCTGGGTATTGCTGCTACGGATGCCTGGTCGAAAGCGTTCAACGGTAAAGCTTTTGCTGCGCAAGACAGCGCTACCCGAGACGATATGCTGCGACGTTTAGAGGCTGGCGGCAGCGAACTGGCGGCGCACTTCGACGCCGTGCCGCCCAAGATGTTCTTCAACCTTTTGCTGCAAAACACCAAGGAAGGTTTCTTCTGCGACCCTATCCACGGCGGTAATAAAGGCATGGTCGGCTGGACCATGATCGGTTTCCCCGGTGCCCGTGCCGACTTCATGGATTGGGTGGAACGCAACGAGCAATACCCCTTCCCGGCTGTTTCCATTCGCGGCGAGAGGGCATAAACGTGGCGACCATCATGAAGAAAGTGGATGCAGTGATTGTGGGCTTCGGCTGGACGGGCGCGATCATGGCCAAGGAGCTGACGGAAGCGGGCCTCAACGTGGTAGCGCTGGAGCGCGGCCCGATGCAGGACACTTACCCAGACGGCAACTATCCGCAGGTCATCGACGAATTGACCTACAGCGTGCGTAAGAAGCTGTTCCAGGACATCTCCAAAGAAACGGTGACCATTCGCCACAGCGTAAATGACGTGGCCCTGCCTAATCGTCAGTTGGGCGCTTTCTTGCCGGGTAATGGCGTCGGTGGTGCGGGGCTGCACTGGTCGGGCGTGCATTTTCGTGTCGACCCGATTGAGCTGCGCATGCGCAGCCATTACGAAGAGCGCTACGGGAAGAACTTCATTCCCAAGGACATGACCATCCAAGACTTCGGCGTCAGCTATGAAGAGCTGGAGCCGTTTTTCGACTACGCGGAAAAAGTCTTTGGCACCTCCGGCCAAGCCTGGACGGTCAAGGGCCAACTGGTCGGCGAAGGCCGTGGCGGCAACCCCTACGCGCCGGATCGTTCAAACCCGTTCCCGCTGGAAGCGCAGAAAAATACCGTCTCCGCCCAGCTGTTTCAGAAAGCGGCGACCGACGTAGGTTACAAACCTTACAACCTGCCGTCGGCCAACACGTCGGGGCCGTACACCAACCCCTACGGTGCGCAGATGGGCCCGTGCAACTTCTGCGGCTTTTGCAGTGGCTACGTGTGCTACATGTATTCCAAAGCCTCGCCAAACGTGAACATCCTGCCGGCCTTGCGCCAGGTGCCCAACTTCGAGCTGCGGCCCAATTCCCACGTGCTCAAGGTCAACCTCGACAGCACCAAGAAGAAAGCCACCGGTGTGACCTACATCGACGCCCAGGGCCGCGAATGCGAACAACCGGCCGACCTGGTGATTCTTGGCGCCTTCCAGTTCCATAACGTGCGCCTGATGCTGCTGTCCGGCATCGGCAAACCCTACGACCCGATTACCAACGAGGGTGTGGTAGGCCGCAACTTCGCCTACCAGAACATGGGCACCATCAAGGCGTTCTTCGACAAGGACACCCACACCAACAACTTTATCGGCGCGGGCGGCAATGGCGTGGCCATCGACGACTTCAACGCCGACAACTTTGACCACGGCCCCCACGGTTTCGTGGGCGGTTCGCCGATGTGGGTCAACCAGGCGGGCAGCCGGCCGATTGCCGGTACGTCCAACCCGCCGGGCACGCCGGCCTGGGGCAGCGCCTGGAAGCGCGCCACCGCCGATTACTACACCCATCAGGTCTCCATGGACTCCCACGGTGCCCATCAGTCCTACCGCAGCAACTACCTGGATCTGGACCCGGTTTACCGCGATGCCTACGGCCTGCCGCTGCTGCGCATGACCTTCGACTGGCAAGAAAACGACATCAAGATGAACCGCTTCATGATGGAAAAAATGGGCAAAGTGGCCCAGGCCATGAATCCCAAGGCCATCGCCGTGCTGGGTAAAAAGGTCGGTGAGCATTTCAATACCGCCTCTTACCAGACCACCCACCTCAACGGTGGCGCGATCATGGGCACCGACCCGAAAACCAGTGCATTGAACCGCTACTTGCAGAGCTGGGATGTGCACAACGTATTTGTCCCCGGTGCTTCCGCTTTCCCACAAGGGCTGGGCTACAACCCTACCGGCCTGGTGGCAGCGTTGACCTATTGGTCGGCGCGAGCGATTCGCGAGCAGTACCTCAAAAACCCCGGCCCACTGGTTCAGGCATAAGGAGCGATACCATGAAAGCACTCGTTATCGCCTCACTGGCGCTGTTCAGCAGTTGCTCGATCAGCGCCGCCGAAGCCGACTTGATCAAGCAGGGCGAATACCTGGCGCGTGCCGGTGACTGTGTCGCCTGCCATACCGCCAAGGGTGGTAAGCCCTTCGCTGGTGGCCTGCCGATGGAAACACCCATTGGCGTGATCTATTCCACCAACATCACCCCGGACAAGACCGGCCTGGGCGACTACAGCTTCGAGGACTTCGACAAGGCCGTGCGCCACGGCGTCGCCAAGAACGGTAGTACGCTTTACCCGGCGATGCCCTACCCGTCTTACGCACGCGTCAGCGACAGCGATATGCAAGCGTTGTATGCGTACTTCATGAAGGGGGTTGAACCGGTCGCCCAGGAAAACAAGGACAGCGATATTCCCTGGCCCTTGAGCATGCGTTGGCCGCTGGCGGCCTGGCGCTGGATGTTTGCACCGGCGGTCGAGGCGCATCAGCCGCAAGCTGCTGCCGAACCCGTGACTGATCGCGGTGCCTACCTGGTGGAAGGTCTTGGACATTGCGGCGCCTGCCATACGCCGCGCGCCCTGACCATGCAGGAAAAAGCCTTGAGTGCCACGGACGGCAGCGCCTTCCTGTCTGGCAGTGCGCCGCTGGAAGGCTGGATTGCCAAAAGCCTGCGCGGCGACCACAAGGACGGTCTCGGTAGCTGGAGCGAGGAGCAGCTGGTGCAGTTCCTCAAGACCGGGCGCAGCGACCGCAGCGCGGTGTTCGGCGGCATGAGTGATGTGGTCGTGCACAGCATGCAGTACATGTCCCAAGAAGACCTGACCGCTATCGCCCGTTACCTCAAAAGCCTGCCAGCGGTCGATCCCAAGGACCAGCCGCACCAATACGACAAGCAGGTAGCGCAAGCGCTGTGGAAGGGCGATGACAGCAAGCCGGGTGCGTCGGTGTATATCGACAACTGCGCGGCCTGCCACCGTACCGACGGCCATGGCTATACGCGGGTATTCCCGGCGCTGGCGGGCAACCCGGTGGTGCAGACGGCAGATGCCACGTCGTTGATCAACATTGTGTTGAGCGGCGGTACGTTGCCGGCCACCCATGCGGCGCCGTCAACCTTCACCATGCCGGCGTTCGCCTGGCGTCTGTCGGACCAGGAAGTGGCCGATGTAGTCAGTTTTATCCGTGGCAGCTGGGGCAACCAGGGCGCACCGGTCAAGGCGAGCGATGTGGCGGATCTGCGCAAAAACGATCTGCACACCACCTCGAGTGATGACCTGGGGCAGGTGACGCAAAAGCACTGATAAGTTCGCTGGCCGCCCAACGGCACTGGTCAGAAACCTCGCGCCTCGATACTGTATATAAAAACAGTATCGAGGCGTTTTCATGTCTACTGCACTGCCGCCCCGTGGCCGGGGTACGGCCACCAACCTGCACAATCGGTTTGCACCCACCGTCAGCGTGGCCGAGGACGACGGTTGGTACCAGGAAGTGCCGCCCACCCAAGGCACCGAAGTGCGTATCGAAACGGCCAAGACCATCATCACCCGCAACAACTCGCCGGACTTGCCGTTTGATCGGTCGATCAACCCGTATCGCGGTTGTGAGCATGGTTGCATCTACTGCTATGCACGGCCCAGCCATGCCTATTGGGACATGTCGCCCGGGCTGGACTTTGAAACCAGATTGATTGCCAAGAGCAACGCGGCCGATGTGCTGGAACAGCAACTGTCGAAGCCGGGCTACGTGTGCGCACCGATCAACCTGGGCTCCAATACCGATCCGTACCAGCCTATCGAGCGCGAATACCGGATTACCCGGCAAACCCTTGAGGTACTGCTGCGCTACCGGCACCCCGTGACCATCATCACCAAGGGTTCGCTGATCCTGCGTGACCTCGACTTGCTGACCGAGTTGGCCCGCCAGCGCCTGGTAGCGGTGATGATCAGCCTCACCAGCCTGGATGATGAACTCAAGCGCATCCTGGAACCGCGCACGGCAGCGCCCAAGGCGCGGCTGCGGGCGATTCGGGTAATGCGCGACGCGGGTATCCCGGTGGGCGTGCTGTGCTCGCCAATGATCCCGATGATCAACGACAGCGAGCTGGAGAGCCTGCTTACCGAAGCTCACGCGGCCGGCGCACAAAGCGCGGCGTATATGATGCTGCGCCTGCCGTTGGAGGTGGCGCCGTTGTTCGAGGAGTGGCTGGCGGCCCATTACCCGCAGCGAGCGGCCCATGTGATGAGCCTGGTGCGGCAGGTACGCGGGGGTGAGGTGTATGACAGCCGGTTTGGTGTGCGCATGCGTGGTGAGGGGCCGTTTGCCGATTTGCTGGCGCAGCGGTTCACCAAGGCAATCAAACGCCTGGGGCTGAATCGGCGGGAAGGGTTCAACCTCGATTGCACGGCGTTTTGCCCACCGGGCAGACAGATGGCTTTGTTGTAGACTGAAGAAGAGACGTGCACCTTTGCTGTAGGAATAGTCGCGTTTTGACATCACTGAGAGCCGCGTTCTAGAGCGGTTCATTCAGTTTGAGTTAAGTTTCGGCGGTTACCTTGTTCAGCGAGTGACTGATGAGTCGGCGGCCTGGTCGGTGGTTGTTTTACAACTAATTCACCGCCATGGCGTCGAACTGACCTGAACCCTCCCCTGCATTGATCAAGAGGATGAATCATGAGTGACAAGGATAAACAGCCGTTGGCTGCGTCGGCTTCAGCCCCTCAGGTGGCGGAATCCGCCGATGCAGCGCTGCAGCATATCGTTGACGGCTTTTTGCATTTCCATCACGACGTCTTCCCCCAGCAGGAAGAACTTTTCAAGAAACTCGCCACCGCCCAGAGCCCACGGGCGATGTTCATCACCTGCGCCGACTCGCGCATCGTGCCCGAGCTGATCACCCAGAGCTCCCCAGGCGACCTGTTCGTGACCCGTAACGTCGGTAACGTGGTGCCGCCCTACGGCCAGATGAACGGCGGTGTTTCCACCGCTATCGAGTACGCGGTGCTCGCCCTTGGCGTACAGCACATCATCGTATGCGGGCATTCGGACTGCGGCGCCATGCGTGCCGTGCTCAACCCCGACAGCCTGGAAAAGATGCCAACGGTCAAGGCCTGGCTGCGTCACGCCGAGGTCGCCAAGACCATGGTCCATGACAACTGCGACTGCGCCAACGAAGGCGAGAGCATGGCGGTGCTGACCGAAGAAAACGTCATCGCCCAACTGCAACATTTGCGCACCCACCCTTCCGTGGCTTCGCGCATGGCCAATGGACATTTGTTTATCCATGGTTGGATCTACAACATCGAGACCAGCGAAATTCGGGCCTACGATGCGGACAAGGCGGCATTCCGACCGCTGAACGGCACCGAGCCGATCCCTTCAGCGACGCCTAAAGCGCGCTTCTAAAACACTTCCCTGCCGGGTAATGCGGTGGCTGCCATGGATGCAGCCAGGCTTTACCGCGCCCGGCGAATGCCTCGGGAGAGTCATCATGCGTGCTGCTCAATTGAAAGCTGTATTGCCACGGGAGCTGCTCGCCTCGGTGGTTGTTTTTCTGGTCGCCTTGCCACTGTGCATGGGCATTGCGATTGCCTCCGGCATGCCGCCGGCCAAGGGCCTGATCACTGGCATCATCGGTGGCCTGGTGGTGGGCTGGCTGGCCGGCTCGCCGCTGCAAGTCAGCGGCCCGGCGGCGGGTCTGGCGGTGCTGGTGTTCGAGCTGGTGCGTCAGCACGGCATGCTGATGCTGGGGCCGATCCTGTTATTGGCCGGCTTCCTGCAACTGGTGGCTGGGCGTTTGCGCCTGGGCTGCTGGTTTCGCGTCACCGCGCCGGCGGTGGTCTACGGCATGTTGGCCGGGATTGGCGTGTTGATCGTGCTGTCGCAGATCCATGTGATGCTCGACGGCGCGCCCAAGCCGTCAGGGCTGGATAACCTGGCAGGCTTCCCGGCAGCGCTGGCTGAGGCAATTCCTACCCTCGGCGGCGGGCTCGGCTGGCAGGCTGGCGTACTCGGCCTTTCGACGATGCTGGTGATGTACCTGTGGGACAAATTCCGCCCGCAACAGCTACGGTTTGTGCCTGGCGCATTGCTTGGCGTGGGCTTGGCGACCGTCGCCAGCCTGGTACTGGCGTTGCAGGTCAAGCGCGTGGAGGTCCCGGAAAACCTCGCGGACGCAATCGACTGGCTGCGCCCCAGCGACCTGCTGAACCTGGCGGATCCGCAGGTGCTGATCGCGGCATTCGCCGTGGCGTTTATTGCCAGTGCCGAAACCCTGCTGTCTGCCGCAGCGGTGGACCGCATGCACAGTGGTCAACGTTCCGATTTCGATAAGGAATTGTCGGCCCAAGGGGTGGGCAACATGCTCTGCGGCCTGGTGGGCGCATTGCCAATGACCGGCGTGATCGTACGCAGCTCGGCTAACGTCCAGGCCGGTGCTACCACCCGTCTGTCGGCGATGTTCCATGGCCTGTGGCTGCTGGGCTTCGTACTGTTGCTGTCGAGCGTGCTGCAAAGCATTCCGGTCGCGAGCCTGGCGGGTGTGCTGGTGTACACCGGGATCAAACTGGTAGACGTCAAGGCGTTCAAGGCGCTGGGCCGCTATGGGCGGATGCCGATGTTCACCTACGCGGCCACCGCGCTGGCAATTATCTTCACCGATTTGCTGACCGGCGTGCTGGTGGGCTTCGGGCTCACATTGCTCAAGTTGGCCTTCAAGGCTTCGCGCCTGAAAGTCAGCCTGATCGACCTGCCCCAGGAAGGTGAGATGGAGCTGCGTTTGACGGGGGCGGCGACCTTTCTGAAGGTGCCGGCGTTGACTCAGGTGCTGTCGGCGGTGCCTGCGGGGACCACCTTGCATGTGCCGCTGAGTAACTTGAGTTACATCGACCACTCGTGCCTGGAGTTGCTGGAAGAATGGGGTCGAGCCAATGCAGCCAAGGGGTCGACGTTGGTGATCGAGGCGCGTGGGTTGAAGCGCAGGCTGGAAGGTCGGGTGAGAACGACAGTGGGGATCGGTTCGGCGCCTGCCTGAACACCCCCAAAACTGTGGGAGCCGGGCTTGCCCGCGATGGCGGTGGTTCAGTCAACTAATCTGTTGGCTGATACTCCGCCATCGCGGGCAAGCCCGGCTCCCACATTGGATCTCTATCGGATCTGAAGTCTACGCAGGCTGATCCAGTGTCAGCTCAACCCCGAGCTGGCGCGACAGGCATGGCCAGCGCTTCCAGGACGCTTCGGTCTGCGGGCTCTTGAGCTGTTCGCGATAGGCCTCGACCGACTCCAGCGCAAAGCTTTCCTCGTTAAGCATTTCATCCACCGCCAGGTGCACGGCTTCATCCAGTTGGTTGGCGAACTCTTCACCGATCAGTTGATGGGCGATCACGTTGGCCACGGTGGTATCCGCTGGAATCAATGGCTGGCCGAAATGCTTGATGTACAGATCGTTCACTTCTTCGACCAGGCGATGCGCCAGGTAGGCCTCATCCAGCAGGCCATCAAGGCCGTCGTGGCCGGCCAGAATCGCTGGCGGCTGCAGGAAGAAATGTTCAGCGATTTTCAGTACTGGTTTGATCTGGCTTTCAATCCCGGCCTCACGGGCCACATCATTGGCGGCGTCGAGCAAATCAGGAACCAGGTCGATGTAAGCGGTTACAAAGCGGGTCATGACTAGGTTGCGATCACCGTCAGCCAGGGCGATGGACGAATGCAGGTGCGGCATTTGTTTTTTCAGATGGCTGACAAGTTGGCCGGTGGTGGCTTCGTGTTGATGGGCACGGGAAATCTGCTCGCGCAATGCGGCGGTGTTCATGAGGGCTCCAGTGAAGCAGGCGTAGGAAAAGGGAGAAGATAAGGTAGTTCGTTTATACGAGCGCCTAAGACGCATTTGTCATAATTATTTCATGGTTATAGGCAGGGGTTATATCGAAATGCCATCGTTCGTCGGATAAACGATTCCGCCGCCCATTTTACGGGCCCCGTCTGTCTGTTTCTATTCATTTGCCCCCACACATTGCGGGGTTGCTACGGCTGTCTATACTCGATTTTGTACGCAATTAGCTGATGACGCCCAACTGCATGACGCAGGCAAGGCTTGGCGGTTGTAAGCAGTATGGAAGCCGCTCCCTTCGCCGCAGGTGCAAACCGGCGGGATAACAAGAAACATAAAGGGGAACCCGCAATGACGCGACATCCACACGTTTGGATGGGCCTCCTGTTGTGGTCGGTATTCGGCCAGGCGCACGCCGCCTGGACCACGAATATGGCGCCAGGGGCTACTGAAGTCAGCCACGCTGTGTTTGACCTGCACATGACCATTTTCTGGATCTGTGTGGTGATCGGCATCGTCGTGTTTGGCGCGATGTTCTGGTCGATGATCCTGCACCGTCGGTCCACGGGCCAGGTAGCGGCCAAGTTTCACGAAAGCACCACCGTGGAAATCCTCTGGACGGTGGTGCCCTTGCTGATTCTGGTGGCCATGGCCATTCCGGCCACCAAGACCCTGATCAACATCTACGACAGCAGTGAATCGGATATCGATATCCAGGTCACCGGCTATCAGTGGAAATGGCACTACAAATACCTGGGTCAGGACGTGGAGTTCTTCAGCAACCTGGCCACGCCCGCCGAACAGATCCATAACCAGGCCACCAAGGGCGAACACTACCTGTTGGAAGTCGACCAGCCGCTGGTGTTGCCGGTGGGCGCCAAGGTGCGATTTCTGGTGACCGCCGCCGATGTGATCCACTCATGGTGGGTGCCGGCCTTTGCGGTCAAGCGCGACGCCATCCCCGGCTTCGTCAACGAGGCCTGGACCCGCGTCGAGAAGCCCGGCATCTACCGTGGTCAGTGCGCCGAGCTGTGCGGCAAGGACCATGGCTTCATGCCCATCGTGGTTGAGGTCAAGTCCAAGGCTGACTACGACACCTGGCTGGGCGAGCGCAAGGAGGAGGCGGCCAAGCTCAAGGAACTGACCTCCAAGGAGTGGACGCTGGACGAGCTGGTGGCCCGTGGCGACAAGGTCTACCACACCACCTGCGTGGCTTGTCACCAGGCTGAGGGCCAAGGCTTGCCACCGATGTTCCCAGCGCTCAAGGGCTCGAAAATCGCCACGGGGCCGGCCAAAGACCATCTGAGCATCGTGTATCACGGCAAGCCCGGCACCGCGATGGCAGCCTTCGGCAAGCAGCTCTCTGAAGTGGATATCGCCGCTGTGGTGACCTATGAGCGTAACGCCTGGGGCAATAACAAAGGCGACATGGTCACGCCCAAAGACGTGCTGGCTCTGAAACAGGCGGAAAGCAAATGACGACTTTCATTGCCAATGCCCTGAATCGCCCCGCTCACTCGCTTGTAGGAGAACGGCCATGAGCACTGTGATCGACCATGGTCATGCCGACCATGCCCACGGCCCCGCCAAAGGCTTGATGCGCTGGGTGCTGACCACCAACCACAAAGACATCGGCACGATGTACCTGTGGTTTGCCTTCACCATGTTCCTGCTCGGCGGCTCGTTCGCCATGGTGATCCGTGCCGAGTTGTTCCAGCCGGGCCTGCAGATCGTGCAGCCGGCGTTCTTCAACCAGATGACCACCATGCACGGCCTGATCATGGTGTTCGGCGCGGTGATGCCAGCGTTTGTCGGCCTGGCCAACTGGATGATCCCGCTGATGATCGGCGCGCCGGACATGGCCCTGCCGCGCATGAACAATTTCAGCTTCTGGCTGCTGCCGGCGGCGTTTCTGCTGCTGGTGTCTACCTTGTTCACACCCGGCGGTGGGCCGAATTTCGGCTGGACCTTCTACGCCCCGCTCTCCACCACCTATGCGCCGCAAAGCGTGACGTTCTTTATCTTTGCCATCCACCTGATGGGCATCAGTTCGATCATGGGCGCGATCAATGTGGTCGCCACCATCCTCAACCTGCGCGCGCCGGGCATGACCCTGATGAAAATGCCGCTGTTCGTGTGGACCTGGCTGATCACCGCGTTCCTGCTGATCGCGGTGATGCCGGTACTGGCGGGCTGCGTGACCATGATGCTGATGGACATCCACTTCGGCACCAGCTTCTTCAGTGCGGCCGGTGGTGGCGATCCTGTGCTGTTCCAGCATGTGTTCTGGTTCTTCGGGCATCCCGAGGTGTACATCATGATCCTGCCGGCCTTTGGTGCGGTCAGCTCGATCATCCCCACCTTCTCGCGCAAGCCGTTGTTCGGCTACACCTCGATGGTCTACGCCACCGCGAGCATCGCGTTCCTGTCGTTCATCGTGTGGGCGCACCACATGTTCGTGGTGGGCATTCCGCTGGTGGGTGAGCTGTTCTTCATGTACGCCACCCTGCTGATCGCCGTGCCCACGGGGGTGAAGGTGTTCAACTGGGTCAGCACCATGTGGCAAGGCTCACTGACGTTCGAGACGCCGATGTTGTTTGCGGTGGCCTTTGTGATCCTGTTCACCATTGGCGGTTTCTCCGGGCTGATGCTGGCGATTGCCCCGGCGGACTTCCAGTACCACGACACCTACTTTGTGGTGGCGCATTTCCATTACGTACTGGTGCCCGGCGCGATCTTCGGGATCTTCGCCTCGGCCTACTACTGGCTGCCGAAATGGACCGGCCACATGTACGACGAAACCTTGGGCAAGCTGCACTTCTGGTTGTCTTTCGTGGGCATGAACATGGCGTTCTTCCCCATGCACTTTGTGGGGCTCGCCGGTATGCCGCGCCGGGTGCCGGACTACAACCTGCAGTTCGCTGACTTCAACATGGTCTCGTCCATCGGTGCCTTTATGTTCGGCGCCACGCAGATCTTCTTCCTGTTCATTGTCATCAAGTGCATCCGTGGCGGCCCGCCTGCGCCGGCCAAGCCGTGGGATGGCGCCGAGGGCCTGGAATGGAGCGTGCCTTCGCCCGCGCCGTATCACACCTTCACCACGCCGCCGGAGGTCAAATGAAGCCCTACCTATACCCCCTCTGTGGGAGCGGGCTTGCCCGCGATGGCGGTATGTCAGGCGCTGAATCTACCGGCTTTGAGATCCTCATCGCAGGCAAGCCAGCTCCCACAGAAAATCCAAAGCCAGGTGGGCGCCATGGCTGACTCCGTGCCGCTCAAGCGCCTGGTCACCCGCCTGCTGATTTTGGTGCTGGCGATGTTCGCCTTCGGCTTTGCTTTGGTGCCGATCTACGACGTGATGTGCAAGGCATTCGGCATCAACGGCAAGACCGCCGGGCAGTACGAAGGTGAGCAAATGGTCGACCCCTCGCGCCAGGTGCGGGTGCAGTTCCTGTCCACCAACGCCATCGACATGGTCTGGGAATTTCATTCCAAGGCCGATGAGATTGTGGTCAACCCCGGGGCGGTCAACGAGATGCTGTTCGTGGCCTACAACCCCACCGATAAGCCGATGACCGCCCAGGCGATACCCAGTATTTCCCCGGCTGAGGCGGCGATGTACTTCCACAAGACCGAATGCTTTTGCTTTACCCAGCAAGTGTTGCAGCCCGGGGAGCGCATTGAGATGCCCGTACGTTTCATCGTCGACCGCGCGATGCCCAAGGATGTGAAGCATTTGACCCTGGCGTACACGCTGTTCGATATCACTGCGCGCCAGCCGCCCGTGGCCCTCAGGACCGGGGGCTAGCTACTGTTTGCCGCCTCAATCAGGAGAGCGAATACATGTCGACTCATGATACGTACTACGTACCAGCGCAAAGCAAATGGCCAATAATTGCCACGATTGGCCTGCTGGTCACCGTGTATGGCCTGGCCGTGTGGTTCAACGACTTGAAGGCCGCGCGCCCCGAATCCCACGGGCCGTGGATCTTTTTCGTCGGCGGTTTGTTGCTGGCCTACATGCTGTTTGGCTGGTTTGGCGCGGTGATCAAGGAGAGTCGCGCCGGGCTGTACAGCGCGCAGATGGACCGCTCGTTTCGCTGGGGTATGACCTGGTTCATCTTTTCGGAGGTGATGTTCTTTATCGCGTTCTTTGGTGCGCTGTTCTATGTGCGACACATGTCTGCACCCTGGCTGGCGGGTGAGGGCTCCAAAGGTATTGCACATATGCTGTGGCCCAATTTCGAATTTGCCTGGCCGTTGCTCAATAACCCTGATCCCAAACTCTACCCCGCACCGGAAGGCACCATCAGCCCGTGGGGCCTGCCGCTGGTCAACACCATCTTGCTGGTGAGTTCCAGCGTGACCATCACCATTGCCCACCATGCGCTGCGCAAAGGCCATCGGGGTGCACTGAAACTCTGGCTGGCGATCACCGTGCTGCTGGGCCTGGCGTTTCTTGGGTTCCAGGCCGAGGAATACATCCACGCCTACAAAGAGTTGGGCCTCACCCTGGGTTCAGGCGTGTACGGCGCGACGTTCTTCATGCTCACGGGCTTTCACGGTGCCCACGTGACCATCGGCACCCTCATTCTGTTTGTGATGCTGATGCGCATCCTGCGCGGGCATTTCAATGCCGAGCACCAGTTCGGGTTTGAGGCGGCCAGTTGGTATTGGCACTTTGTGGACGTGGTGTGGATCGGGCTGTTTTTCTTTGTCTATGTGCTGTGACGCCGCTTACCACGGCGCATGAGAGACCAGTTGGCCGCTGAAAAAGCCCCAGGCGATCAAGCCCACGGTGATCACGGCCAGCGTGACACGCACGGTCAAGGCGGTGACGAGGCGGTTGGAGTTGCCCTCGTCCTTGACCAGGAAGAACAAGCCACTGAACAGGCTCACGACGGTCGCGATCAGCATCAGGGCAATGGCGGCTTTGAGCATGGTCTGGCTCCGGGCAAATGGGGGGAGGGGCGATGAGATCAAGTATAGCCAGTGCCCTGCAACGCTTTCGTCCGGGCATCGCGCCGACGCTGGTGGTGCTGGTGTTGCTGCCGTTGATGGTCGGCCTGGGGTTCTGGCAACTGGCCCGTGGGCACGAAAAGCAACTGCTGGTAGACCGTTATGCCGAGCGCCGCGCAGCCGAGCCGGTCAGCAGTGCGCAGCTCAATGACATGGCTGATCCAGCCTTCCGCCGCGTTCACCTTCGCGGGCAGCTGGAGGGTGAACACAGCGTATTGCTGGATAACCGCATGCGTGACGGCAAGGCCGGCGTCGAGTTGCTGCAACCCTTTCATGATCAGGCCAGCGGCCTGTGGCTGTTGCTCAATCGCGGCTGGCTGCCCTGGCCCGACCGGCGTATCGCGCCCGCCTTTACTACCCCTGAACAGACGCTGAACCTCGACGCCTGGGTGTACGTCGCCCCTGGCGAGACCTTCCAACTGCATGCCGATCCGGCCAGCACGCAATGGCCGCGCCTGCTGACTGCACTGCACCCCGCCGCGCTGTGGGACGAACTGGGGCGCAGCGGTTTTGCCTATGAACTGCGTGCCGAAGCGGGCCCCGGTACCTACGAAACCCACTGGCCCATCGTCGCCATGGGCCCGGAAAAACACCTGGCCTACGCCGTGCAATGGTTCGCCATGGCCGTGGCGTTGCTGGCGCTTTACCTCTACCTCGGATGGCATAACAAAAAGGAGAAGCCCCATGGGAGCGGCCATGAATCCACCCAGCACATCTGACACGCCTGATCGGCGCAAGGGGCGCTGGCAGCTGATTTTGATCCTGATGATGGTGATCGGCCCGATGGCGCTGGCCACCTTCATGTACAAATTGCAGTTCTGGGTGCCGGACAGCCGCAGCTATCACGGCGAACTGATCGGCAACGGCCAGACCCGCGCCGACATCGGCGTGCAGGCCGATGAACAGCGCTGGCAACTGCTGGTCACCGCCCCCACCGCCTGCGCTGCCGATTGTCAGCAACTGGTGTACCTGGCGCGCCAGCTGCAGATCAGCCTTGGCCGTGATGCATCCCGTGCCAGCCATGCCCTGGCCGGCGCGCAACCGTTGAGCCGCGAATACGAGGCCAAGCTCAAGGCCGAATATCCACAGCTGCAGCGCTACCCGCTGGATGTGTCGACCTTTGCCAGGAACGCTGCCGCGTCTGGTGAGGCACAACTGTGGATCGTCGACCCCCACGGCAATCTGGTGCTGCGCTATGACGCCAAGGTCAAGGGCAAGGACTTGCTCAACGACCTGCGCCTGCTGCTGAAACTGTCGAACATCGGATAAGGGCACCGTCATGGCCAAGCCTGGATTTCGCCTCGCGCTGTTTGCCACATTACTGGCGTTGCTTGTCGTACTGCTCGGCGCCTATACCCGCCTGACCCATGCCGGCCTCGGCTGCCCGGACTGGCCGGGCTGCTATGGCTTTATCAGCGTGCCGCAAAGCGAAGCCCAGCTGGCCCATGCCGAGTTGCACTTTCCCGACACGCCGGTGGAGGCCGACAAAGGCTGGGCCGAGATGACCCATCGCTACTTCGCGGGTAGCCTGGGGCTCTTGATCGCGCTGCTGGCGGTGCGTTCGTGGCGTCATCGGCGTGATCCGGGTCAGCCGGTGAAGCTGCCGCTGTTCCTGCTCGCGGTGGTGTTCGCCCAAGCGGCGTTTGGCATGTGGACCGTGACCTTGAAGCTCTGGCCGCAAGTGGTCACCGGGCATCTTTTGGGCGGCTTTGCGACCTTGAGCCTGCTGTTTCTGCTGACCCTACGGCTGTCCGGCGTACTGCCAGCGTTGGTCGTGCCCAAGCGCCTGCAATATTGGGCAACGGCGGGGCTGGTGCTGGTGATCGGGCAGATCGCCCTGGGCGGCTGGGTCAGTTCCAACTACGCGGCGGTGGCCTGTGTCGATTTGCCTACCTGTCATGGCCAATGGTGGCCGACGGCAGACTTCGCCAATGGTTTTCACCTGACCCAGCACATCGGCCCCAATTACCTGGGGGGGCAGCTCGACAGCGAAGCGCGCACTGCTATCCACCTGACGCATCGCATCGGTGCTGTACTGGTTACCCTGGTGCTGCTCGGTTTGGCCTGGCAGCTACGTGCAGTGGGGATGACGCGCCTGGCCGGCCTGCTGTTGATCGCCCTAGCCGCGCAGATCTGCCTGGGGCTGAGTAATGTGGCGTTCGGCCTGCCGTTGCCGGTGGCAGTCGCGCATAACGCTGGCGGGGCAGCGTTGTTGATGACGCTGGTGCTGGTCAATTATCACGCGCGCACCAGCCTGGTTCGGGTGCGTCACCCGCGTCTGTTCGGCTGGCGTTTCATCCCGCGCAAACAGGTGTCGGGCCTGATCACCCTTAAAGGAGAACTGCCATGGCGACCGTGATCGGCGCACGTCGCGACCGGGCGATCTGGCGTGACTATCTGGAGCTGACCAAGCCCAAAGTAGTGGTGCTGATGCTGATCACCTCGCTGGTGGGCATGTTCCTCGCCACCCGCGCCGGGGTGCCCTGGACCGTGCTGGTGTTCGGCAACCTTGGCATTGCCCTGTGTGCAGGCGGCGCGGCGGCGGTGAACCATGTGGTCGATCGACGGATTGATGCCGTGATGGCGCGCACTCACAAGCGGCCGATGGCTGAGGGGCGTGTCTCGCCGATGGCGGCGCTAGCGTTTGCGTTGTTCCTGGCGATTGCAGGATTGGCGCTGCTATTGGCGTTCACCAACCCGCTGGCGGCCTGGCTGACCTTGGCTTCGCTGCTGGGTTATGCGGTGATCTACACCGGCTTTCTCAAGCGGGCGACGCCGCAGAATATCGTCATCGGCGGTCTGGCCGGTGCGGCGCCGCCGCTGCTGGGCTGGGTGGCTGTCACTGGGCATGTGAGTGCCGAACCCTTGCTGCTGGTGCTGATCATCTTCGCCTGGACCCCTCCACACTTCTGGGCCCTGGCCATTCACCGCAAAGAGGAATACGCCAAGGCCGACATCCCGATGCTGCCGGTCACCCATGGCGAGCACTACACCAAGGTGCATATCCTGCTGTATACCTTCGCCCTGCTGGCGGTGAGCCTGATGCCCTACGTTATCCACATGAGCGGGCTGCTCTACCTGGCCTGTGCGCTGGTATTGGGTGCACGCTTTCTGCAATGGGCCTGGGTGTTGTACCGTGGCAGCCAGCCGCACGCGGCGATTAACACGTTCAAGTACTCTATCTGGTACTTGCTGCTGCTGTTTATCGCCCTGCTCGTAGACCACTACTTATTGTTGAACCTATGACTCGAACTCAAAAAACCGTCTTCATCCTCGTGGCCCTGGTGGCGTTGATCATGGGCCTGACCGTCAACAAAGTGCTCTCGGGCAAAGGCCAGGGCGACCCTACCGCGCTGATCGACGCGGGCATCATTTTGCTGCCGCAAAGCCGCCAGTTGCCAGCGGTGACCATGACCGACCAGGAAGGCCAGCCGGTGGTGGTCAATGAATTGAAGGGCAAGTGGAGCCTGCTGTTTTTCGGTTACACCTTTTGCCCGGATATCTGCCCGACCACCCTCGCCCAGCTTCGCCAGATCAAGAGCGAGCTGCCTAAAGAGGCTGTGGACAAGTTGCAGGTGATCCTGGTCAGCGTCGATCCGCACCGCGATACCCCGGCGCAGCTCAAGCAGTACCTGGGTTACTTTGATCCGCAGTTCCAAGGCCTGACGGGTGCGAACGTGGAGGATGTGCAGAAGGTTTCGAATGCGGTGAGCATTCCCTTCATTCCGGCGGATACCACTAAGCCGAACTACACCGTCGACCACAGCGGCAACCTGGCACTGATCGGCCCGGACGGTACCCAGCGTGGGTTTATTCGTGCGCCGTTGAACAACCAGAAGCTGGTGGCGCAGTTGCCGGGGCTGCTACAGCGAAAATAGCAGCCACATAAAGCCGATTTTGTAGGAGCGAGGTGGATCAGAACGCTGGCTTGATCGCGCCTTTGTACTTCTCTTCGATGAACTTCTTCACTTCAGGCGTGTGCAGGGCTGCAACCAGCTTCTTCACCGCGTCTGCATCTTTGTTGTCTTCGCGGGTTACCAGGATGTTCACGTATGGCGAGTCGCTGCCTTCGATCACCAGGGCATCTTTGGACGGGTCCAGCTTGGCTTCCAGGGCGTAGTTGGTGTTGATCAGCGCCAGGTCGACCTGGGTCAGCACGCGCGGCAGGGTGGCGGCTTCCAGTTCGCGGAATTTTAGGTTTTTATCGTTGCCGGTGATGTCCTTGATGGTCGACAGGATGTTGGTCGGGTCCTTCAGGGTGATCAGGCCGTTCTTGGCCAGCAGCAACAGCGCACGGCCGCCGTTGGTGGCGTCGTTCGGGATCACCACGTTGGCGCCGTCAGGCAGGTCGGCCAGTTTTTTGTACTTGCTGGAGTAAGCGCCCAGAGGTTCCAGGTGCACAGCGCCGACGCTCACCAGGTGAGTGCCTTTAGCCTTGTTGAATTCATCCAGGTACGGCTGGTGCTGGAAGAAGTTGGCGTCCAGGCGTTTCTCAGCCACCTGTACGTTCGGCTGCACGTAGTCGGTGAAGACTTTGACCTGCAGGTCCACGCCTTCTTTGGCCAGGGCCGGCTTCACGAATTCGAGGATTTCGGCGTGAGGCACCGGCGAAGCAGCGACCGTAATGGTCTCGGCGTGGGCGGAAAACGCAGCCACGGCGGCGAAAGCAACCAGTAGTTTTTTCATCCAGCAAGCTCCTTGTTCGGGCATCTGCCGGCTGTGCGCCGGCAATGGCCGTTATTTACGAGAAAAGTGCACCACCAGCCGGTCGCCGACGGTTTGCAGAATTTGCACCAGAATTAACAGCATCACCACGGTGACCACCATCACATCGGTCTGGAAGCGCTGGTAGCCAAAACGGATTGCCAGGTCGCCTAGGCCGCCAGCACCGACCACACCGGCCATTGCGGTGTAGGAAACCAGTGTAATCGCCGTCACCGTAATCGCCGCGAAGATGCCAGGGCGGGCTTCGGGCAGCAGTGCATTGGTGATGATCTGGCGGGTGGTGGCGCCCATGGCCTGGGTGGCTTCAATGATGCCACGGTCCACTTCGCGCAGGGCGGTTTCCACCAGGCGCGCAAAGAATGGCGTAGCGCCGACGACCAGCGGAGGGATCGCGCCGGCAACACCCAGCGACGTGCCGGTGATCAGTACCGTGAACGGAATCATCACGATCAGCAGGATGATGAATGGCAGCGAGCGCAGGATGTTCACGATCAGCGACAGCAGCGCGTACAGGCCTTTTTGTTCGAACAGTTGGCGCGGGCTGGTCAGGAACAACAGCACGCCCAAGGGCAGGCCCAGCAGCACGGTGAAGAACAGCGAGCCGAACAGCATGGTCATGGTGTCGCCGGTGGCGAGCCAGATTTCAGACCAGTCGATATTGGCGAAAAAACTCAGGAAAACGTCCATCAGCGCAGGACCTCCATGTGAACGTCTGCGGCGGTGAAGCGCGCAAACGCAGCGTCCATGTCACCGCCGGTGACGGCGAGGGTCAGTTGCCCGTAAGGGATGTCTTTGATGCGGTCGATACGGCCGGCAAGGATGCTGTAGTCCACCCCGGTTTCCCGTGCGACGGTACCCAGCAATGGCGCGTAGGTCGCGTCCCCTTGGAACGTCAGGCGCACGATACGGCCTGGCACATGGGCAAAGTCGTCGCGCTGCTCGCCTTCGTCCACCTGTTCAGCTTCTTGTACGAAGCGCTTGGTAGTCGGGTGCTTGGGGTGCAGGAACACGTCGGCCACCGAGCCTTGCTCGACGATTACCCCCGCGTCCATCACCGCGACCTGGTCGCATACGCGGCGGATCACGTCCATTTCATGGGTGATCAACACGATGGTCAGGTTCAGCTCGCGGTTGATCTCGGCCAGCAGTTGCAGGACCGACGCCGTGGTTTGCGGGTCGAGGGCGCTGGTGGCTTCGTCGCACAGCAGGATTTTTGGCTTGGTTGCCAGGGCGCGGGCGATACCCACACGCTGTTTCTGGCCGCCGGACAACTGCGCCGGGTACTTTTTGGCATGGTCCGACAGGCCGACGCGGGCGAGCAACTCAGCCACGCGTTGGTCGATTTCCTTGCGCGACAGCTCGCCGGCGAGCGTCAGCGGCAGAGCGACGTTGTCGGCCACGGTCTTGGACGCCAGCAGGTTGAAGTGCTGGAAGATCATCCCGACCTGCTGGCGGAAGCGGCGCAGGCCGTTGGCGTCCAGCGCAGTGACTTCTTCGCCATCTACCCTGATCTGGCCGCCACTGGGTTCTTCCAGGCGGTTGATCAGGCGCAGCAGGGTGCTTTTACCGGCACCCGAGTGGCCAATCAGGCCAAACACCTGGCCGTTCTCGACGCGCAGGCTGGTGGGGTGCAGGGCGGGGATATCCTTACCGGCGACGCGGTAGGTTTTATGGACGTTTTGAAACTCGATCACGTAGCGAACCTTGTGGGGCGCATTGAAAAGGGATCAGCGGTTAGCCGGGCGCGCATTTTAGCCTGTCCGTATAGCGTTTCTTAGCATTTATTTCGTATTCATCCAGCCATTTGGCAATAACGCGATCAAAGGTCATAAAAAAGGAACGGTGCAAAACCGCGTCAGTCACTACTTAAGCAACTCGATTTCCCAGGTGCCGTGCCTGGGGTTTTGCTCAAACGAGCCGGGGACCGCTCTGGCCACTTTGAATAAGGAGTTTTGACTGATGAGTACCAAGAAGCCAGCCACCCCGCCCAAGAGTGAACTTGCGGGTACCGATACCCTGGACCGTGGCAACACCAACACCAAACTGCAGGCGTTGGAAGAATTCCGCTCTGACGCTACCGGCCAGGCCCTGCGCACCAATCAGGGCGTGAAGATTTCCGATAACCAGAACAGCCTTAAAGTCGGCGCGCGCGGCCCGTCGCTGCTTGAAGACTTCATCATGCGTGAAAAGATCACGCACTTCGACCATGAGCGCATCCCGGAGCGCATCGTGCATGCGCGGGGTACGGGCGCCCATGGCTATTTCCAGAGTTACGGCGATCAT
Organism: Pseudomonas sp. L13; assembly: GCF_009935965.1. Classification (NCBI taxonomy): domain Bacteria; kingdom Pseudomonadati; phylum Pseudomonadota; class Gammaproteobacteria; order Pseudomonadales; family Pseudomonadaceae; genus Pseudomonas; species Pseudomonas sp. L13. Next base: position 317,277 of record NZ_QODJ01000001.1, read on the forward strand.
TCGGCGCTGACCAAGGCAGGTTTCCTGCGCACGCCTGAGCATAAAACCCCAGTTTTTGCGCGTTTTTCCACGGTGCAGGGCCCGCGTGGTTCCGGCGACACCGTGCGTGACGTGCGCGGTTTTGCCGTGAAGTTCTTCACCGACGAAGGCAACTTCGACCTGGTGGGCAACAACATGCCGGTGTTCTTCATCCAGGATGCAATCAAATTTCCTGACTTCGTCCACGCGGTGAAACCCGAGCCTCATAACGAGATTCCTACCGGCGGTTCGGCCCACGATACGTTCTGGGACTTTGTCTCGCTGCAACCGGAATCCGCGCACATGGTGATCTGGGCCATGTCCGACCGCGCCATTCCAAAAAGCCTGCGCGCCATGCAGGGCTTTGGGGTGCACACCTTCCGGTTGATCAATACCGAAGGTAAGTCCAGCTTCGTGAAGTTCCACTGGCGTCCAAAAGTCGGCACCTGCTCTTTGGTATGGGATGAGGCGCAAAAGCTGGCCGGTAAAGACACCGACTACCACCGCCGTGACCTATGGGAAGCGATTGAAAGCGGCGATTACCCCGAGTGGGAGCTGGGCGTACAGATCGTGGCCGAAGAAGACGAGCACAAGTTTGATTTCGACTTGCTCGACCCGACCAAGATCATTCCAGAAGAACTGGTACCGATCACGCCGCTGGGCAAAATGGTGCTCAACCGTAACCCGGACAACTTCTTCGCTGAAGTCGAACAGGTTGCGTTCTGCCCAGGCCACATTGTGCCGGGCATCGACTTTACCAACGACCCGTTGCTGCAAGGCCGTCTGTTTTCCTACACCGATACCCAGATCAGCCGACTGGGCGGGCCGAACTTTCATGAGATTCCAATCAACCGGCCTGTCGTGCCTTTCCATAACGGCCAGCGCGACGCTCAGCATCGTACGGTGATCGATAAAGGTCGTGCGTCTTACGAACCAAACTCCATTGATGGTGGTTGGCCGAAGGAAACCCCTGCTGGTCCTACCGATGGTGGCTTTGAGTCCTACTACGAGCGCGTCGATGCCAACAAAGTGCGTGAGCGTAGCGAATCCTTCGGCGACCATTTCTCCCAGGCCACGCTGTTCTACAACAGCATGAGCCACCATGAGAAAGAGCACATTATCGCGGCCTACAGCTTTGAACTGGGCAAGGTGGAGCGCGAGTTCATCCGTGCGCGCCAGGTCAACGAGATCCTGGCCAATATCGACCTGGAGCTGGCCAAGCGCGTTGCGCAGAACCTGGGCTTGCCAGCGCCGACCAAGGGCACGGTGCCTGCCCGTGAAACGTCGTTGAAAGAGTCGCCAGCCTTGAGCCAGGTGAACTTGTTATCGGGCGATATTAAAACGCGCAAAGTGGCGATTCTGGCAGCCAACGGCGCTGATGGTGCGGCCATTGACGCGCTAAAAGCCGCGCTGGAAGCAGAAGGCGCCCATGCCAAGTTGCTGGGGCCTACTTCGGCGCCGGTGACCACTGCGCAGGGCAAGACGCTGCCGGTCGACGCCTCGATGGAAGGCATGCCGTCCATTGCCTTCGACGCAGTGTTTATCCCGGGTGGCAAAGAGTCCGTGAAGGCGCTGAGCGGTGATGGCGTGGCGTTGCATTACGTACTGGAAGCCTACAAACACCTGAAGGCGATTGCGGTAGCCAGTGATGTGAAACCCTTGCTGGACCTGCTGAAACTGGAAGCGGATGCGGGGCTGATCGTGGGCGCGGATGCCAAGGCGTTCAAAGCCTTCTTTGCGGCGATTGCCCAGCACCGGGTGTGGGAGCGTGAACCGAAATCCAAGGCGATTCCGGCTTAAATTATCGGTTGTTTGTTAGGTTGTCATCGCAGGCAAGCCAGTTCCTACACCGTTCAAATGTGGGCGCTGGCTTGCCTGCGATGCTTTTAGTCCGCCTTGCGCGGAATCAGCACAACCTGCGCCGGAATATGTTTCAGGATTTGCCGGTGAATCTTCAGGTCATACCCCGAATCAATCCGCTTGACCCGCTTGGTCAGTAACGTGGCCAGCCACGGGTAATCCTGGGTGCGTGGCACCTGGATGCTGACGTCGCACTGGTAATTCACCACGTCGGTGGCGATTGCATCCAGCTGATGGCGCATATCTTCGACATCCGCGAGGTTCAGTGCCACGGTGGTGCTCGGCGCTGCCGGGTCGATGACCTTGGCGGCAGGCTTGGCTTCAGCGGCTTTCAATGCGGCTTCTGCCTGGTCCAATTCGGCTTTGCGCGCATGGCTGATGGCGCTGTTGACGCCACCAGTGAGCGCAGGGGCCTTGGGCATCAAGGCGCGGGCACGGCTCAGGGCCGTGGCGGCCGCGTTGACATCGCCCTTTTGCAGCACGATCTGGCTGCGCTGCAGGTAGGCTTCGGCCAATTGACGCTGGTAGGCCTCAAGTGCCGGGTCGTTGGGCGATTGGGCCTGCAATGCGGCCAGTTGGTCTTCGGCGGTGGCCAATTCGCTGCTGGCCAGGTTTTGTTCCAGCTGCGCGATGGCCGCAGCCCGCGGATCCGGAGCCTGGGGGGCAGCGGGCGGCGTACTTTGGCAGGCGCCCAGCAGCAGTGAAAATGCGGCAAGGAGCAGATAACGGGAGGTGAACGGCTTCATTCCTGCGACTCTCTATTTGCGCAAAAAGCGAGCAAGTCTACACCCCTCGACGGGGCAGGACAAAACTCAGCAGAAACAGGGCGGCCGCCGTAACCACAATCGACGGCCCGGCCGGTGTGTCCTTGAACCAGGACAGCGCCAGGCCACCACACACTGCAAGCATCCCCAGGAGGCTGGCGCCAATCGCCATCTGCTCCGGAGAGCGAGCGTGGCGCTGGGCGGCGGCGGCTGGAATGATCAGCAGCGACGTGATCAACAATACGCCGACAATCTTCATCGCGACAGCAATCACCACGGCGATGAGCAACATCAGGGCCATGCGCAGGCCTGCGACGGGCAAGCCCTCTACCTTGGCCAGTTCTTCATGCACGGTGATCGCCAGCAACGGGCGCCACAGGGTCACCAGCAACACCAGCACGGCAGCGCTGCCGCCGAGGATCCAGGCCAGGTCCGTCGGGCTGATCGCCAACAGGTCGCCGAACAGGTAGGCCATCAGGTCGATGCGCACTTCATGCATGAAGCTCAGCACCACCAGGCCCAGGGACAAGGTACTGGGCGCGAGGATGCCCAGCAGTGTGTCGGAGGCCAGTGGCTGGCGTTGCTGCAGGGTCACCAGCAACACCGCCAGCAGCAGGCAGCCGACGGTCACGGCGATGGCCGGGCTTACATCCAGAAGAAAGCCCATGGCCACGCCCAGCAAGGCGGCATGGGACAAGGTGTCGCCGAAATAGGCCATGCGCCGCCAGACCACAAACGAGCCCAATGGGCCCGCTACCAGTGCCAAAGCCAAGCCTGCCAGCAGGGCGTAGAGCAGAAAATCAGCCATGCTTGCAGCTATCTCCATGAACGTGGGGGGTATCGACGACGGCGCCATGCAGGTCATGGGCGTGGTCGTGGTGGTGATGATAGATAGCCAGGCTCTGGGCGTTCTTGCCGAACAACTCCACGAACGCCGGGTCGCCACTGACTTGTTCCGGGTGGCCGGAGCAGCACACGTGGCGGTTGAGGCAGACCACTTGGTCGGTGGTGCTCATGACCAAGTGCAAGTCGTGGGAGACCATCAGCACGCCGCAACCATGGCGGTCGCGCAGGCGGGTGATCAGGCTGTACAGCTCGGCCTGGCCGGCGACATCGACGCCTTGCACGGGCTCATCGAGTACCAGCAGCTCGGGCTCGCGCAGCAAGGCGCGGGCCAGCAGCACGCGCTGCATTTCGCCGCCGGAGATGCTTTGCACCGGGTTGTCGATGACGTGTTCGGCGCCGACTTCCTTAAGCGCAGCCTGGGCGCGGGCGCGGTCTACGCCGGGCACCAGGCGCAGGAAGCGCAAGACGGAGAGCGGCAACGTCGGGTCCACATGCAGTTTTTGCGGCATATAGCCCACGCGCAGCTTGGGCTTGCGCCAAACCGTGCCGCTGTGGGGCTTGAGCAGCCCGAGTACGGCGCGCACCAGGGTGGTCTTGCCGGCGCCGTTGGGGCCGATCAGGGTGACGATTTGCCCCGGTTCCACGCTCAGTGCGATGTTTTCCAGCACGTTTTGTCCGGCGAACGTGACCCCGACCTGCTCCAGGCGGATTAACGCATTGCTCATCAAACCCCCTGGCAGCCTGCGCACAGGCCGACCACTTCGACCGTTTGCCCCTCGACTTTGAAGCCAACGTCGGCAGCGCTTTTGATAATGGCGTCGCTGATGCTTTTTTGTTCAAGCTCGATCGCGGCGTGGCACTCGCGGCAGATCAGGAACTGGCCCTGATGCGCGTGCTCCGGGTGGTTGCAACCGACAAAGGCGTTAAGCGAGGCAATACGGTGCACCAGGCCGTTTTCCAGCAGGAAATCCAGTGCACGGTAAACGGTAGGCGGCGCGGCGCGGCGGCCGTCCTGCTCACTGAGTACGCCAAGAATGTCGTACGCGCCCAAAGGTTTATGGCTCTGCCACACCAGCTCCAGCACCCGGCGACGCAAGGCGGTGAGGCGCAAGCCTTTCTTCGCGCACAGGGTGTCGGCCTCTGACAATGCGGTGTGCACGCAGTGAGAGTGGTCGTGGGGACGGCTGGCAAGCGGTGTTTTAGGCATGAGCGGCGACAGATATTTGATAGAGACGTTATTATGTTACCCGTTCCTACGCCATCGAGTGGTCATCGTGTCCCGACTTTTTCCCGTTTTTGTCGTATTTGTCACCAGTTTGTTCGTTGCGGGTGCCGCTCAGGCCGAGGTCAAGGTACTGACGAGCATCAAGCCGTTGCAGCTGATCGCGGCTGCCGTGCAGGACGGGGTGGCTGTTCCAGAGGTATTGCTGCCGCCGGGGGCTTCGCCGCATAACTTTGCTTTGCGCCCATCCGACGTACGGCGCGTGCAGTCGGTCGACCTGCTGTACTGGATTGGGCCAGACATGGAAACGTTTTTGCCGCGTGTGCTCAAAGGCCGCACGGCGGCAACGGTGGCCGTGCAGGACCTGCCGGGCATGAAACTGCGCGTTTTCGGCGAAGATAGCCATTCTCATGCCGACGAAGCCGACGAACATGACCACGATCACCGGCCAGGCAGTGTCGATGCGCACCTGTGGCTCTCGACCGTCAATGCGCGCGTGATCGCCGCACGGATGGCGGCCGACCTCAGTGCCGCAGACCCGGCCAACGCCGAGCGGTATCAGAGCAATGCAAAAGCCTTCGAAGAACGCCTGAACGCACTGGATGCGCGCCTGAAGCAGCGTTTAGCGGGGGTTGATGGCAAGCCCTACTTCGTGTTTCACGAAGCCTTTGATTACTTCGAAGAGGCGTACGGCTTGAAACATGCTGGCGTGTTCAGCGTGGCCGCCGAAGTACAGCCGGGCGCGCAGCACGTAGCGGCGATGCGCGCGCGTTTGCAGGAAGTGGGCAAGACTTGCGTGTTCAGCGAGCCGCCGTTGCGACCTCGCTTGGCCGAAACCCTGGTTGCCGGGTTGCCGGTGAAGTTGGCGGAATTGGATGCGTTGGGTGGCTATACGCCGGCTACCGCGCAGGGTTATGAGCAGGTGCTGGAAAAACTCGGCAATGATCTGGCCGGTTGCCTGGAGTCGCTCTAACAGGCCACACAAAACCCCTGTAGGAGCGAGCTTGCTCGCGAAAAACTTACAGGCGCCGCGTTCATTCAGCAAACAAGCGTTATCGTTGACGTTTTTCGCGAGCAAGAACTAGGCGTCCCCCTCGCTCCTACAGAAGGCGATGACCGCTTAACTGACTGGCATTAGGGCTTGCCCGCGATAGCGTTGGCTCAGTTGATACCGCTATCGCAGGCAAGCCAGCTCCTACATTGAGCGAGTCGGTCTTTTAGAGTGCGAACGGCAGCTGAACGGTGACCTGCTGACGCTGCGCCAGGCGATGCTCAAACTCAGCCGGGTCGTGAATCAGCACATCCTGCCCTGCAAATGACTCGGCCGCGATCAGCCGAGACAGCCAGAACCGTACGCACGCCACCCGCAGCATGGTCGGCCATAGCTCGGCTTCCTTCGCGGTAAACGCCCGTAGCCCCGCGTAGGCGCCCAGCAGCGCCCGGGCACGGTGACCGTCAATCACGCCCTCGGCATCCGAGCACCAGTCATTCAAGGCGATTGCCACGTCGTAGAGCATCGGCCCCGAACAGGCGTTGTAGAAGTCGATCAGGCCCGTCAGGTGCGTGCCTTCAAACATCGCGTTATCGCGAAACAGATCGGCGTGCACATTCGCTCGTGGCAGGCCGAGGATATCAGCCTTGTGAGCGTCGATCTCGGCCAGTGCATCGCGCAACAGGCGTTGCTGGGCCTCGTTGAGGTGCGAAATAAGCTGCGCGCCCTCGCTGAGCATCCACGCCAGGCCGCGGTCGGTCTTGCGTTCAAGTACCTTTTCGCCCTGGGTGGCCAAGTGCAGGTGGCCGAGCAGTTCGCCAACCTGGGCGCAATGCTGCGCATTGGCATCCTTGATGTGCTTGCCCGCCAGGCGCGGTTGCAGCAAGGCCGGTTTGCCCTTGAGTTCGCGCAAAGCGATGCCGTCGGTGGTACGCAGGGCGTACGGCACAGGCAGGTCGGCGCCGTGGAGCACGTCAAGCAGTTCGATGAAGAACGGCATTTCTGTCACCGGGCCACGCTCAACCAGGGTCAGGACGAATTCACCCTGTTCCAGGCTGATAAAGAAATTGGTGTTTTCGCTGCCGGCGGCAATCCCCTGGAAATCAAGCAGGCGGCCGAGCCCGTAAGGGGCGAGAAAGGTTTCCAGCTCGGGCCGAGCCAGGGGGGTGAACACAGACATGGTTAAAACTGCCGTTACGGGCGCTGCGGTGGGCAGCGCCGGTTAAAATTAAGAAATCATTTCCATTCGAAGATCTTCCATGACGGGATCAGCATATCCGGCTGGTCAGAGCGGATGAAGTTTGCGTCGGTGCCGTCCGCACGTACCAGAAAGTACGGTGGTGCGCCCTTCGGGGTGACTTTGATTGCGTACAGAAAGCCGTTTTGGCGGTATTCCTGGATGGTTTTGTCGCCTTCCGTGCGAATGGTAACTTCCGGGTCTGCCGAAGGGGCATCGTCTGCCGCCATGGCAGCCATCGGAGCGAGTGCAATCAAACCGGTCAACAGCAGGCGATTGAATGTACGCATGATAACCTTGTCCCTTTGTTTTCATTGGTCCGGCTATTCTAGCGCCTGACCCGCCGAAAAGGTTGATCCTGCTCATGAGCCAAGCGCCCCTCGTCCTGGTGGACGGTTCTTCTTATCTGTACCGCGCCTTCCACGCGCTGCCACCGCTGACCACCTCCAAAGGCCTGCCCACCGGTGCGGTCAAGGGCGTGTTGAACATGCTCAAAAGCCTGCGCAAGCAGTACCCGGACAGCCCATTTGCCGTGGTGTTCGACGCCAAGGGTGGGACGTTTCGCGATGAGATGTACGCCGAATACAAAGCCAACCGCCCGAGCATGCCCGATGACATGCGCCTGCAGATCGAGCCGCTGCATCAAAGCGTGATCGCTCTTGGCTTCCCGTTGCTGTGCGTCGAGGGCGTTGAGGCCGATGACGTGATCGGCACTCTGGCCCGCAGCAGCGCGGCCGCCAGCCGCCCGGTGGTGATCTCGACCGGTGACAAAGACATGGCGCAGTTGGTGGACGGCCACATTACCTTGGTCAACACCATGACCGGTAGCTCGATGGACATCGAGGGCGTTAAGGAGAAATTCGGTGTCGCTCCGGAGCAGATCATCGACTATCTGGCGTTGATGGGGGATTCGTCCGACAACATTCCCGGCGTTCCGGGCATTGGCCCCAAGACCGCCTCCGGCTTGCTGGTCGGGGTCAATGGCGGCCTCAAAGAGCTTTATGAGCAGTTGGATATTGTGCCGACCCTGCCTATCCGTGGGGCCAAGACCCTGCCGGCCAAGCTGGAAGAGCATAAGGAGATGGCATTCCTGTCTTATCAGTTGGCGACGATCAAGATCGATGTGCCGCTGGATATCGGGCTGGATGACCTGCACCTGATCGAACCGGATCGCGAAAAGCTGCTTGAGCTGTACGCATTGCTGGAGTTCAAGAGCTGGTACGACGAGATCCAACGCGACACCAAGCGTGTCGAGCTGAAGGCGGCCAATGAAGTCGCGCCTGTCGGGGATGTCGCAGTAGAGGCGGTGGTATCGGTGCCCGTAGAGACGGTTTACACCACCATTCTTGACCAGGCCACGTTCGATCTGTGGCTGAAGAAGCTCAACGACGCCAAGCTGTTTGCCTTCGATACCGAAACCACCGGCATCGACGCCCAGCAGGCGCAATTGGTCGGGGTCTCGTTTGCTGTGCAGCCCCATGAAGCCGCCTACATCCCGCTGACCCATTCCTATATCGGCGCGCCGGATCAATTGGATCGCGACACCGTGCTGCTGGCCCTGAAACCGCTGCTGGAAGACCCGACCAAACTCAAGGTGGGCCAGCACGCCAAGTTCGATATGAACATCCTGGCCAACTGCGCCATTGGCGGCGACCCTGCCCAGGGCATTACCGTGCGCGGCATCGCCTTCGACACCATGCTCGAATCCTACGTGCTCAATTCCACCGCGACGCGGCACGATATGGACAGCCTGGCGAAGAAATACCTGGACCACGACACGGTCAGCTTCCAGGACATCGCCGGCAAAGGCGCCAAGCAACTCACGTTCGACCAGATCGCCCTTGAGCAAGCCGGCCCCTACGCGGCCGAAGATGCCGACGTGACCTTGCGCCTGCATCAGCACTTGTACGCGCAACTGGCCGCGATCCCGAGCCTGGCCAGTGTGCTGACGGACATCGAGATCCCGCTGGTGCCGGTGCTGGCACGCATCGAGCGCCAGGGCGCACTGGTAGACAAGGACCTGCTCGGCATCCAGAGTATCGAGCTGGGTAACAAAATGGTCGAACTGGAGCGCCAGGCGTACGAGATCGCCGGTGAAGAATTCAACCTGGGTTCGCCCAAGCAGCTCGGGGCGATTCTCTATGAGAAGCTCGGCATGCCGGTGCTGAAAAAAACCGGCAAGGGCCAGGCCTCCACGGCTGAGGAAGTGCTGGCCAAACTGGCCGAAGATGATTTCCCGCTGCCCAAGGTACTGATGCAGTACCGCAGCATGAGCAAGCTCAAAAGTACCTATACCGACCGCCTGCCGGAACAGATCAATCCGCGTACCGGGCGTATACACACGTCCTACCATCAGGCCGTCGCGGCGACCGGGCGCTTGTCCTCCAGCGATCCGAACCTGCAGAACATCCCGGTGCGCACCGCCGAGGGGCGGCGCATTCGCCAGGCGTTTGTCGCGCCCAAGGGCTACAAGCTGCTGGCGGCGGACTATTCGCAGATCGAGCTGCGGATCATGGCGCATTTATCCAAGGACGAAGGCTTGATGAACGCCTTCCGCAATGACCTGGACGTGCACACCGCCACGGCGGCCGAAGTGTTCAAGGTTGAATTGAACGAGGTCACATCCAACCAACGCCGCAGCGCCAAGGCGATCAACTTCGGCCTGATCTACGGCATGGGTGCCCAGAAGCTGGGCAAGGACATCGGCGTCGATACCAAGACCGCCAAGGCTTACATCGATGTGTACTTCGCCCGCTACCCAGGGGTTCGCGAATACATGGAGCGCACCCGCGCCCAGGCGGCGGATCAGGGCTATGTCGAAACCTTCTTCGGGCGGCGCCTGTACTTGCCGGACATCAACTCCAACAAGCCCCAGGAGCGCGCGGCGGCCGAGCGCACCGCGATCAACGCGCCGATGCAGGGCACGGCGGCAGACATCATCAAGAAGGCCATGGTGCAGGTGGATAACTGGCTGACCGAGTCGGGCCTGGATGCCAAGGTCATCCTTCAAGTGCACGATGAATTGGTGCTGGAGGTGCGTGAAGATCTGGTCGCGCAGGTCAGCGAGAAGATTCGCGAGCATATGAGCGCGGCGGCGCAGTTGGACGTGCCTTTGGTGGTGGACGTAGGCGTAGGCGATAACTGGGACGAGGCGCACTGATTCTGCGGCTTCGCCATCACATTGCGCGGTGGCGAGGCGGTTTAGAGCGCAAACCGCGGTCAGTTATTTCCAATAGTTTTTTGAGCCTGTCGGAACTTAACCTGTGAACTGCCACTCAGAGTTACTGAATGGGTGGTGAAGCCCTTCAATGCTCCTATGTTGTGTTAAGTGTTGGCAGATAATTCCGGACCCCGCCCTAGCGGTCCGGAACTTGAACCCCGAACTTCCCCTCCCCAAAAGAAGTCCGGGGTTTTTTTTGCCCGCAGAAAAGTTATTCGGCGATTTCTGCGCCCTTGTCCGCCAATTCCATCCAGCCGGCCAGTACGGTGTAGGCTTCTTCCAGGCCCATGCGCTTGGGGGCGGAGAACAGCTGAATGGTGATGGTGTCGCCCCAACCCTTACGGATGTCGGACTGCACTTTGAGCAAGGTGTTCTTGGCTGCACCGTAGGTGAGCTTGTCGGCCTTGGTCAGCAAAATGTGCATTGGCATGCCGCTGGCAACAGCCCAGTCGAGCATCAACAAGTCGAAGTCGGTCATTGGATGACGGATATCCATCATCAGAATCAAACCCTTCAAACTCTCGCGACCGCCCAGGTAAGCCTCGAGGTGACGCTGCCAGTGCAACTTCAGCGGGATAGGTACTTTTGCATAACCGTAGCCCGGCAGGTCGACCAGACGCCGATCATCGTCTAGCTTGAAGAAATTGAGTAGTTGCGTGCGGCCCGGGGTTTTCGAGGTGCGCGCCAGGCTGGCGTGGGTCAGGGTGTTCAGTGCGCTGGATTTACCGGCGTTGGAACGGCCGGCAAAGGCGACTTCAAAGCCCTCGTCATCGGGGCATTGGTCCACTTTGGCGGCGCTGAGCATGAAGGTGGACTGTTGGCACAGGCCGAGGATGGGGTTCTTGAGTTGCATGAGATTTCCGATGTGGGCGGTGCCGAGAAAGGGTGCGGCAAGCGGTGTCGTTTCCGTTTCAGTAGCGCCAGTATATAATGCCGCAGATTTTGTGTGTGCTTTGTCCCAGCGAAGGATGAAGTTCACGGGAGCGAAAGACCTTTATTGCGCATTAGAACGCAAAACGCTCTCAAACCCTGAAAAGGTCGATGTATGGACCGACGGTTGCTCGCTTCTGCTGCCCTGATTCCGCTTTACGGCGCTCAGGCTACACAGGATCAACCGAGTTTGCATGGTCAGGCTGACGCAGCACGTGACCCAGGGTTTCAAGGCAATGCCGCCGCGTGGTTTGTGCATGGACTGCAGTACTGAGGATTACCAGGCCGTCACTGATGTGAGGGTGAGTAAACCCGGTAGATAACTCTTAAACCCTTAGCCGTAGTTGGATTAGCTGATGAACAAACTGATCGTGAGTCTGCTGTTGACCTTGGGCATCACAGGCGCTGCCGTCGCTGCAGAGGGCCCCGTCAAAGGTGATGCCACTGCCGGTCAAGCGAAGGCCGCCGTGTGTGGTGCCTGCCACGGGCCGGATGGTAACAGCCCGGCGCCGAACTTCCCCAAACTGGCCGGCCAGGGTGAACGTTACCTGAGCAAGCAGATGCACGACATCAAGGACGGCAAGCGCACGGTGCTGGAAATGACCGGCCTGCTGACCAACCTCAGCGATCAGGACCTGGCGGACCTCGCGGCGTATTTTGCCAGCCAGAAGGGTAGTGTGGGAGCTGCCGATCCTAAATTGGTCGCCCGCGGAGAGCAGTTGTTCCGTGGCGGGAACCTGGAGAAAGGCTTGCCTGCCTGCACCGGTTGCCACTCGCCCACTGGCGCGGGCATCGCCGCCGCCGGCTTCCCGCACCTGAGTGGACAGCACGCTACCTATATCGCCAAACAGCTGACCGATTTCCGTAAGGAAGAGGCCGGCCGAGCGAATGATGGCGACGCGGCGATCATGCGCACCATCGCTCGCAAGCTGAGCGACGAAGACATCGCAGCCCTCTCCAGTTATATCCAGGGCCTGCACTGACGGGGCTGGGCGTTAACGCTCGATTAATCCCGCGATGCAAGCATAAAAAGGGTGGCTTAGGCCGCCCTTTTTTGTGGCCGCTGCCGTTACACTAACGAACTCATGTCCGCGTAGACCTGTCACAACAAAGGTCGCGTGAGGCGACTTTATTTGTCCAGGAGTAAAGCATGCGTAATCTGATCCTCAGCGCCGCTCTCGTCACTGCCAGCCTCTTCGGCATGACCGCACAAGCTGCCGATGTGCCGCTTGAAGCCGGTAAAACCTATATTGAGCTGGCTAACCCGGTTCCCGTTGCAGTACCGGGCAAGATCGAAGTGGTGGAGCTGTTCTGGTACGGCTGCCCGCATTGCTACGCCTTCGAGCCGACTATCAACCCATGGGCTGAAAAGCTGCCCGAGGACGTTAACTTCCGTCGCATTCCTGCCATGTTCGGTGGCCCATGGGACGCCCACGGCCAACTGTTCCTGACCCTGGAAGCCATGGGTGTTGAGCACAAGGTCCACAACGCCGTCTTCGAAGCGATCCAGAAACAAGGCAAGCGCCTGACCAAGCCGGACGAAATGGCTGACTTCGTTGCCACTCAAGGCGTCGACAAGGACAAGTTCCTGGCGACCTTCAACTCCTTCGCTATCCAGGGCCAGATCAAGCAGGCCAAGGAACTCGCGCAGAAGTACGGCGTGCAAGGCGTTCCAACCCTGATCGTCAACGGCAAATACCGTTTCGACCTGGGCAGCACCGGTGGTCCTGAAGCGACCCTGAACGTTGCTGACCAACTGATTGCCAAAGAACGCGCTGCCAAGTAAGGGGCTCGCCATGCGCCGCTGGGGTACCGAGCGTGTCGTTGGCCTGCATGAACCGCAGGTCAACGAGCATCACCTGGAGTCCACAGGCCTGCCGGCAGACAGCCGCTTGCGCCTGCTCAGCTTCAACATCCAGGTGGGCAACAGTACCGAGAAGTATCGGCACTACCTCACGCGTGGCTGGCAGCATCTGCTGCCCCACAAGGGGCGTACCGGTAACTTGCAGAAAATCGGCGACCTGCTCAGCGACTTCGACTTGGTCGCCCTGCAGGAAGCCGACGGCGGCAGCCTGCGCTCCGGCTATATCAACCAGGTGGAACACCTGGCTCAGTTGGGTGCTTTTCCGTACTGGTATCAGCAACTCAACCGTAATCTAGGGCGTCTGGCACAGCACAGCAACGGCGTGCTCAGCCGTCTCAAACCCACTGCCATTGAAGATCACCCCTTGCCAGGCCCCAAAGGTCGCGGGGCAATCCTTGTGCGTTTTGGCGAAGGCCCGGAAGCCTTGGTGGTGGTGATGATGCACCTGGCCCTCGGGGGGCGTACGCGCAACCTGCAGTTGGCCTACGTGCGTGAATTGATTGGCAACTACAAGCACCAGGTGCTCATGGGTGACATGAACACCCATGCCAACGACCTGCTGCAGAATTCTCCGCTGCGCGACCTGGGGTTACTGGCCCCGCAAGTCGAAGCCACCTTTCCCAGCTGGCGCCCGCAGCGCTGTCTTGACCATATCCTGCTCAGCCCAAGCCTCACACTGGAAAGTGTGCAGGTGCTGGCGCAGCCCATTTCCGATCACCTGCCGGTCGCGGTAGAGATTCGTCTGCCGGGTTCGCTCACGGCTGATGCATTACCCGCGTTGAGCCCAGGCCCTCGCGGACCCCTTGCATGAGCGACGACGCCCAGCGCTGGAAAGAGAAATACCTCCAAAGCATCGAGCAACAAGACAAACTCGAACGCCGCTGGGCCGCCCGCCTCGATTTGCTGCGCCGTGGGCTGGTGCGCAGCACGCTGGCCGCTGAAGGCACCGACCGCGCCGTCGATCAATGCATGAAGGAAATGCGCGATGTTGTGCGCACGGACGACATGGATGCTGCCCTCGCCGCTTTATTGCCGCGCCTGGAAAAGGCCGTGCTGGATTCGGAGCAGCGCCGCGAAACCCGCGTCGACCAGATCAGCACTGCGCTCACCGCCTTGGTCACCCAGTTGCAAAAGCTGCCCCTGCCCCGCGAGGTGGCTCGTCCGCTGAAAACCTTCGCCAAGCAACTCGATGGTCGCGTGGCACAAGCGCGGGAGATACCGCTGCTGCTCAGTGAGCTGAGCAACCTGCAGGGGCAGGCGCTGAATAATCTGGAGCCTGAAGGCGAAACCACACGCCCAGGCCCTGGCCTGCTGCAACGCCTGTTCGGTAGTAAAGAGGCTGCCAGCGAGTCGCTCCCGGTTGACGCTGAGCCACTGCCGGCAGCGCAATCGGCAGCGCCAAAGCCCGCAACGCCCAAACCCGCATCCGAACCGGAAGAACCTGGGCAATCGGAAGAATTGACCCAAGCCTTGCGTGCCTTTGCACCGTTGCCACCCTTGAAGCCTGTGCCTGTTGCAGCGGCCGAAGTGCAAGAGGCCCCCAGCGAAACGCCGGTATTCGACGCTCCAGAGCTGCCGTCGATTGCGGCGCCTGCGCAATTACCTGAACCCGACGTGCAGGCGCCGCCAGTTGCGGAGCCTGCTCACGAAAGCGCACTCGCCGCCTTTATCGAGCCGACGCCGGTTCCAGTTGAAGCGCCGGATGAGACCACCATCGGCAGCTTGTCATTGCCCCCCGTGCTGGAAAGCCCCGAGCCTGACGAGCTGCAACCTGACGGCACCTACGCCCTGCCCGATTCGCCTGAACCGTCCTACAGTTCGGTGGCCAAGCACATTGAAGGCACTTTGCTCGGCCTGCTGGAAGATCTTTCCCTGCCCGAACGTCACCAACCCCAGGCCGAGGCGATGCGTGAGCGTCTCGCCCATGGCTTGAACTGGTACGAACTGCTGCCGATCCTCGATGACCTGGCGGTGCTGATGCTGGCGATCACCGACAGTGGCCAGCATGAGTTCGAGGCTTATCTCAAGCAGCTCAACGAGCGTCTCGAGGCATTCCAGGGCCATCTGCAGGTCGCCAGCGAGGGCCACGCCGATAGCAGCCTGGCTGCGCGGGAGCTGGATACGCAGATTCGTGAGCAGGTCGACGGCCTGCAAAGCAGCGTGCAGGACGCCGCCGACCTGGACAGCCTCAAGCAGGTGCTCGAAAGCCACCTTGAAGGCTTGCTCGGCACCATGGATGAACACCAGCAACAGCGTGACCTGCGCGAACAGGAAGTGGCCGCACGCCTCAAAGGCCTGGCTGAACGCGTGGCCCATATGGAGCAGGAGGCCCAGGGCTACCGCGAGCACCTGGAGGTACAGCGCCAAAAGGCCTTGATCGATCCGCTCACCGGCCTGCCCAACCGTGCGGCGTGGAGCGAACGCCTCGATTACGAAGTCAACGCCTGGCATCAGCGGGGTAACAGCCTGTCGCTGGCCATGCTCGACCTGGACCACTTCAAGCGCATCAACGACGGTTACGGGCACCTGGCAGGGGACAAAGTCTTGAAGATCATCGCCAATGTGCTGAGCAAACGCCTGCGACCGACGGACTTCATCGCGCGTTTTGGCGGTGAAGAGTTTGTGCTGCTCATGCCCGACTCGACCTTGGCGGATGCCTTGGCCGTAGGTGAAGTATTGCGTGAGGCCATTGCCGCGTGCCCGTTCCACTTCAAGGGTGAGCCGGTAACGATCACGGTATCCATGGGCGTGGCGCAGTTTCAACCCGGCGAGCGCAGTGACCTGGCGCTCAAGCGTGCCGACGAGGCGCTCTACAGGGCAAAGGCCGCGGGGCGTAATCAGGTGCAGGCAGCATAAAAGATGTTCCATTTTGTAATTTGGCCGCCTGGCCGTGAGTCGTACGTTACACTGTTGCATTATCGTCTTTCAGTGTAATGCCTCTCGCCATGAAATCCTTGTATATCGCTTTAGCGTTTCTTCTGCTCGCCGGCTGCGCCAGTGGCCCGCGCCTGAACACCAGCCATCCTTCGGTTAACCACGACAACCGCGTGCAGTTCGTTGTGGTGCATTACACCTCGACCAACCTTGAACGTTCCCTGGCGCTGTTGACCCATGGCCAGGTCAGCAGCCATTACCTGATCGGCGACGACGCCTCCGGTACCATCTACAAGCTGGTGGATGAAAGCCAGCGCGCCTGGCACGCGGGGGAAAGCGAGTGGATGGGGCGCACCTGGCTCAACTCCAGCTCCATCGGCATCGAGATCGTCAACCCAGGGTTCAGCGATACGCCGACGGGGCGTGTGTGGTACCCGTATTCCGAAGCGCAGGTGCAGTCGCTGATCGTGCTGCTCAAGGACATCAGCAAGCGCAACGGCATCGACCCGAAGAACATCATCGGGCACAGCGACATCGCCCCACTGCGCAAGCTGGACCCAGGCCCGTTGTTCCCTTGGAAGCGCTTGGCGGCAGAAGGTCTGGCCGTGTGGCCGGATGCCCAGGCGGTGGCACGGTTCCAGGTGCAGTACGCCGCGCAGTTGCCGAGCATTACCTGGTTCCAGGAAGAATTGGCGCGCCTGGGCTACCAGACGCCGCAGACCGGTGAGCTGGATGTGGCCACGCGGCACGTCATCGCCGCGTTCCAGATGCGCTTCCGGCCATCGCTGTTTGATGGCGCTCCGGATGCTGAAAGTGCCGCGATCCTGCGAGCCTTGAATCACCGCTGATGGTGTAAAAATAATAATGTGGGAGCGAGCTTGCTCGCGAAGAACGCACAGACGACGCGGGCTGCCTGACAGCACAGCGTTATCGTTGACGTTTTTCGCGAGCAAGCTCGCTCCTACAGGGGCAACGCCATATAGAACTGCGTACCCTGCCCCGGCCGTGAGTACACGCCCATGCGGCCGCCGTGCAATTGCACGATCTCCTTGCACAGTGCCAACCCCAGGCCCGCACCGCCTTTCTTGCGGCCCACCTGCACAAAGGGTTCGAAGATCCGCCCTTGCTGGCCGTAGGCAATGCCTTCGCCGTTATCTTCGACGCTGATAATCACCCGTTCGCCATGACGCCGTGCCTGCAGGCGGATCTGCCCGCCTTCGGCGGTGTGTCGCAGGGCATTGCCCAGCAGGTTGTCGAGTACCCGCTCCAGTTGCACTTGGTCGGCATATAGCCGTGGCAACTCAGGTTGGGCTTCCACCAGCAACTCAATGTGCTGGGCGTTCGCAGGCTCAGCAAATCGGGCCCGTGCGTGCTCCAGCAAGTCGGTGACATCGCACGTGCCCAGGGTGAGTTTTTGCAGGCCGTTCTGGTAGCGCGAGAAGTTGAGCAGGTCGTTGATCAACTGCATCAGGCGCTGCATCTCTTCATTGACCGTATCCAGCAGGTCCGCCTCGCGGGAGTCCGCCGGGAACTTGGCCCGCTCACGGAATAGGCCGAAGGCCATGTGCATGCCGGTAACCGGCGTGCGCAGCTCATGTGAGGCGCGCAAGACGAACTCGCTGCGCACCCGCTCGAAGGCGCGCTGTTCAGTCACGTCATGCAGTACCATCACTGCACCCAGAATGTGCCCTTGTGTATGGCTGACCGGGGTGAGGCTGTAGGTCAGCAGGCGCAATTCACCCTCGACTTCCACCTCCAGATCATCCGGGGCCCGCTCCAGGTTGCCGCCGCGCAGCACCAGTTGCAGCTGTTCATCCATTTCTGCGCGACCCATGGCTTCGCCAAGGCCTTGGCCGAGCCGCTCCTCATCCCAACCCAATTGGCGCTGCGCCACAGGGTTGAGGTGCTCCAGGCAGCCTTGGCGATCAATCATCAGCAGGCCGTCATCGATACTGTCGAGCACCGCTTGCAGGCGCTGTTGGCCGGCCAGCAGCTCATCGATGTTAGTGGCCTGATGTTGGCGCAACGCTTCGGCCATGATGCCGAAGCGGCGGGTCAGCAGGTTCATTTCCGCTGCGGAGGAGATCGGCAGGGTGACTTCGAAATCGCCCTGCCCGATCTTGTCGGCGGCCTTGGCCAGCGCCTCGATGGGGCCACCGAAGCGCCGGGCGATGCCATGGGCCGTGACGAAACCGATGATCAGCACCGCAAGCCCTACCAGCCCGAGCAGGCCCGCTATCAACAACGCGCGCTCACGGGATTTATGCTCGCTGGTACTGATATTTTCCAACGCCCGCTTGTGATCGGCGATCAGGCCGTTGCGCAATATGTTGAAGGTTTCAGTCAGCTTTTCTTTGCTGCCTGCGGGCGGTGATGCCTGTTGGGATTGGTCAAACGCCTCCAGCAGTTTCTGGTAATCGGAGCGTGCCTGGCTGAAGCCATGGTTTGTGCCGTCGACCTGCTCATGGGCGATGCCTTGGTCCAACAGGTCGAAATATTGTTGCTTGGAGGCTTGCAGGGCGTCCGGGTCAGGACGCTTCTCCAGCATCATGATCAACTGGTCGCCCAGGCTCTGACGCAACTTGAGCCCCAGGTCCAGGGTGATGAAGTTACTGCGGATCAGCGATTCCTGGGTCTTGGCCATTTGCATGACGCTGACCAAGCCCAGGATCAACCCCAGCAAGGCCACGGTGATCAGCGCTGAGATGCTCAGGAATAACCGGGTGCGCAGTTTCATCGCGAGCTTCATAAGGTCCTGTTCAAAGGTTGTACTGCTTGCGTTTGCGGTACAGCGTCGACGCATCGATGCCGAGTGTGCGGGCCGCTTGGTCCAGTGTGTCGCTGGTCGCAAGTACGGCGCCGATATGGGCTTTCTCCAGTTCATCCAGGCTCAAAGCCGCGCCGATACGCGGTGCATTGTTGGCCGGTTGCTCGGCCATCCCCAGGTGGCTGATCTCCACCTTCTCCTGAGGGCAGATGATGCTGGCGCGTTCCACCACGTTACGCAGTTCGCGGATATTGCCGGGCCAGCGGTAGTTGAGTAGTGCTTCGCGGGCATTATCACTGAAGCCGCGTGCAGGGCGTGCGTATTCCTTGACGAAGCGGGCAAGGAAGCGGTCAGCCAGGGTCAGGATGTCTTCACTGCGTTCGCGCAGCGGCGGCAAGTGCAAGGTGATGACATTCAGGCGGTAGAGCAAGTCTTCACGGAAACGGCCATCGCGCACCATGTCTTCCAGGTTCAGGTTGGTGGCTGCGAGGATGCGCACATCGGCGCGGCGGGTGACCGGGTCGCCCACACGCTCATACTCTTTATCTTGAATAAACCGTAGCAACTTGGGTTGCAACGTGAGGGGGAAATCGCCGATCTCGTCGAGAAACAGCGTACCGCCGTCCGCCTGGTTCACTCGGCCCAAGGTGCTTTCGCTGGCGCCGGTGAACGCGCCGCGGCTGTGGCCGAACAGTTCGCTTTCCATCAGCTCTGCGGTCAGAGACGGGCAGTTGATGGTCACGCAGGACTTCTTCGAGCGTTTGCTCCAGCCGTGTATCGCCCGGGCCAACTCACCTTTACCGGTACCAGACTCGCCGAGGATCAAGATGTTGGCGTCTGTCCCGGCCACCTGCCGCGCGGTTTCCAACACCACCATCATTGCCGGGCTATGGGAGTCCAGGCCGTCTTTAGGCTGGCGCACTTCGCCTTCCAGCGCTTCCAGCCGCGCCGAGAGCTGACGCACCTCCAGTTGCTTGGCGGTGGCCAGGCGCAGTTGGTCTGGGCTGCAAGGTTTGACCAGGTAGTCGGCGGCGCCGGCCTGGATGGCGTCCACGGCGGTATCCACGGCCGAATGGGCGGTCACAATCACCACGCGCATCCAGGGTGCCTGTACCCGCATCTGGGCCAGCACGTCCAGGCCATTGTCCTCGCCCAGGCGCAGGTCGAGGAAGCACAGGTCGAACACCTGACGCTGCATCAGCGCGTCGGCCTGGGCGGCACTGTTCGCGGTGGCGACGGTATAGCCTTCATCTTCCAGGCAATAGCGGAAGGTGCGCAGGATCGCGGATTCGTCATCCACTAAAAGAATGCGGCCTTGAAGTTCCTTGGCTGATTCCATCTGTCCCGCACTCCTTAACTATAAATGTGATGGTGTTTAGTCCCGGAATAATCGGGCAAGTTGCATGGTTTATTCTGATTCATAAAAGGCTTCTTCGCGCAGCTATCTGCGCGCCTTCCTACAGACGTCGTCTGAGAGCATTTTCCCTTCTGTTCGCCCTTCGGTCCTTCGATGTGCGCGCGGGGTGTCTGGTTCCGACCACTTGCCATCGTGCATTTCGCACGGCCTGCACGCAGGCATCGTGCAGGATGCTAGGCGATGATTCTATCGATCAAGTATAACTCCTTGATTTTATTGAGCTTTATTTTGCAATAAAGCTGGCATGCACTCTGCACTATCTCTCCCAAGAGCGTCATGAACGAACAATCAGAATGCGGGAGCAATGCAGTATGACTCGCCAAAGCCTCAGCCAATTGCGTGTATCGCCGCTGCGCTTGCAGCAGGGCTTGTATGCCAGCCTGGCCTTGATGGTCACGTTGATTGCTGGCCAGCAGTTGCAGCATTGGCAAGAGCGCGCGCAGCCAGCCCCGCAATTTGAACGTCCTGTCATGACCCAGACTCATTTTCGTTCCATTGGCAGCGCCAGCGCCGATGTGACTGCCCCGCAATTGAGCCTGGTAGATCAGGGTTCCACCCTGGACGAACTACCGGCCCATGACCGTTGGGTGTTCTAGGCAAAAAACGTCGCTTGTGTTGAGCGGCTGCATGGCATCACCGCTGTTACCCCTATAGAAGCATAAGGAGAATCACCATGTTGAGTTGGGCAATCACATTTCTGATCATCGCCATTGTGGCTGCAGTCCTGGGCTTCGGTGGTATCGCTGGCACCGCCACCGGCATCGCCAAGATCCTGTTTGTGGTCTTCCTGGTGATGTTCATCGCTTCGTTCTTCTTTGGTCGCAAAGGCCGAGGTTGAATATGGCCAACCTGCCTTTTAAAGCCCTTGCTGCCGCCCTGCTGTTGGGCGGCAGCGGCTTGGCCTTGGCCGCCAATGACGGCCAGGCCCGGGCTAACGAATTGCTCAGCGCGGATGCGCAGTACCGTGAGACCTGGCAAGACGTGGTGAAGAAAGAAGAGCGCCTGCCCGAATGGGTGATGAACCTGTCGGGCACGGCCGAGCAAATGAATGCCGTTGAGGAAGATGGCGACAAGTACTTGGTCGGGCCGCTCTGCGAAACTGCAGACACCTGCCTGAACAAGCGCCTGATTGTTGCCTTCAGCTTCGACAAGGAAGATGCCTACGCCATGTTGGTGGAAGTCCCGGCCGGTTTGCCGGCCGACAAGTCCCCGACCCGGCACGCCGATTACCGTTTTATCGGTAAGCCGGACGAGGGTATGCAAAAGCTGCTGATGGAGCAGCTCAAGAAAGATCCGAATTGGTACTAGGTTCCGTCTGACGGAGCCGGCGTCCATAGAAAGAAGCCCTTGTGCTTCTTTCTGTTTGCATCGCTCCTTGAGCGATGCATGACCAGGGGGCCGGGTTGCTCTGATCGATCAGGATCGGCGTGACCTACGGGTACAGGGAGTACCTGCGCAAGGGCCGGGTCAGGCGAAAAGCTGCGACGCAAGTTCACAAGACCTCAAGCTTGCTGAACTTGCGGCGGGCTTATGACTCTCATGCCCGCACTTCATGCCGCCCATAGCCGCAGTTTTGATTTTTGCCTCTGGCCAACCATTACCGGGTATGTCGGCGCGACCATCTATCGAGAATTTTTCATCCGCGCTATAGGATCTTTCTGGCGCTAGGTGATGGATTTCTCAGACATTTCTGCCAATCATTCCGAGTCGTCCAGTATCTCTGCGCGAGCCTGATTTGGCTGCTTAACGGCATATTCACCCGCTCGAATGGCGGATACGAACTGACCGTTTGGACAAATATTTTCAAAAAAAGCCATGCCGATTCGGCATAGGGTAGGCGTTTACGGCATTAGACGTCGCTCCCTTGCATGGGAATAGTTGCGCCTTTTTTCGCCTGCCAGTAAGCCATTTCGGCCACGCTGCGGTGACCTTCCATGGAGGCAGATGCACACACTTTTTCGCTTTCGAGCGTTGCAGCTGGCGCATTTGCCGTAAGTCCACTTGAAGCAAGGGTAATGACATGAAGAAGGCAAAGCTAAGCCTCGCCTGGCAGATCCTCATCGGTTTGGTACTGGGGATCGCAATCGGTGCAGTGCTCAACCATTTCAGTGCTGAAAAGGCCTGGTGGATCAGCAATGTGTTGCAGCCGGCGGGCGATATCTTTATCCGCTTGATCAAGATGATCGTGATCCCGATTGTGATTTCTTCGCTGATCGTCGGTATTGCCGGTGTCGGCGACGCGAAAAAGCTCGGTCGTATCGGCGTCAAAACCATTCTTTACTTCGAAATCGTCACCACCATCGCCATCGTGGTGGGCCTGTTGCTCGCCAACCTGTTCCACCCAGGCGCTGGCATCGACATGAGTACCCTGGGTACCGTCGATATCTCCAAGTACCAGGCGACTGCTGCCGAAGTGCAGCATGAACATGCCTTCATCGAGACCATCCTCAACCTGATCCCTTCGAACATCTTTGCTGCCGTCGCCCGTGGCGAGATGCTGCCGATCATCTTCTTCTCGGTGCTGTTCGGCCTGGGCCTGTCGAGCCTCAAGCCTGAGCTGCGCGAGCCGCTGGTGACCATGTTCCAGGGCGTGTCCGAGAGCATGTTCAAAGTCACCCACATGATCATGAAGTACGCCCCTATCGGTGTATTTGCGCTGATCGCGGTGACGGTGGCCAACTTCGGCTTCGCCTCGCTGCTGCCGCTGGCCAAGCTGGTAATCCTGGTTTATGTCGCGATCCTGTTCTTCGCTTTTGCGGTACTGGGTTTGATCGCCCGCCTGTTTGGCTTCTCGATCCTCAAGCTGATCCGCATCTTCAAGGATGAGTTGGTATTGGCTTACTCCACCGCCAGCTCCGAAACCGTGCTGCCGCGTGTGATCGAAAAGATGGAAGCCTACGGCGCGCCGAAAGCGATCTGCAGCTTCGTGGTACCGACCGGCTACTCGTTCAACCTCGACGGTTCGACCCTGTACCAGAGCATCGCGGCCATCTTTATCGCCCAGCTGTATGGCATCGACCTGTCGATCGGCCAGCAGTTGATGCTGGTACTGACCCTGATGGTCACCTCCAAAGGTATCGCCGGCGTTCCGGGCGTGTCCTTCGTGGTGTTGCTGGCGACGCTGGGCAGCGTGGGCATCCCGCTGGAAGGCCTGGCATTCATCGCCGGTGTCGACCGTGTGATGGACATGGCGCGTACCGCCTTGAACGTGATCGGTAACGCTTTGGCCGTACTGGTTATCTCACGTTGGGAAGGCATGTACGACGACGCCAAGGGCGAGCGCTACTGGAACTCCTTGCCGCACTGGCGCAGCAAGGAAGCCCTGCCTACGGCACAAGCCACCCGTAGCTGATTGCAGATTGATCGAAAACAAACCCCGGAGAATTCCGGGGTTTGTCGTTTCTGCCAGCCCCGTTATCATTCGCCCCATCTTTCGGGGGACTTATCTGATGCTCAATGGCCTGTGGCTTGGCTTCTTTGTCGTAGCAATGGTGTCAGCACTGGCGCAATGGCTGGTGGGCGGTAACGCCTTGATCTTCGCGGCGATGGTCGAAAGCATTTTCGCCATGGCCAAATTGTCGGTGGAAGTCATGGTGCTGCTGTTCGGTACCCTGACGTTATGGTTGGGCTTTCTGCGGATCGCCGAAAAAGCCGGGATCGTCGATTGGCTGGCCAAGGCCCTCGGCCCGCTGTTTCGCCGCCTGATGCCGGAAGTGCCCGCCGGGCACCCCGCGATCGGTTTGATCACCCTCAACTTTGCCGCCAACGGCCTGGGCCTGGACAACGCCGCCACGCCCATCGGCCTGAAAGCCATGAAGGCGCTGCAAGAGCTCAACCCCATTCCCAATACGGCGACCAACGCTCAGATCCTGTTTCTGGTGCTCAACGCGTCCTCGCTGACGCTGTTGCCGGTGACTATCTTCATGTACCGCGCCCAGCAAGGCGCGGCGGACCCGACGCTGGTGTTCCTGCCTATCCTGCTGGCCACCAGTGCGTCGACGCTGGTGGGCCTGCTGTCGGTGGCGGTCATGCAGCGCCTGCGGCTGTGGGACCCGGTGGTGCTGGCCTATCTGATCCCCGGCGCGTTGCTGCTGGGCGGCTTCATGGCGTTGCTGGCGACCCTGTCCGCCACGGCGCTGGCCGGTTTGTCGTCGATCCTGGGCAACCTCACGCTGTTTGGCCTGATCATGCTGTTCCTGGTGATCGGCGCGTTGCGCAAGGTCAAGGTGTACGAGGCCTTTGTCGAAGGTGCCAAGGAAGGCTTCGACGTGGCCAAGAACCTCTTGCCCTATCTGGTGGCGATGCTGTGTGCGGTTGGCGTGTTGCGTGCCTCAGGCGCCTTGGAGTTCGGCCTGGAAGGAATTCGCCATGTGGTGGCCTGGACGGGCCTGGATACGCGCTTTGTCGACGCGCTGCCGACCGCGATGGTCAAGCCGTTCTCCGGCAGTGCAGCGCGGGCGATGCTGATCGAGACCATGCAGACCCAGGGTGTGGACAGCTTCCCGGCGTTGGTGGCGGCGACGATCCAAGGCAGTACGGAAACCACGTTTTATGTGTTGGCCGTGTACTTCGGTTCGGTAGGCATCCAGCGGGCGCGGCATGCGGTGGGCTGTGCGTTGTTCGCGGAGTTTGCCGGCGTGGTGGCGGCTATTTCGGTGTGCTACTGGTTCTTCGGTTAAGCATGAGCCGCACCCTGTAGGAGCGAGCTTGCTCGCGAAAAACGTTAACGATGACGCGGGGCATCAGATTCCCCGAAGCGGTCTCAGGTTTTTCGCGAGCAAGCTCGCTCCTACAGGGCGGTGGAATCATCTATTCGGCGCAGCATTGCCCTGTTGCACTACCCAATCCACCACCTGCTTATTCAACTGATCCCCAGCCTGGCCAAAAGCAGCCACCACCGCTGGCACCTTGGCGTCACTCACCGGCTGCTTCACTTCAAACCGACGGCTGGCGATGATTCTTTGATCACGCCCACGCACCAATCGCGCGTCGAGACGAATCACCACGTCCACCGCCCTGCCCCGATACTCGCTCTGAAACGCCTGCAATTGCCCGCCCAGCTCATAGTCGGCTTGTAGGTTGGTCTCGTCTGTACTCAATAATGTCACGCGTCCGTCGCGCTGGAAGCCATCCAGCAGGCGATTACGCAGCAGCACCGGCGCCGGGTCGCTCCAGCGTGAGTTTGCGTAGTTGCTGATCAAGTTGCCATCTGGCACCACGGCGATGCGCGGGCTGTCGAGAAACTCGCTGGTCTGCGGCTTGGTCACGCGCAGCGACCAATTCACCGGCGTGCCTTGAGTGGTCGGTTGGGCGGACGCCAGGCGGTACACGTCCGACGGGTCCGGCTTGGGCAGGATCGAGCACGCGCTGACCAGTGCCAGAGCAATAGGGACGATCATGTGGTAAGCACGCTTCATGGCGTGAACTCCTTGTTCTTGTCGCTGCCCAGCAGGTAACCGCTGGGGTTGGCTTCCAGGCGGCGAGAGATGGCGCGCAGCGAACCGAGGGTTTCACGCAACTCGCGCACGGCTGGCGCCAGTTCGTTGAGGCCCTGCATACCACTGTTTACCGAGTCCTGGTTATTGGTCAGCAAGGTATTGATGGTGGCGGTGCTTTGCTCCAGGGATTTCATCGCCTGCTCGGCGCTGCCGAAGGCTTGCTTGCCTTGCTCGCTGAGCAAGCCATTGGCGTTGCGCATCAATACGGTGGTTTGCTCCAGCGCCGCGCCGGCCTGTTTGCTCACTTGCATCAATTGCTGCATCACCACCTTGATGTCGCCGCGTTGCTCGGCAATGGCGCCGGTGGTTTGTTGCAGGTTGTCCAAGGTGTTGCTCAGGCGTTCGACGTTTTCCCGCGAGAACAGGTGGTTGGCGTTGTGCAGCAGCAGGTTGACGCTGGTCATCAAGTCGTTGCTGTTATTGAGCAGGCGCGCGATAGGCGATGGCGATGCGATGATTTCCGGCAGGTTGCCGTCCTTGCCCTTGAGCTCCGGGCTCTGCGGGGTGCCGCCACTGAGCTGGATGATCGAGGTGCCGGTGATACCGGTCAGGGCCAGTTTGGCCTGGGTGTCTTCCTTGATTGGCGTTTGCCCGGCCAGGCGGATGCGCGCCAGGACGCGGCGCGGGTCTTTGGGGTCCAGGCGCAGGCTGATCACGTCGCCCACCTTGATGCCGCTGTACTGCACCGCACTGCCCTGGGACAGGCCGCTGACCGCCTCGTTGAAGATCACTTCGTAATCCTGGAAGGCTGTGTCCACGCTGGATTTGGCCAGCCACAGGCCAAACAGCATCGCGCCGACCACCACAATTACGCTGAACAGTCCGATCATCACATGATGGGCTCGGGTTTCCATGTCATACCTCGTTGAGCGATTGAGCGGCATCCAATGCCGCGCGGCCCCGGGGGCCGTGGAAATATTCGTGAATCCAGGCGTCGTTCGTTTCCGACACGACATCGATGGCGTCGGCCACCAGCACTTTCTTCTGTGCCAGCACCGCCACACGGTCGGTGATGGTGTACAGCGTGTCGAGGTCGTGGGTGACCAGGAACACACTCAAGCCCAACGCATCGCGCAGGGTGAGAATCAGTTGGTCGAATTGCGCCGCGCCAATCGGGTCGAGACCGGCGGTGGGTTCGTCCAGGAACAGGATGTCCGGGTCCAAGGCGAGTGCGCGGGCCAAGGCCGCACGTTTGATCATGCCGCCGGATAACGAGGCTGGGTATTTGTCGGCCGCCGACAGCGGCAAGCCTGCCAGGGCCAGCTTGACTGCCGCCAAGTGCTCGGCATCGACGCGGCTGAGGCCGGCGTGCTCGATCAATGGCAGGGCCACGTTCTCGGTCACCGTCAGCGAGGAAAACAGCGCGCCCTTCTGGAACAGCACGCCAAAGCGGCGCTCTACCAGTGAGCGTTCATGTTCAGGCAGGCTCGGGAGGTTTTTGCCGAACACCCGTACTTCGCCTTCGCTGGGGCGACGCAGGCCAACGATGCTGCGCAGCAACACGGATTTACCGCTGCCAGAGCCGCCCACCACCGCCAGGATCTCGCCCTTGTACAAATCCAGGTCGAGGTTCTCATGCACGCTCTGGCTGCCAAAGCGATTGCACAAGCCACGCACTTCAATCACCGCCTCAGTGGGCGCACGGTGTAGACGACTCACCAGCCCATCTCCATGAAGAACATCGCCGCGACCGCATCCAGCACGATCACCACAAAGATCGATTGCACCACGCTCGACGTGGTGTGCGCGCCGACTGACTCGGCACTGCCGCTGACTTTAAAACCTTCCAGGCAGCCAATGGCCGCGATCAAAAAGGCAAAGATCGGCGCCTTCACCATGCCCACCAGAAAGTGCTGCACGCCAATGTCCGATTGCAGCAGCGAAAGAAACATCGCCGGCGAAATATCCAGGGCCACGGCACACACCACGCCACCGCCGACGATCCCCGAGAGCATCGCCAGGAAGGTCAGCATCGGCAACGCCACCAGCAGCGCCAGCACGCGCGGCAATACCAACAGCTCCATAGGGTCCAGGCCCAGTGTGCGGATGGCGTCGATTTCTTCGTTGGCTTTCATGGAGCCGATTTGCGCGGTGAACGCACTGGCGGTACGGCCGGCGATGAGAATTGCGGTAAGCAACACGCCGAATTCACGCAGGAAGGAGAACGCCACAAGGTCCACGGTGAAGATCGTCGCGCCGAAGCTCTTGAGCACAGTGGCGCCGAGGAAGGCCACGACGGCGCCCACCAGAAAGGTCAGCAGTGCGACGATAGGCGCAGCATCCAGGCCCGTCTGTTCGATGTGGGCGACCATGGGCGTCAGGCGCCAGCGCTTGGGTCGCCAAATGCCGCGAGCGAAGGTTTCGAGGATCAGGCCGATAAAGCCCAACAGCTTCATTGCGTCTTGCCAGACGGTATCTACTGCGCGACCGATACGGGCCAGCACTTGAATGCCGGCGGCCTCTTCCGGCTCTTTGATCGGTACGCAAAAGTCATTGAGGGAGCGGTAGACGGTCTTGAGCAGTGCCCGGTCGGCGGCTGCCAGGGTGCAATCGTTCTGTTCGGCAGAGTGTTCGATGCGCGCAGGGCCCAGCAGCTCCACCAGCAGCGAGGCGCCGGCGGTATCCAGCGCACCGAGGCCGTTGAGGTCAATGCGGGCGCCGGCGTCGTATTGGCCGTCGAGCGTGGCCGACAGCTTCTTCAGGTGGGCGTAGTGGGCCAGCGTCCAGTCGCCGGTAATCCGTAGCGAAGGCGGGGTGCTGGACGTATCAAGATGGGCCGCGCCGGCCGTCGTGCGAGTGGTCATAAGCTCCGAGCTTGTTTGGCTATCCACAATTGCTACGTAATAACACGATCCGGCTTACTTTGGGTTGTCCGCTTGTGCTGTGTCTATCACCTTGAAGCGCAGAACGCCGATGACCTGGCCGTCTTCGGTGAGCACCTGCACCTGCCAGCGCCCCACGGCGTCACCCGGGAAATTCTGCTTGTGGGTCCAGGCGCGATAGCCTTCCTTGCGACCACCGTGGATGTCCAGGGCAATGCGGTCGACTTCCTGGCCGTTGAATTTCCACACATGGTAGATCCGCTCATCCAGCCCGCGTGGCGCGTTGATCGCGGTGTAGGCGTACAGCCCACCGCTGCGCAATTGGGCGGCGGTGACTTGCTTGAGGTCGTCGCCTGGCGTGCGGTCTTGCAGTTGGGTGCTGATGGCGACTTCGGTCATCCACAGGGTGGCGGGCGGTACCCAGCTGCGCAGGAACCAGCCGGCGCAGCCGATGGCAGCCGTTACCCCCAGCAGCATCGCCCAGCCCTTGAGGCTACGCAGCGGCAGGCTCACGGCCAGGCTTGGAATCGACAAGACCATGGCTACACCCAACGCCAGTTTGTAACTCTGGGCGGTGGTCAGGTGCATGATGATCGGCAGTGCGGTCAGCAACGCGGCAAACAGGGTCAGGGTGTGCAGGGCCAGGAACAGCGAGCGTTTGGGCGCCAGCCACTTGTAATACAGCGGGTCAATGATCGACACCAGCGCCGCCGCACCCAGCAGGCCAGTGAACAGCGATTGGCCGCTGTTCCAGGCGGTGGTGACGAAAAAGAAGGGCAGCACGAAAAACAGACTTTCCTGGTGGATCATCTGGGTGGCGTAGCGCAGCAGCGGTTCAGGGATCTCGCGATTGAAGACCTTGGTGAACAGTTGCGTAAAGCTGTTCTCCAGCATCAGCCATAACCAGCTCACCAGCATGATCACCGCGATCCAACTGGCCATGCCCTGCTGGCGGTCTACCAGAATGAAGCTGCCCACCCCCGAGATGAAACCGCCGAGTGCAATCACCCCTGGGTAGCGCTTGATCAGTTCTATAACGCGCTGGATGAGGGGCGGCAAGTTCGGCATGGGCGGTTCACTGGTTGTGGGAAAAATCTCAGACAGAATAACGCCTTAGCCTGATATTCTGTGCGTCATTACTCAACAGGTTTGCGATAAAGCCTCAGGCCGATCAAACCAAGGATGATCAGGCCCAGCACGCCCGCGCCGATCCAGGTCAAGGCGTCATAACTCAGCAGCGGTTTTTCGATGCGCCAGTAGCCCGGCTGCTGGAACGCTTCGCGCATGGCCTGGTTGGTTTGTGCCAGGCTTACGGCCTTGATGCGTTTGACCGGGTCGCTGAAACGCCCGTTGCTGTAGTCGCCGGCAGCGCTCCAGTAATAGTCGGCCAGTGCGCTGTTGCCCTGCACTGCCCAGGCTTGGCGGGCAATGGCGGCCTGTTGCAGGCGCGTGAATACTGTTGGGTCGAGGCCATCCTTAAGCAGTTGGGCCTTGAGGTCTTGCAAGACCTGCTCGGCTTCAGGGAGGTTTTCCCGCTCAAGGTCGGCATTCAGGCTGAGGAATCCAACGCCGCCGAGCACTTCGCGTTCTACCCATGGGCCGTAGGACAAACCGTGCTTGAGGCGCAGTTGCCGGTACAGCGCCCAGTCGAGGTAATCCTTGAGCAGGTTGTAGGTTTCATCATGCTGGTCATCCAATACGGGCTCGGGGAACAGCCAGTGCAGCTTGGCGCCATCGCCCACCCAGCCGCGGATCAGGTCGCGGTGGCTGGCGGCAGTGTGCTGGATTTCCGGGAGGGGGCGATGTTCGCTCGGCTCCACGGGGGCGAGTTGACCATAGGTGCGCTCCAGGTAGGCGGGCAGCAATTTTTCGAGATCGCCGACGACGATCAGGGTCATGTTGTTCGGCGCGTACCATTCGTTGCGCAGCTTCTCCAACTGATTGCGGGTGAGGTGGCTGACCTCGGCGCGTTCGGCGCACTTGAGGCCCAACTCCACGGCCAATTGGTTGCTGGCGCTGTGACCGAGGTCTTGGCGATCCAGCAGGCGTTGCAAGTGTGAGTAATGGCCGCCGTCTTCGCGCTCCACCACCTGTTTGGCGGCGTTGATATGAGCGTCGGTCAGTTGGGTGCGCGTGAGGATCGCCAGCAGCAGGTCCAGCACCTTGCGTTGGTTCTGCGCGGGTGCCTCGATCACGAAGGTAGTGTCGGCGTTGCTGGTATAGGCGTTCCACTCGCCGCCCAGGGCTTGCATGCGGTCTTCGAGGTCGCCTTCGCCGCCGCCGTCGATACCGCTGAACAGCAAGTGCTCGAACAAGTGCGGCAGTTCTTTTTCTTCGCAACCGAAGTCGTCCAGGCCCACCCCAACCACTAGGCGAATAGCCACGTGCCCACGCTCGGTGCCCGGTTTGAGCAGCAGTTGCAGGCCGTTGGGCAAGGTGTAGCCCTCGACTTGCAGGCGGTCAAAGGCAAAGGTGTGGGCCGAGCCCAAGAGCAGGCAGGCGAGTAACAGGCGACGCATAACAAGCTTCCTGGCGAATGAGGTCCATTGTTAACTGACTTCGCTCGCGGGCGTACGTTCAGGGCGAATGGGTGATGTCGGCAATACTTTCGGCGGAGAGCGCGCCGGTGTCGGACGTTTCCAACACTACATAAGCACTGCTGCAAAACAACGAGTTCAAGCGTTTCATGTCGGCAATCAGCTCCAAGTGCAGGGAACTAGTTTCCAGGCTCTGCACGATCTTGCGCTGCAAGCGGCTGACATGGGCGTGGGCCAGGCGGCGTTCCTGGGCGCGGAAGCGGCGCTTTTCTCGCAGTAATTGGCGGGCGCTTTCCGGGTCGCCGCTGAGAAACACCGACAGGCCCAGGCGCAGGTTGGCGATCAACTGGCTGTGCAGGCCGCTGAGTTCTTCCAGGCCCACTTCGGAAAATTGCCGGCGCTGCGAGGTCTTCTGTTGCTGGACCTTGCGCAGCATGCGTTCGATCAAGTCACCCGCCAATTTCAAGTTGATCGACAGCTCGATGATCTCGGCCCAGCGGCGGTTGTCCTGTTCACTGAGGTCTTCACGGGGCATTTGCGCCAGGTAGAGTTTGATTGCGCTGTAGAGCGCTTCGGCGTCATCGCTCAGGCTGCGCATTTCTTGGGTGACGGCGGTTTGATTGCCGCGCAGCACTTCCTGCATCGAGGTAAGCATATTGTCGATCAAGTCACCCAGGCGCAGGGTTTCGCGAGCGGCGTTCGCCAGGGCCAGGCTTGGGGTATTCAATGAGGCCAGGTCCAAATGGCGTGGCTTGGCTTTGCCATTGGTTTCGGGGCGTTCCGGCAGCAGCCATTCGCACAGGCGTGCCATCGGCCCGATGGTGGGTAACAGGATCAGGCAGCGGCTGACGTTGTAGAGCAGGTGGAAGGTGATGACCATGCCCTGAACGCTGTAGTCCAGGCCGTCCATCCAGCCCACGAGCGGGTCAAGCACCGGAATGATCAGCAACAGACCGATCAATTTGTACAACAGGCTGCCCAGGGCCACTTGGCGACCGGCGGTGTTTTGCATGCTGGTACTGAGAAACGCCAGCACCCCGCTGCCGATGTTGGCGCCGATCACCAGGCCTATGGCCACGTGCAAGCCGATCACGCCGGCACCGGCCAGGGTGGCAGTGAGCAATACCGCAGCGAGGCTGGAATAGGAAATCATGGCGAACAGCGCGCCGACCAGGGCGTCCAGCAAGATATCGCCGGTCAGCGAAGCGAAGATGACTTTGACGCCCTGGGCATGGGTAATGGGCCCGGCGGCTTCGACGATCAATTGCAGCGCGAGGATGATCAGGCCCAGGCCGATCCCGACCCGGCCCAATTGCCCTGCCCGCGTCTGTTTGCGCGACAGGAAGAAAATCACGCCGAGGAAGATCAACAGCGGCGACAGCCAGGACAAATCGAACGTCAGCACCCGCGCCATCAAGGCCGTACCGACGTCGGCGCCAAGCATGGTGGCCAAGGCCGGCGTGAGGCTCATCAGCCCTTGGCCGACGAACGAAGTCACCAGCATCGCGGTGGCGTTACTGCTTTGCACCATGGCCGTCACCAGGATACCGGCGACAAATGCCAGCCAGCGCTTGGACATGTTCTGCCCGATGACTTGGCGCAAATTGGAACCGTAGACCCGCAGGATGCCGGTTCGAACGATATGCGTGCCCCAGATAAGCAGGGTCACGGCGGAAAGCAGATTGAGCAAGGTCAGCATGCTCGGCCCCCCGTGTGGGTGCGCTCCAAAAGGAGCGAAGGAAAGTTACCGCGTGCCGCTCTACGTCTTGTACCTAAGCTGTAGTTGGCGAATGGGCTCTGCGCCAGCATCGCATAGCTAAACTTGGGATTGAAACAAAACTGTCATGAAGCCAATTTTTTGCGGATGAAAAAAAGGGGCTCGAAAGCCCCCTTTTTTCCACAGCGGGTCAAATTTACTGACCCGGAATGTCCTTGCGCAGTTTCACTGGGTCCTGCTGTTTCTTCTTTTTCGCGATGGCGGTACGCATCTTGATGTTCACCGCTTCCACCGCCAGCGAGAACGCCATGGCGAAGTAGACGTAGCCTTTTGGCACATGTACGTCGAAGGATTCAGCGATCAGCACGGTACCCACGACCAGCAGGAACGACAGCGCGAGCATTTTCAGCGACGGGTGCTTGTCGATGAATTCGCTGATAGTGCCGGCAGCCAGCATCATCACCAATACCGCAACGACGATGGCGGCAACCATCACCGGCACGTGGGAAACCATGCCGACGGCGGTGATCACCGAATCCAGGGAGAACACGATATCGATGATGGCGATCTGGATAATGGTGTAGATGAACTTGCCACCGGCGCCTTTGGGCTCGTCCTGGGTTTCATCTTCACCTTCCAGGGCGTGGTACATCTCCTGGGAGCTTTTCCACAGCAGGAACAGGCCACCGAAGAACAGGATCAGGTCGCGACCGGAGATGCCCTGGCCAAACACCACGAACAGGTCGGCGGTCAGTTGCATGACCCAGGTGATCGACAGCAGCAACAGGATACGCGTGACCATGGCCAACGCCAGGCCGAAAATCCGAGTGCGTGCCTGCATATGCTTGGGCATGCGGCTGACCAGGATCGAAATCATGATGATGTTATCGATGCCCAGGACGATCTCAAGGGCCGTCAGGGTGAAGAAGGCAATCCAGATTTCCGGATTGGTCAGCCATTCCATGTGTATTCCTTTGAGCAAGTGTTAACCGCGCAAGCTGCAGCGCCGCGCGGTGAGTGAGTCGGTACGATTATAGAGTGCTGAACAGCGGAAAAATCCCCATCAGCAATGCGGCGAACATTATGCACAGGCACACCAGCACTGCCCACTTGAGCGTGAAGCGCTGGTGATCGCCGAATTCGATACCCGCCAGGGCAACCAGCAAGTACGTCGAGGGTACCAGTGGGCTGAGCAAATGCACGGGTTGCCCGACGATCGACGCCCGCGCCATTTCCACAGCGGTGATGCCGTAATGGCTGGCGGCTTCGGCCAGTACCGGCAGTACGCCGTAGTAGAACGCATCGTTGGACATGAAGAAGGTGAACGGCATGCTCACCAACGCGGTGATCACCGCCAGGTAAGGGCCCATGGCTTCGGGGATGACCGCCAGCAGGCTCTTGGACATGGCGTCGACCATGCCGGTGCCCGACAGGATGCCCGTGAAGATACCGGCGGCGAAGATCAAACCCACCACCGCCAATACGCTACCGGCGTGAGCCGCGACGCGGTCCTTCTGCTGCTGCAGGCACGGGTAGTTGACGATCATGGCGATACTGAACGCCACCATGAACAGCACCGGCAGCGGCAACAGGCCGGCAATCAAGGTGCACATCAACGCCAGGGTCAGGGCGCCGTTGAACCAGATCAATTTCGGACGGCGGGCGTCGGGAAATTGCGACACGCTGATTTCGCTGTGGTCGATCTCGTCGCCCTGCAGGTGCAATTCACCCAGGCGCGCACGTTCGCGCTTGCCGTACATGTAGGCAATCACCAGGATCGCCACTACACCGGCGGCCATGGCCGGGATCATCGGTACGAAGATGTCCGACGGGTCTACATGCAGTGCACTGGCGGCGCGCGCCGTCGGGCCACCCCAGGGGGTCATGTTCATCACGCCACCGGCGAGAATGATCAGGCCGGCCATGATCCGTGGGCTCATGCCGATGCGCTGGTACAGCGGCAGCATGGCCGCGACGCAGATCATGTAGGTGGTGGCACCGTCACCGTCCAGAGATACAACCAAGGCCAGCACGGCGGTGCCGACCGACACCTTGAGCGGGTCGCCCTTGACCATCTTGAGGATCTTGCGCACGGCCGGGTCGAACAGGCCGGAGTCGATCATCAAGGCGAAATAGAGGATGGCGAACATCAGCATCACGCCGGTCGGCGCAAGCTTGGTGATGCCTTCGAGCATCATCGGGCCGATCTTCGGTGCGAAACCGCCGAACAGCGCGAACAGGATCGGCACGATGATCAAGGCGATCAGCGCGGACAGGCGCTTGGTCATGATCAGGAACATGAACGTGATGACCATGGCAAAGCCAAGGAAAGTCAGCATAGGAATACTCCAGGCGTAGCGCGGCTAGGGAATGGCGGACCGAGTGGCGGTCAGCGCAGAACGAAAGGCACGAGGCGTACGGGTGGAGTCGGAGCGAACAGGCGGGTACGAGCGGACATCGGGAATCACCATTGTTGTTGTTAACAGCCGGTCTGTTGCCGGCAGTGAGGGCGATCCTAGACGGGGAAGCTTTCAGCCAGCTTTCGCTGAGAAAACAGCTGATGAAGGGCAGGCACCCATTCTCAAGATTGGCGCAGAACAAAATGTGGGAGCTGGCTTGCCTGCGATGGCGGTGTATCAGCCAACATCTCTTATGGCTGTGACACCGTCATCGCAGGCAAGCCAGCTCCCACATCTGGAGAGTGGTCGCTGCCAGAATATCAGGGCAGTTCCAGGCCGCCGGCGGCTTTGTGCAAGGCCCGCAAATGCTCACCCACCTGTTTGAGGTTGGCCTCACAGGCGGCAATCTCGGCTGCGCGGGATGGATCGAGCAGCGCCCTCACCTCCTTATCCAGCTCGCCGGTCAACGACTGCAACTGCTTCTGGCGTTCGGCACTCTCTGATTCCAGGCGCTTGGCTTCCGAAGGTTGTGGCAGGCCATAACCCCCACTGTCCAGCAACTCGGCCGGGCGACTGAGGAAGCCGCTGTTGGCGAGAATTTGCTGCAGCGTGTTGTTGGCTTTCTCCATGCCACCGTTTTTCAGCTCGCGGGCATTGAGATAGCGTTGTTTGACCTCGTCCTGAGCGAGCATCAGTTGTTTTCGATAGCTGGCCTGCTCCAGCAGCAACAGCGCGGCGCTGGTACGCAGGTCGGCCTGGGCAAACCATTGGCGACGCGCTTGCGCATCCAGGGACAACCAGTCTTCGACCTGGGTCTGCTTGATCGGCAGTTGCTTGCGCAACACATCGAACATGGCCTGATAGCGCTCGCGGAACGAGTCGAAGTGATACCCCAGCCGCAGTGCTTCGCGCTTGTCGTTCAATACGCTGGTATCGGCCAGGCCGCGGGCGCTGAGCACTTCCAGCAAACCGTTGGGGGTGATGTTGTCCAGGCCGGTCAATTGCGGATTGGCGCTGCCACTGCGCAACAGTTTCAGGCTTTCAACCGCACAGTTGTTGGAGATAAAGAAGTAGTTGCCGTCATAGCTCCAGTGCATCTGCGCCGCATGTTCGACGGTGTCGTTGATTTCCTGGCGGCTGAGCTTCAGCGGCACCGACGCCAGGCCACGCAGTTCGGTCTTGGTGTACTCATCAATGACCTGGGCCAGCGGCAGGACGAACAGCCGTGACGGGTATTTACCCACCAGGCCATCCCAGCTCGACAGCTGGACGTCACCGACGAAGGCGCGGTAAGACAAGACCAGGTGCCGGTCCAGGTCCAGTCGGCAATCCGGACCACGTGGGCGACCCGGGGCACAAATCACCAGGCGCAACATGCTATGGCCCCAACGGCTCACCAGGTTTTGGTTGGCTTCGGCAAGCAGGTAGTCGATTTCATACACGCGTTCCGGGTCGATCTGGCCCAGGGGCGTCTTGGCGAAATCGTTGCCTGCGTTCAGGAAGGGGTAGGTGCTGGCGCAGGTGTCTTGTTCGGGTGGAGCCCAGCCGAAGTGATCCTTGTAATAACGGAACAGCGCGGGGCGGCGACAGGCGTAGCTGGGGTCCAGGAGGAAGTACTCCATGTTGACCGCTACAAACTCCAGCGGGCTGGTGGTTTCGTAGATGTCCGGGCTGCGCACCACCTGATGGTTGTGCTGCTCACGCTCGCCGCGCCGGCCCACATATTGTGGCCAGCCGGCAAGGTCCAGCAAGCGCGGGTCGTCACTGAGGGTAAAGCGGCGGTCGTTCTGGCCACGGCACTGGTCGGGCAAGCCGATCAAGCCGGTGATGTTGTTCTGACGGCTGCAGCGCTGGATCAGCGTGCGCTCGTCCTTGGGCCATAGGCGCGCGCGGTCATAGATGTGGGTCAGTTCATGCAGCACCGTGGCGAGCATTTCCCGGCGCACCGTACCGTGGGGGCGATTGGTTTTCTGGGTGGCGGCGCTGCCGTCAGTCAGGCTGGCCAGCAGGTTTTGGTTGAGGTCGAGCTCAGACACCAGAGACGCTTGGCCGTAGGCGTTGTCAGGCATCTTGTCGGTCCAGCCGACATCGATACGTCGGTCCAACTGCTCGACAAAGCGCGGCGGCAAGGAACGCAGCGCTTCATCGAGCAATGCCTGGCTGGCCTGCTGTTCGGCCGGACTCAAGCCTTCAGTCTTGAGCCGCAGTTGCAGGCCGGCCTGGGCCGTACTCGCGCACAGCAGCACGGCCCCGGCCAGGAGCCAGGTTTTGAGACGCCTCACAGAGCGAGGATAGCTTCGGCGAGGGTCTGGTCGCTGGCAT
Organism: Pseudomonas sp. L13; assembly: GCF_009935965.1. Lineage (NCBI taxonomy): Bacteria > Pseudomonadati > Pseudomonadota > Gammaproteobacteria > Pseudomonadales > Pseudomonadaceae > Pseudomonas > Pseudomonas sp. L13. The sequence continues at coordinate 354,582 of NZ_QODJ01000001.1, forward strand.
CACGGGCTTCTGGCACGCGGGTGCGAAGGGTATCGAACGCGGCTTCCAACTGGGCGCCACGGATCTCGCCATGGGTGGCGACGAAACTGGCGGCGTCATCGTGGGCTTCGCGCACGATCTTGGAGTCGCGGATGGAGGTGGTGGTGTCCGAGGTGAAATCAATGGTGCGCGCCGAGGCACGCACGATGATGTTACTGGTGGCCTTCAAGGTTTGCGCCTGGGCGACATCGGCCAAAAACAACAGGCCGAGGGCGGCGACGATCAGCGGGCTACGCATGGGGTGACTCCAATGACAAAGATAGAAATACAACGATGATTATTGGACGAGAATTGCCTGCGCCAGTTCAAGGTCGCTTGCATGAAGTTTTGGCTGGGTACGGCGTAGATAGTCCAGCGCGGACTCCAGGCGTGCGCCCCGCCATTGGCCGTCAGTGGCAATGAAAGCGGCAGCATCATCCCGAGCGGCCAGGACCAACTTATTGTCGAACGGCGCAGAGGTCACTTTGCTGGTGGCATACACGCTGACAACCGTGCTCTGGGTGGACACATCCAACGCTGAAGCGATGGGTGACCAGCAGGCGCAAAACAGTACAGGGAAAATCAATAAACGGTATGAAAAAGCCATGGGACTCGACGACTGAAAGCGAGCGCCAAGGCTAGCGCAACCGCCGGGCGAGAGCCAGCGTCGAGCCATGCGGGAGCGGCGGGCGCTCCCGTCTGGTTGCCGTGGGTCAGATAGCCAGGATGGCCTGTGCCAGCTGTGCATCGGTTGCGGTATTCAATTGCGGCGCTTGTTGGCGGATCTGGGCCAGGGCGCTTTCCAGTTTCACGCCACGGATGGCACCTTGGCTGGCGACAAAGCTGGCGGCGTCGTCACGGGCCGCTTGTACAACCTTGTTGTCGCGCAGGGATGAGGTGGCGTCAGACGTGGCATCGGAGGTTGCCTTCAGAGCGCCGACGATCGAGTCGGTCGTCATGATCAGGCTGCTCGCGTTGGCATTGGCAGCCAGAGTCAGCACAGCGGCAGTGCACAGCAGGCGAAGACGGGACATGGGGTAACTCCTGTAGACGAATAATAAGGTGGCGCGAAACGGCCACAATGAAACGGACTGGGACTGTCGAGCATCAGACGCACGCTCTACAGGGTTCGCCACGTGGTGAACGGATATTAGGCGTGTGCCGGGCTATTCGGAAGCCTGTAATTAAACTGTACCTGTCATATTTTATTAATTTAAAACTGTGTCTGTGTGCTTGAATCAAGCCAATCCAATGCGCTATCGCAGATACAACAAAGCCCGCCTCCGGTTACCCGGGGCGGGCTTTGCTTTGACAAATCAGGTTGCTGGCAGTGGACCCGTCAGGTCAGGGCCAGCGGGCGCCACTTAGCGCCAGAACGGCTTGCTCAGCTCTTCGTAGCGTTGAGCTTCGCTGATACCGGCGTCAGCCAGCAGACGCGAATCCAGGCGAGCCAACTGGTGGCGGCTGGAGATGCGGCGCTGCCACAACATCAGGTTGGCGAGAACGCGCAAAGGCAGGGAAGCCTGGGTGTTTACAGCTTTTTCTTCGAAGAACAGTTCGGAACTGAGTGTACGTTCCATGATGACATCCTTCCGCTTGTGGCGGGATTAGGTAGTGGTTTAACTGATGCCAATGATCCTCTTCCAAGGCAAGACTCTCTAGATACAGTTCACCTGTATTGTGAGAGGCCAGTTAACTGTTTAAAGAGGCTGTACGGTACGAAATTGGGGCAACTGTACCTGTGCGCACTTAAAAGGTGCAAAATCGGCATTTTTGAGTTGAGGCGAGGGATATTTCGGTAGGAAATGACCAGTACAGCAGTACAGTTTTTTCCATAATGGCGGGTAGGTTCACCGAGCTGATGAAACTGTATTTGCATCAGCCCGGATCTGTATTCCTCAAGCCTTGAGCATGTGCCCGGTTTCTTCCAGGTTGATGTGCCAACTCAGTGCCTCGCGCAAAATGTGCGGGGTATGCCCACCGATGGCGCAGGCCGCATCGAAGTAAGTGTTGAGGGCATCGCGGTAGGCTGGGTGCACGCAGTTATCGATAATGACCCGAGCGCGCTCCCGTGGCGCCAGGCCCCGCAGGTCGGCAAGGCCTACTTCGGTGACGAGAATGTCCACGTCATGCTCGGTGTGGTCCACATGGCTGACCATCGGTACCACGCTGGAAATCGCGCCGCCCTTGGCAATCGACTTGGTGACGAAGATCGCCAGGTGCGCATTGCGGGCAAAATCCCCGGAGCCGCCGATGCCGTTCATCATCCGCGTGCCGCAGACGTGGGTGGAGTTGACGTTGCCGTAGATATCGAACTCCAGCGCGGTATTGATACCGATGATGCCCAGGCGGCGTACCACTTCAGGGTGGTTGGAAATTTCCTGCGGGCGCAGCACCAATTTATCCTTGTAGTGCTCCAGGTTGCCGAACACATCGGCATTGCGTCGCTCCGACAAGGTAATCGAACTGCCGGAGGCAAAGCTCAGCTTGCCGGCGTCGATCAGGTCAAAGGTCGAATCCTGCAACACTTCCGAGTACATGGTCAGGTCTTCGAACGGCGACTCGATCAAGCCGCACATCACCGCGTTGGCAATATTGCCGATGCCGGCTTGCAGCGGCCCGAGCTTGTTGGTCATGCGCCCCGCATCGACTTCTTGCTTGAGGAAGTTGATCAGGTGGTTGGCGATGCCTTGGGTATCGCTGTCAGGCGGCGTCACCGTGGAGGCGGAGTCCGCCTGGTTGGTGATGACGATGGCGACGATTTTCTCGGGCGGGATCGGAATCGCGGTGCTGCCAATACGGTCGTCGACTTTTACCAGCGGAATCGGCGTGCGCGTTGGCCGGTAGGTCGGGATGTAGATGTCGTGCAACCCCTCCAGGTTCGGGTTGTGCGCCAGGTTGATCTCGACGATCACTTGTTTGGCAAAGATCGCGAAGCTGGCCGAGTTGCCTACGGAGGTAGTGGGCACGATATGGCCCTGCTCAGTGATCGCGACGGCTTCGATCACGGCGATGTCTGGCAACTTGAGCTGGTTGTTGCGTAGTTGCTCGACCGTTTCCGACAGGTGCTGGTCGATAAACATCACCTCGCCGGCATTGATAGCCTTGCGCAGGGTGCTGTCGACTTGAAAGGGCATGCGTCGTGACAGTACGCCGGCTTCGGTCAACTGCTTGTCCAGGTCATTGCCCAGGCTGGCGCCGGTCATCAGCGTGATTTTGAGCGGCGAAGTCTTGGCGCGTTCGGCCAGGGCGTGGGGGACGGCCTTGGCTTCACCGGCACGGGTGAAGCCGCTCATGCCGACGGTCATGCCGTCCTCGATCAGTGCAGCGGCGTCTGCCGCGCTCATGACCTTGTTCAACAACGAAGGCAAGCGGATACGATCACGGTACATGAATTGTTATCTCTGGCTACGGAAAGCAAGGTGGGCAGTGTAGTGATTTCAAAAAGTTTCGGCCCGCTACCATGGTCGAATGCCAGGTCGCGATTTAGAGCCTTTGGTCGGGTTTCATCCGCTAATAAAAAACCCCAGCCTACGTGAGGCCAGGGTTTCGTGTATTGCGCTGGCGCAGTGTTATTCGACGGCCTTGACCATGTCTTCGATGACCTTCTTGGCATCGCCGAACACCATCATGGTTTTGTCCAGATAGAACAACTCGTTGTCCAGGCCCGCATAGCCGCTGGCCATCGAGCGCTTGTTGACGATGATGGTCTTGGCCTTGAACGCCTCGAGGATCGGCATGCCGGCGATGGGTGAGTTCGGGTCGTTCTTGGCGGCCGGGTTGACCACGTCGTTGGCGCCCAACACCAGCACCACGTCGGCCTGGCCGAACTCGGAGTTGATGTCTTCCATCTCGAACACCTGGTCGTAAGGCACTTCGGCCTCGGCCAGCAATACGTTCATGTGCCCCGGCATACGACCCGCCACCGGGTGGATCGCGTACTTCACGGTGACGCCGTGGTGGGTCAGCTTCTCGGTCAGTTCCTTGAGTGCGTGTTGTGCCCGCGCCACTGCAAGGCCGTAGCCTGGGACGATAATCACGGTGTCGGCGTTGGTCAGCAGGAAGGTGGCGTCATCAGCGGAGCCGGACTTCACCGGGCGTGCTTCTTTAGAGCCTGCCGCAGCACCCGCATCCGGCGCATTGCCAAAGCCGCCCAACAACACATTAAAGAAGGAGCGGTTCATCGCCTTGCACATGATGTACGACAGGATCGCGCCGCTGGAGCCCACCAGGGAACCGGCGATGATCAGCATCGAGTTGTTCAGCGAGAAACCGATGCCCGCCGCTGCCCAGCCGGAATAGCTGTTGAGCATCGACACCACCACGGGCATGTCGGCGCCGCCAATCGGGATGATGATCAGCACACCCAGCACGAAAGCCAGGGCCAGCATCAGTGCAAACGCGCTGAGATTGCCGGTGAACATGAACGCCAGACCCAGGCCCAGGGTTGCGAGGCCGAGCACCAGGTTCAGTTTGTGTTGCCCGCCAAACTGTACCGGTGCGCCCTGAAACAGGCGGAACTTGTACTTGCCCGACAACTTGCCGAATGCGATCACCGAGCCGGAGAAGGTGATTGCACCGATGGCGGCACCGAGGAACAGTTCCAGGCGGTTACCGGCCGGGATCGAATCGCCCAAGTGCTTGACGATGCCCAGGGACTGCGGCTCGACCACGGCGGCAATGGCGATGAACACCGCTGCCAGGCCGATCATGCTGTGCATGAACGCGACCAGTTCAGGCATCTTGGTCATTTCAACACGCTTGGCCATGATCGAGCCGGCGGTGCCGCCAACCAGTAGGCCAACGATGACGTAGCCGATACCGGCAGTCGCCAGTTCAGCCCCCAGCTTATAGATGAGGCCGACGGTGGTGAGTACCGCCAGCGCCATGCCGAGCATGCCGAACAGGTTGCCGCGCCGCGAAGTGGTCGGGTGCGACAGGCCCTTGAGGGCCTGGATGAAACAGATCGACGCGATCAGGTAGAGCGTCGTCACGAGATTCATGCTCATTACTTGGGCGCCTCTTCTTTTACTTTCGGGGCTTTCTTCTTGAACATCTCAAGCATCCTGCGGGTGACCAGGAAGCCACCGAAGACATTCACCGCCGCCAGGGCCACGGCCAGCGTGCCCATGGTCTTGCCCAGTGGCGTCACGGTGAGAGCGGCGGCGAGCATGGCGCCGACGATAACAATCGCGGAAATGGCGTTGGTCACGGCCATCAGCGGCGTGTGCAATGCAGGTGTTACGTTCCAGACCACGTGATAACCGACATAAATCGCCAGCACAAAGATGATCAGGTTGTAGATACCGGGGGAGATAAGCTCTTCCATCGTCTGAATCCCTGCTTAGGCGTTTTTGCGGATGACTTGGCCGTCGCGGCACATCAGGCACGCGGCGACGATGTCGTCTTCGAGGTTGATTTCAAACTGCCCTTCCTTGGTGAAGACCAGCTTCAGGAAGTCCAGCAGGTTGCGCGCATACAAGGCCGAGGCGTCGGCGGCGACCGCGCCCGCCAGGTTGGTCGGGCCGCAGATGATCACGCCGTTTTCCACCACGACCTGGTCGGCCACGGTCAGCGGGCAGTTGCCACCCTGGGCCGCAGCGAGGTCGATGACCACCGAGCCGGGTTTCATCTGCGCCACGGTATCGGCGCTAAGCAGGGTCGGAGCCTTGCGGCCCGGGATCAGGGCGGTGGTGATGACGATGTCGGCCTGTTTGGCGCGTTCGTGCACGGCCAGGGCCTGGCGCTGCATCCAACTGCTGGGCATCGGGCGCGCGTAGCCACCGACACCGACGGCGCACTCACGCTCTTCATCGGTTTCGTACGGTACGTCGACAAACTTGGCGCCCAGGGACTCGATCTGCTCTTTTACCGCCGGGCGTACGTCGGACGCTTCGATCACCGCGCCCAGGCGCTTGGCCGTGGCGATGGCTTGCAGGCCCGCCACACCAGCGCCGAGGATCAGTACGCGCGCGGCTTTTACAGTGCCGGCAGCGGTCATCAGCATCGGCATGAAGCGCGGGTAGTGATGAGCGGCTAGCAACACGGCCTTGTAACCGGCGATGTTGGCCTGCGAAGACAGCACATCAAGGCTTTGAGCGCGTGAAGTGCGCGGCGCGGCTTCCAGGGCGAAAGCGGTGATGCCCCGCTCGGCGAGCTTGGCGATGGTTTCGTTGCTGAACGGGTTGAGCATGCCCACCAATACGGTGCCACTTTTGATCAGCGCCAGTTCGCTGTCGCTGGGAGCAACCACTTTAAGGATCAGCTCGGCGCCAAACGCGTCGTTGGCACTGCCAATGGTGGCGCCTGCCGTTTCATAGGCACTGTCGACGATGCTGGCATTGGTGCCTGCGCCGCTTTGTACAGTGACCTTATGGCCCTGGCCGATCAGCTTCTTGATGGTTTCCGGGGTGGCAGCCACCCGCGTTTCACCGGTCTGGGTTTCGAGAGGAACACCAATGTGCACGTCAAATCTCCTGCATGATCTTTTTGCTTTTGATCTTTTTGTAAAAAGGCCAGTGCACCGCGAGTGGCGCAACTGGGGCGGCCGATCAGCACGATCCCGCTGAAATGACAGCGGGGCGCGGCATTTTGCAGGCGAACTTTACGGCCATCAAGGGATTATGACGGGTGACGAAAAATTAACTACAAGTCACCCTGTGACTGATTGTCGCAACAAGCTGAAATAACCTCTTTAAATACAGGTCTTTAAAGGCGTTCAGGCGTTTTCAGTCCGTTTTTCCATTGCCAGTGTGAATAGTCGTGCATTGGCCGGTAAGAGTCGCTACGAGCCATGAGATACATGGCTTTGAGCCTTATTTTTGGCTGATAAGTACAGTCTGTTCAAATGCGACATATACGTATATCTGTAGGATTATGATTTATTTGACTACAAAGTCAGTAATTGCGCTTTGTCCTTTATTTACATGGGTTGTAGCGCATTGACTGGTCGATCAGCCAGTCCCTGAATGCATGCAGAGAGGCAGATTCGACCTTTTTGTCAGGAATCATCAGGTAATAAGCCTTTTCGCTGGTCAGTGCGTCGGTGCTCGCGATTACCAGGTGTTGCTCCTTCAGCTCGCGCTGTATGAGGAAGGGAGGAATCAGTGCGATGCCCATGTCATGCATAGCCGCTTGAGACAGCATCGAGAATAGCTCGTATCGAGGGCCTGTCATGTCGCGTGGGATGTTCAGTTGTTGGGCGTTGAACCATTGGCGCCAGGCGTAGGGGCGTGTGGTCTGCTGCAGCAGGGGCAGTTCGGCGATCTGTTGAGGGGTGAAGTGCGTGCGGTCGCCGAGTAAGCGCGGGCTGCATACCGGTACCGGGTTTTCGCCCATTAACCTGTGGGATTGCGTACCCGACCAATCGGCATCTCCGAAGTAGATCGCCGCATCGAACTCGGTATCGGCGAACAGGAAGGGGCGCGTACGGTTTGTCAGGTTTACCGTCACTTCCGGGTGCTGATGTTGAAAATCCTTCAGGCGTGGGATCAGCCATTGCGTGCCGAAGGTAGGTACCACCGCCAGTTCGATCACATTCACGCCCTGCTGGCCCATCACCGATAGGGTATCGCGCTCTACGGCGTCCAGCTGCGTTGCAACTCTACGGCTATAAGACAGCCCCGCCTCCGTCAGCTTCACTCCACGGCGTGAGCGGCGAAACAGCTCGACACTCAAAAACTCCTCCAGGCTGGCTATCTGTCGGCAAATCGCGCCTTGGGTGATGGAAAGCTCCAGTGCTGCCTTGGTAAAGCTCTCGTGCCGAGCTGCTGCCTCAAAGCTGATGAGTGCGGTGGTACTGGGGATTTTTCTGCGCATGTACGTTGCCCTCACAGATAAAGCGCATTTCTGGGCTTTTTGAGTGTTACGAAGTGAGAAATTAGCACAAGCCTATGCGAAAACCTCGTTTGCCCTCTGCGCTGACCGCGCCTAGTCTGGTTCCACGACTTCTGATTTTTTCCGCGAGGACTTAATTCATGGCTGGCAAGGCAAGCTTCAACTGGATCGATCCGCTGCTGCTGGATCAACAGCTCACCGAAGAAGAGCGCATGGTACGTGACAGCGCCGAGCAATTTGCTCAGGACAAGCTGGCTCCTCGTGTGCTCGAAGCCTTTCGTCATGAAAAGACAGACCCCGCTATTTTCCGTGAGATGGGCGAGACCGGTTTGCTGGGGGCGATGATCCCCGAGCAGTACGGTGGCAGTGGTTTGAACTACGTCAGCTACGGTTTGATTGCGCGTGAGGTCGAGCGTGTCGACTCCGGCTATCGCTCGATGATGAGTGTGCAGTCCTCTTTGGTCATGGTGCCGATCAATGAGTTCGGTACCGAGGCGCAAAAACAGAAGTACTTGCCCAAACTGGCCTCTGGCGAATGGATCGGTTGCTTCGGGCTGACCGAGCCCAACCATGGTTCCGACCCGGGAGCGATGATTACTCGTGCACGCAAAGTGGATGGCGGCTACAGCCTGACCGGCGCCAAAATGTGGATCACCAACAGTCCGATTGCGGATGTGTTTGTGGTGTGGGGCAAAGACGATGCGGGAGATATCCGTGGCTTCGTCCTGGAAAAAGGCTGGAAAGGCCTGAGCGCTCCCGCTATCCACGGCAAGGTGGGTTTGCGGGCCTCGATTACCGGTGAAATCGTCATGGATAACGTATTTGTGCCGGAAGAAAATATTTTCCCGGATGTGCGTGGCTTGAAAGGTCCTTTCACCTGCCTTAACTCGGCACGGTACGGGATTTCCTGGGGCGCGCTGGGGGCTGCTGAGTTCTGCTGGCATACCGCGCGCCAGTACACACTCGATCGCCAGCAGTTTGGTCGCCCATTGGCTGCCACTCAGCTGATCCAGAAGAAGCTGGCCGACATGCAGACCGAGATTACCCTGGCCCTGCAAGGTTGCCTGCGCCTGGGTCGGATGAAGGATGAGGGTACGGCGGCGGTTGAGATCACTTCGATCATGAAGCGCAACTCGTGTGGCAAGTCGCTGGACATCGCGCGCATGGCTCGGGACATGCTGGGCGGCAACGGCATCTCTGACGAGTTCGGGGTGGCACGCCACCTGGTCAACCTGGAAGTGGTCAACACTTATGAAGGGACCCATGACGTGCATGCCTTGATCCTGGGGCGCGCGCAAACCGGTCTTCAAGCGTTCTATTAATAGGAGCATGGGCATGGGCGCGCTTTCGCATCTGCGAGTGCTGGATTTGTCGCGAGTACTCGCGGGCCCCTGGTCCGGGCAGATTCTTGCAGACCTTGGGGCCGAGGTGATCAAGGTCGAAAGGCCAGGTAGTGGCGATGACACGCGCGCATGGGGGCCGCCCTTCCTTAAGGACGCGGATGGCGAGAACACCAGCGAGGCAGCGTATTACCTGTCGGCCAACCGTAATAAAGAGTCGGTGACCATCGACTTTACGCGGCCGGAGGGGCAGAAGCTGGTGCGCGACCTGGCTGCCAAGTCGGACATCCTGATCGAAAACTTCAAGGTGGGCGGCCTTGCGGCCTATGGGCTGGACTATGAATCCCTCAAAGAGGTCAACCCGGAGCTGATTTACTGCTCCATCACCGGGTTTGGCCAGACGGGCCCCTATGCGATGCGCGCCGGCTACGATTTCATGATCCAGGGCTTGGGCGGGCTCATGAGCCTGACCGGGCGGCCTGAAGGGGATGAAGGCGCCGGGCCGGTAAAGGTTGGCGTAGCCTTGACCGACATCTTGACCGGGCTTTATTCGACCGTTGCGATCCTGGCTGCGCTAGCTCATCGCGACCATGATGGTGGTGGGCAACATATCGACATGGCGTTGCTGGATGTGCAGGTGGCTTGCCTGGCGAATCAGGCGATGAATTACCTGACAACCGGGGCGCCGCCCAAGCGCCTGGGGAATGCTCACCCCAATATTGTGCCCTATCAGGATTTCCCCACCGCCGACGGAGATTTCATCCTCACCGTAGGCAATGACGGGCAGTTCCGTAAGTTCGCTGAAGTCGCCGGGCAGCCACAATGGGCGGATGACGTGCGTTTCGCCACCAATCGCGCGCGGGTGGCTAATCGCACGGAGCTGATTCCTTTGATCCGTCAAGCGACGGTCTTCAAGACGACCGCTGAGTGGGTGTGGCAGCTGGAGCAAGTGGGTGTGCCATGTGGGCCCATCAATGATCTGGCGCAGGTGTTTTCCGATCCTCAGGTCCAGGCGCGTGGTTTGGCGATTGAGCTGCCTCACGCATTGGCGGGGACGGTACCCCAGGTTGCGAGCCCGATACGCTTATCCAAGACGCCTGTGGAGTACCGGAGTGCGCCTCCTCTATTGGGGGAGCATACGCTTGAGGTGCTGCAGGGGGTTCTGGGGTTGGGAGCTGCTCATGTGGCCGCATTGAAGGAGGCGGGCGTTATTTGAACTTCCCTTCTATATAGACGCGCAGTGGATGCTGGCTGTTTTTTAACCGAAGCTAACTTATTGATAGAAAAGCAAAATTAAGAGTTGACGGCGAATTATATCTGTCTATAATTCGCCCCACTTCCGGCGCAGTCGAAACGGAAAACTCCTTGGTAAACAA